>JASHQH010000095.1 GCA_030037635.1 Acidobacteriaceae bacterium
TTCGCTATCGCGATTCCTGAGTTGCTGTGTCCGAAGCCACAATCTGCCGCCTAGAGGAGCACCGAATCTTTGGTCTCACACTTTGGAGCCAGAAGCGCCCTTGTCAGAGCCAACAGAGACGGCAGTCCCATCGTGAAAACTGCCACCATTTGCAAGGCGACAAAGCGGTTGTATGTTACGTAGCGCGCGGCGAAAAGCGCGTAAACAATCACGGGCAGTAGCTGGAACCAGCGTTCCTTCGCGTCGTTGCCGTCCGGTGTTTTCCATAGGAAGGCCGCGATCAGGTAAACAAGAAACGTCGTCATCAGCCAGCCCGGGTAGTTATGACGGGGCACACCGTAGTAGGCTCCGCCGTTCTCCCACACCCAGTTGCCGCCCGCGGCCATCCCGGGATCCATCACCACATCCCACGCGGTCATCGTAACTGCGGCAACCGCTGCCTGCAGCACAATTCCCAACGCCGACCGCCTGTTCAATCCCTGCATCAGGACCCGCGCCACCATCCAGGATGGGTATATCATCATGAACCAGCCCAGCGGAATCAGCACGGGAACATGGCCCAGCTTCGGCCCCAGCAAATCGCTGTAGTGATAGGCGCCAAAGACCCATCCAGTCCGCACCCCGACCTCCTCCATCACATACGTCACAATTGCGGACTCAAAGAAGAAGATCGCCGTCCGCTTCGCGCCCTCCAGCGCCGCGCAGTGTAAGACGGAGAAAAGCACAAAGACCAGCGTGAAAAGGATATTTCCGCCACCCGGCAGCTTGACCCATGGGTGCACGGCTTCAGCAACGATCAGGTAACTGATGGCTGCAAACAGCAACCACACGATTCCCTTCAGTGATCGCAACATGTCTCTCACTATATCTATCGCCGTTCCAACACGGCTGGAGATGGAAACTTGCCTTATGAGTTTGACTGCCGCGGGAAAACCCGCGCCTCCGGCGCCGACAATGCCCAGCTCCTCGATATCGGGCTCAGAGAGATTCGACCGATGGGTCCTGCCTCGAAAATGCCAGATTATGGCTTAATCCTGTAAATATCAATCAAAATCATCCATCTTTTACGATTGACTTGGCTCTATGTAATGCTATATCATCCAAATTCAATCAAAAACGTCCACAAATGACAGTCTTCATTCACGTACCAGGGTGGTTATGGCAAGCGCAGCGAATCCGGTGATTGACAGGGCCACAGTGGAGCGTATCGTGCGCCAGGCAGCGCTGGAGTTCCTCGGCCGTGGCGACAGGGGTAGGACGCCGGAGCTTGTAGTTCAGGCCTCATCACGCCACATGCATGTGTGCCGCGAAGATATGGACGTGCTGTTCGGCCCCGGCTCTGAACTTACCGTAGAGCGCCCGCTCTACCACGAAGGCTTTTACGCGGCCAGGGAGACGGTGACCATTGTGGGGCCGCGCAGCCGCATCATTTCGAACCTGCGCATTCTAGGGCCGATGCGGAAGCAGTCGCAGGTAGAACTGGCCTTTTCCGATGCCATGATGCTGGGCCTCAACGATCTCCCCGTCCGGCTATCGGGCGACCTGAAGGGCACGCCGGGCGCGGTCGTTATCGGTCCCAAGGGCGTGGTGGAGCTGAAGGAGGGCCTGATTCGCGCCGCCATCCACGCGCACATGAATCCCGAGGAGGCCGCCTACTTCGGCGTGAAGCAGGGCGACACGATGAAGCTGCGCGTCGGCGGGCCTTCGGGCGTGACGTTCAACAACGTGCACGTGCGCATCGATTCCGGCTCGCGCCTGAATGTGCACATGGACACCGATGAGGCCAACGCCTGCGGCCTGCACCTGACCAAGGACGTGGAGCTGTTCAAGTAGAAGCGGGGAGCAAGGGAGCAAAGGGCGCAAGTCGATTAGGAATAACCGTTGGAATGCTATGCAACAGGAGAGGAAGCGATGAAACAAGCGCTTGGGATGGTTGAGACAAAAGGCCTGGTCGCGTTGTTTGAGGCGACTGACGCCATGCTGAAATCGGCAAGTGTGACTTTCGCGGGCTGGCAAACCGTGGGAGCGGGGCTGGTGACCGCATTCGTGGAAGGAGACGTGGCGGCGGTGAAGGCCGCAACGGACGCGGGCGCGGAAGCGGCGTCGCGGATTGGCGAGGTGGTAAGTGTGCAAGTCATCTCGCGGCCTCACGACGAGCTTCCGTCGTTTGTGCAGAACAGCAAAGCGGCGGCGAAGAAGTAAAGGGTGGCTCTTAGCTTTTGGTCAGGCAACGCTGCAACGGGCGTTGGTAAAGCACCAGCGTTTCACGGAGATGGCAAATCGGGCAAATGCAGCACGACGGAGCTAATAGCGAAAAGCTAATGGCTAATCGCTGCAATTCGAGGAGACGAAATGAGTCAAGCGATCGGGTTGATTGAGACCAGAGGGATGGTTGGGCTGGTGGAAGCGAGCGACGCGATGGTGAAAGCGGCCAGCGTGGAATTGGTGAAGACGGTGCCTATCGGCGGCGGCTACGTGACCGCGATTGTGCGCGGCGACGTGGGCTCAGTGCGTGCGGCGGTGGATGCGGGTGCGACAGCGGCCAAGGTGGTGGGCGAGTTGGTGTCGTCGCACGTGATTCCGCGGCCCCACGACTCGCTCGTGGAGCAGATGTTGAAGTAGGACGAAGCCCAACTGTCTTAAAAGGGCACGGTTTCGGCCGTGCGGCTGTCGGCTTCAAAATTCGGCGGGCTTTGGCCCCTGAGGGAATTCGGAGACGGTACATGGCGAATGAAGCAGTGGGAATGATTGAGACCAAGGGGCTGGTGGCCCTGGTGCAGGCGACTGACGCGATGCTGAAAGCGGCCAGCGTGAAGTATGCGGGCTGGAGCAAGGTGGGCAGCGGTCTGTGCTCGGTCTATGTGACCGGCGACGTGGGCAGCGTGCGCGCGGCAGTAGACGCGGGGGCGGCGGCGGCGCGCGCAGCCGGCGAAGTGCAAAGCGTGCACGTGATCGCCCGTCCCCACGATACGCTGGGAACCGTGTTGCCGAAATAAGGCGGCGTGTCGATTGATGAGCGCTGCGGCGCAAAGAGGGAGCCGGCATGTTCATAGCGAAAGTCATTGGCAACGTGGTCTCCACGCAGAAAATTGAAAAGTTCCGCGGCATGAAGCTGCTGCTGATCCAGCCCTACATCAACAAGGAAGGCAAGCTGGAGATTTCCGGCAGTTCCGTGGTGGCTGTGGACAGCGTGGGAGCCGGTGCGGGTGAGTGCGTGCTGTTTACGCAAGGCAGCTCCGCACGCCTCACACCCACAACCAAGGATGCGCCCGTCGACGCAGTGATCGTTGGGATCGTGGACACCATTGAAGTAGGCGGCGCGATGGTCGCGAAGCCCTAGAGCGGTTTCGGGAGTTTTCGAGATGCAGGCACAACAGCAAGTGTCGCCGCAGATCATCGCGGAGATTGCCAGGGAAGTGGTGGCGCGCCTGCGCGTGCAGATGCAGGCCGCGCCTGCTGCGAGAGCAGCACCTCCGGCCCGCACCACGAGCGCGCGTGACGGCGTGTTCGCCACCGTAGACGAGGCTGTAAGCGCTGCGTTCGAGACGCAGAAAAAGATTGCGGCCATGAGCCTGGCCGAGCGCGGACGCCTGACGGACATTATTGTGCGCATCTGCAACGACCGGCGGGAAGAGCTGGGAAAGATGGAGCTTGACGAGACCAAGGTCGGCCGGCTCGATCACAAAATTTTGAAACTGACGAACATGCGCTTCGTGCTGGGCGTGGACGCCATGCGCAGCGATGCACGCAGCGACCGCTCCGGTTTGTGCATCATCGAGCGCGCGCCGTGGGGCGTGATCGGCATGATGCTTCCCGTCACGCATTCGGTGCCTACGATGGCTTCGAATGCGATCAACATTCTGGCCGCGGGCAACACCGCTGTCTTCGGGCCGCATCCTTCAGGCGCCAAAGTGGCGCAGTACGCGCTGCAGGTGTGGAATCGCGAGTTTGAGCGCGAGCTGGGCGTAACAAATGTTCTGACCACCATCACCGAGCCCAGCATCGAAGCCGCCGACCAGATCTTCAACCATCCCAAGGTTGCGCTGTTGACGGTTACGGGCGGCTCGGCGGTGGTGAAGGCTGCAGCGCAGTCAGGCAAGCGCGTCATTGCCGGCGGCCCGGGCAATCCCCCGGTGGTGGTGGACGAGACGGCGGACCTGGATCGGGCGGCGCGCTGCATCATCGAAGGCGCGGCCTTCGACAACAATTTGCTGTGCATCGGCGAGAAAGAAGTCTTTGTGGTGGCTTCAGTGGCAGAGGCGTTTATCGCGGCCATGAAGCGAGCCGGCGCATATCAACTGGATGCGGCAGCCATCGATCGGCTGACCAAGGCTGCGTTCACGTTTGAAGGCGGCGGAGGCGGCTGCGCCCGCGCGCATGTGAAGAAGGATCTGGTGGGCAAAGACATAGCCGTGCTTGCCAACGCTGCCGGCGTGCAGGCGCCGCCGGGAACCGATCTGCTATTTGGTGAGACCGAGGAGAACCATCCCTTCGTCGTGGAGGAGCAGATGATGCCGTTCATTCCTGTGGTGCGCGTGAGAGACGTGGATGCGGCAATTGCCGCCGCGGTGAAGGCTGAGCACGGATACCGGCACACGGCCATCATTCACACGCAAAATGTCGACACCGCGACGAGCATGGCGCGCGCCATGAACACCACGCTGTTTATTCAAAACGCAGCATCGCCCGCATCGTTGGGGTGGGCGGGCCGGGATATTTCAGCCACACTGTGGCCACGCCGACAGGTGAGGGCATCACCACCCCGATGACATTCACGCGTGAGCGGCAGATGGTGATTGGGAATGCGCTAAGAATCATTTAAAGGCAGGGATTAGGGATTGGAAAAACGAGGGACGGACTGAAGGACCATGTTTTTGGCGAGGATTGAAGGCACGGCGGTGGCGACAGTGAAGCATCCTTCGCTGGATGCGTGCCGGTTTCTTGTCGCGCGGCGCATCGAGCGCGACGGAAGCGTGGCTGAGGAGCCGAACGTGGTCGTGGATTGGCTGGGCGCCGCGCGGGGCAACACGGTGATGATCTCGACCGACGGCGATATTGCGCGCGAGAGATTCGGAAACAACACGCCGGCGCGCATGGTGGTGGTAGGGATCGTCGACGCCGTGCAGACGCCCAAAGCATCGAGGAGCGCCGCATGAGACTGGGCATCGTTCGCGGGCACTTAACACTGACTCCGGCGGTGGAGTCGTACCACTCGAGGACGTTTGCCATTCTGGAACCGGTGACGATGCAGAATCTGCGCGCGGGGAACGGCAAGGGCGGAGGCAAGGCGCTGATCGCTGTGGACGAATTGGGCGCGGCGACGGGACAGATGGTTGCGTTTACCGAAGGGCGCGAGGCGTCGAATCCGTTCTGGCCTACGCCGGTGCCCGTGGATGCGTACCTGGCGCTGATCGTGGACAGGATTGAGGTAACGCAAGGGCTGGATGGGATCTGAGGTGCGGCATTGAGGAACGCGGGGAAAAGCATCGATCTTGCAGGCCGCAGGCTGCTGGCGATGCGCGATGCGCAGGACGCGTTGGCGGCTGGCGCCACGAGCATTGTGGCCGCCGCAAATTGCGTGGTAACGCCCTCGGCCCGCGATTTCCTGCAGCAGCACGGCATCGAGCTGGTGATGAGCGGCCGGGAAACGGGAGCCAGGACTAATGCCAATCCGGCTGCGGACGCAAGCGCGCATGAAGGCCGCACGCCGAATGCGCGCCTGTATTCCACACCCGAAGCCGAAGCCATCAAGAAGGAAATCTGCACTGTGGGCCGCAAGCTATGGTTGCGGCAGTTTGTCGACGGTAACGGCGGCAATATTACTTATCGCATTGGGCCAAACGAAGTTCTTTGCACTCCGACACTGGTGAGCAAATACGATCTGACGCCGGAGGATATCTGTCTTACCGATCTCGAAGGCAACCAGATCGCCGGCCCCAAGCCGCGTACCAGCGAGCTTCTGCTGCACCTGGAGATTTTCAAAGCGGTGCCCGAGGCGAGGGCGGCGGTGCATTGCCATCCGCCGCATGCCACGGCGTACGCAATCACCGGCCGTGTGCCGCCGAACATGATTATTCCGGAATTCGAGGTGTTTGTGGGCAAGGTTGCTATCTCGCCCTACGAAACACCGGGCACAAAGGCGTTTGCCGAGACGGTTCTGCCGTACGTGAAGGATCACAACACGGTGCTGCTGGCGAATCACGGCATCATTTGCTGGGCCGACACCGTGACGCATGCCGAGTGGTACGCCGAGGTGCTTGAAACGTACTGCTGGACTCTGATGCTGGCTGCGCAGCTGGGTGTGCCCATCGCGCGCATTTCAGAAGAGCAAGGGACCGACCTGCTCGAGCTGAAGAAGAAGCTCGGCCTGCCGGATATTCGTTTTGATACATCGCGCATGAAGGAGTGCCAGTTATCCGATCTCGAAATTCCGAGTTCGATCGCGCTGGAGCCGACTCCATGCGATGGCTGCACCAACAATGACAACACCGTTGGCGCTCTGGGATCGCACGCGGATCTGGATGCGCTGGTCAGGTCAGTGACAGACGCGGTGATGGAAGCGATTGGGAAATAACAGGGACCGAGGAGCAGGAACACAGGACCAGGGGCGCGGGGCGAAGTGGCTGGCGCGCCGCAGACACATGATGAAGGCAGCCGAACGGCAAATCAGAATCCGCCAGATGTTCGAGACCCGCGACTTCATCGACTCGGAGACACTTTGTCGCGAGCTGGAGGCGTCGGAGTCCAGCGTACGGCGCGATCTGGACGCCCTGGAAAACGAAGGTGTACTGAAGCGCGTGTACGGCGGTGCGGTGGGCGTGCAGCCGGCGCCCAATCGCGCCTTCGATTACGCGGCCGAGAGCGTACGCCTGAGCGGCGAAAAAGATCGCATCAGCAGATTGACGGCGAGCCTGATCGAGGATGGGCAAACCGTGATTCTCGACGGCGGTTCCACGGTGGCTGCGGTGGCGCGCGAGTTGGCCGCAAAATCGCTGCACATCGTCACCAACTCGCTGCCCATTGCCGAAAGCCTGGAGACGCTTCGCAACATCGAGCTGACGCTGACTGGCGGATATCTCGATCCGCGGCTGCGCGTGATGCTCGGCCCATTTTGCGAGCAGATGCTCGGCGCGATCCGCGCTGACACTGTGATCATGGGCATCGGCGGCATTACCGAGACCGGATTCAGCAACAACAACACACTCGTAGTAGGCTCCGAGCAAAGAATGATCGAGGTTGCCAGCCGCGTCATCATCGTGGCCGACCACTCCAAGTTCGGACGCCGCGCCATGATCCCGGTGGCTCCGCTCAGCGCCGCGCACATCGTGGTATCTGATGCGGGGTTGAGCCCCGAGCACGCAGCTCTGCTGCGCCAAAGCGGCATTGAGGTTCTTCTGGCATAATCGGGACGGTTGCCAAGGCCCCAAGGAACTGCCATGCAGATTGACACGCACGACGTTCTGCTCGTGATCGACGTGCAAAACGATTTCTGCCCGGGCGGCGCGCTGGCCGTGCCGGGCGGCGACGAGGTGATCGCGCCCATTCTCCGCATTGCGCCGGAGTTTGAGCACATCGTCCTCACCCAGGACTGGCACCCGGCAAACCACACTTCGTTTGCCACTTCGCATACGGGCAAGAAGCCCTTCGATTCCGTCGAGCTTGGTTATGGAGCGCAGACGCTGTGGCCGCCGCATTGCGTGCAAGGCAGCGCTGGAGCAGAATTTCATCCCGCTTTGCACTTGCCGCAGGCCGAGCTTGTGCTGCGCAAAGGCTTTCGTCCGCAGATCGATTCGTATTCCGCATTTTTCGAGAACGACCGCACCACGCCCACCGGCCTCGCCGGCTATTTGCACGAGCGTGGGCTCAGCCGCATCTTTTTGGCCGGCCTGGCCTACGACTATTGCGTGGGCTACTCCGCGTTGGACGCGCGCCGGCTCGGACTTCCGGCATTCGTGCTGCGCGATGCATGCCGGGCCATCGACCTAAAGGGATCGGTGGCGGCAATCGAAAGCGAGTTCAATCGAGCAGGAGTTAGTGTGGCGGATACAGCCGATCTTTTCGCGTGAACGCGGCTGGCCTAGAATCACTTCAGGCTTAGTTGGTCAAACTCGGTTTGATGGGTATGTCGCGCAATTTCTACATACTGGCCGCCACGCTCGGTTTGTTTGCGGTTCTCTCAGGCGGCATGGCGCTGGTGCCGTCAAGTTTTCAGCCCGGGCTGCCCGCCAATGGCACGCTCTGGCGCACCACGGCGTTGATTCTGGCACTGGCCGGGCTGGGGTCTGCGCTGGTCGGCGTGTTGAGCAATCTTTTTGAGCAGGTCGACCGGCACAGTGACGAAGCGCGGCGTGCGGCAAGGCGAAGGCGGCGCGGCGAGAGGAACTAAAATGTGGAGAGGGGCGCTTCCCCGCAAAGAATCGAGCAGAAACCGATGTACGAAGTTACCGTGGAGGCAGATTTTTCGTCCGGGCACTATCTGCGCAATTACAAAGGCAAATGCGAGAATCCGCACGGCCACAACTACAGGGTGCGCGTGACGCTGGCCGGCGAAGTGCTGGACGAGGCCGGCCTGCTCCTCGACTTCAGGCTGCTGAAGCAGGTGCTTCGCCCGCTGATCGAGCGTATCGACCACCAGATGCTCAACGATCTGGAGCCGTTCACCACTCTCAATCCCTCCGCCGAAAACATCGCCAAATACTTCTATGACCAGACCAACCAGCAGCTCAAGGGAATGACCGCGGGCCGTGTGCGCGTGAAGGACTGCACGATTTGGGAGACCGACACGACTACAGCTACGTACTACGAGTAAGTCCGTTATTCAAGGGGCTCGCCGCCAGGTGCGCAGCGATATTGGGCGTGGGCTCTTGCGCAATTATTGCGGTGCAGGAAGATTCCCTGTCACCTCCGCCGGCGGGACGGCGGCCAGAGTTTCGGTTTCGGCGGGAAGCGCGGCGGCAGGCAGCGGGCGCTCCAGCGCCAGCGTCAGCACCTCGTCCATGTTGTCGACAAAGTGCAGTTTCATGGCGTTCTTGATGTTGTCGGGCAGCTCGGAGAGATCCTTCTCGTTGGCGCGGGGCAGAATGGTCTCAAAGATGCCGGCGCGCAGAGCCGCCAGCAGTTTTTCTTTCAAGCCCCCGATGGCCAGCACCTTGCCCCGCAGCGTAATCTCGCCCGTCATGGCGATGTCGCGGCGAACAGGAATTTTGGCCAATGCGCTGGCCAGCGCTGTCGCCATGGTGATGCCCGCCGATGGACCGTCCTTGGGGATCGCGCCCTCGGGCACGTGCAGGTGCAGGTCGACGTTGCGATAAAACTCGCGTGTAAGACCCAACGCCTGCGCTTTGCTGCGGATGTAGGCTAGCGCCGCCTGTGCCGACTCCTGCATCACGTCGCCCAGCTGGCCCGTGACGGTCATCTTTCCCTTGCCGTCGAGCACTTGCACCTCGGTCGTGAGGATGCTGCCGCCCACTTCGGTCCACGCCAAGCCCGTCACCAGGCCCACCTCGCTCTTTTCGTGCGCCTCAGAATCGCGGAACTTGGGCACGCCCAGAAACTCGCCGATGTTCTGCGCGGTGACCTCTTCTTTGTGCTTGGAGCCGCTCTTGACTACCTTGCGCGCCACCTTGCGGCACACGTTGCCGATTTCGCGCTCCAGGTTACGCACGCCCGCCTCGCGCGTGTAGAAGCGGATGATCTCAAGCACGGCATCGTCAGTAAAGACGATATTCTTGTCGCTTAGGCCGGTCTGCTCGCGCTGCTTCTTGATCAGATACTGGCGCGCGATCTCCAGCTTTTCCGGCTCGGTGTAGCCCTGCAGGCGGAGAATCTCCATGCGATCCTGCAGCGCGGGCGGAATCGTGTGCAGCACGTTGGCCGTGGCCACGAACAGCACCTGCGAAAGATCGTAATCGACGTCGAGATAGTGATCCTGGAAGGTTACGTTCTGTTCGGGGTCGAGCACCTCGAGCAGCGCTGACGCCGGATCGCCGCGGAAATCGGACGAAATCTTGTCGACCTCATCGAGCAGGAACACCGGATTCTTGGTGCCCGCGCGCTTCATGTGCTGGATGATCTGGCCGGGCATGGCGCCGATATAGGTGCGGCGATGGCCGCGAATCTCGGCTTCGTCGCGCACGCCGCCCAACGACAGGCGCACGAATTTGCGTCCCGTTGCCTTGGCGATGGACATGCCCAGCGAAGTTTTGCCCACGCCGGGAGGGCCCACGAAGCAGAGAATCGAACCCTTCGGGTTCTTTACCAGCTGGCGCACGGCAAGGAATTCCAGGATGCGCTCCTTGATCTTTTCCAGGCCGTAGTGGTCGGTGTTCAGAACCTTCTCGGCATAATCGATGGAACGGGTTTCTTTGGAACGCTTGCGCCAAGGCACGGCCAGCAGCCAGTCGATGTAATTCCGGCTGACCGTCGATTCGGCCGACATGGGCGGCATGGCCTCGAGCTTCTTGAGCTCCTGAATGCACTTGTCGAGCACGTCCTTAGGCATGCCCGCGCCCTCGATCTTCTTGCGCAGCTCGTCAAACTCGCTCTTTTCGCCGCGGCCGAGCTCTTTCTGGATGGCCTTGATCTTCTCGTTGAGGTAGTACTCTTTCTGCGCGCGCTCCATCTGGCGCTTTACACGCGACTGAATATTGCGATCCAGGTCGAGTTTCTCGATCTCGATGTCGAGCACGTCGGCCAGCCGGGCCAGTCGTGCGGCCGGATCGAAAATGGCCAGCAGCTCCTGCTTCTCCTCGATGCCGATCTGCAAGTTCGAGGCGATTACATCGGAAAGCTTGGCAGGCTCGTCCAGGCGGACGGTGGCGATGATGGTTTCGTAATTAAGCGACTGTTGTAGCTTGACGTAATTCTCAAACAGCGTGGTCACGCGCTGCATCAGTTGCTCGACAGCAGGGCTCATCTCGAACTCGCGCTTGCCCATGCGCACTGTGGCTACAAAAAAGCCGTCACGATCGGAGACATCGACGGACTTGGCGCGCTCTACGCCTTCGACCAGGACCTTGATGTTGCCATCGGGCATCTTCACGCTCTGAACGATGTTGCAGATGCAGCCCACCTGATAGATGTCTTTGGCGCGCGGTTCGTCGATCGAGGCATCATGCTGCGTGGCGAGAAAAATCTTGCGGTCGCCATTGAGAGCTTCCTCCAGGGCGCGCACGCTCGACTCGCGGCCCACCACAAAGGGCGTCATCATGTAGGGGAAGATGACCATGTCGCGGATGGGCATCATGGGCAGCTTGCGCGGCTCGTTCTTCTCGCGGGTCGTGGTCATCTGTTCACCATTTACGAAAATGGCCACGCAACAGTCCGCCCCGGCTGCGGAGCGGGTCGCGTGTCATAGAGGGATTGTACAGCGAAGCTGTCGACAAGGGAACGAGGCAACGAATTCCATGGCGCTGATCCGGACAATGGCCCGTGTGTGCAATTTTCTGCATGACTAAAGTCATGCACCAAGGGAACTGCATACGCTCAAAAGCCCCTTCCACCACACGGTAAAAGGGGCTCCTGAGAAAAAGCTGGACACAGACTTAGCCGGCTTTTTCCAGCAAACACAGCGACAGGTCACGCCGCTCCACCATGTCCTTGGTAATTTCAAGGTCGCGCACGCGCTTGTTCGAGGGCAGGTGATACATGAGGTCGAGCATGAGCTCCTCAAGGATCATGCGCAATCCGCGGGCGCCCACCTTGCGCGCCATAGCCTCGCGAGCAACAGCACAGGCAGCCTCCTGCGTAAAGTGCAGGCGTACATTCTCGTACTCGAAGAGGCGCTGGTACTGCTTGAGGATGGCGTTGCGCGGCTTGGTGAGAATCTCGATCAACGCGGCTTCGTCGAGCTCGTCGAGCACGCCCACCACGGGCAGGCGGCCGACGAACTCCGGAATCAGGCCGTACTTGATCAGATCCTGCGGCTCGGTCTGGCGCAACAATTCGGTGTCGCGATGCGAGCGCGAGGTGGCCTGGTCGGCTTCGGCATCTACGGTCCTGAAGCCGAGAGCTTTCTTGCCTACGCGGCGGCCGACAACGCGCTCGAGGCCGACAAAGGCCCCGCCGCAAATGAACAGAATGTTGGTGGTGTCGACCGCGGTGAACTCCTGGTGCGGGTGCTTGCGGCCGCCCTGTGGCGGCACGTTGGCCACGGTGCCTTCCAAGATCTTGAGCAGCGCCTGCTGCACGCCCTCGCCGCTCACGTCGCGGGTGATGGAGGGGTTCTCGTCCTTGCGGCCGATCTTGTCTATTTCGTCGATGTAGATGATTCCTTGCTGGGCCCGATTGACGTCGCCGTCGGCGGCCTGCAAGAGCTTGAGAATGATATTCTCCACGTCCTCGCCCACGTAGCCTGCCTCGGTCAGCGTGGTAGCGTCCACAATGGCGAAGGGAACGTCGAGCATCTTGGCCAGCGTGTGCGCCAGCAGCGTCTTGCCTGAGCCGGTGGGGCCGATGAGCAGAATGTTGGACTTGGTCAGCTCCACTTCGCCTGACCGCGAGCGATTCATCTGGATGCGCTTGTAGTGGTTGTAAACGGCGACAGCAAGCTTCTTCTTGGTTTGGTCCTGGCCAATGACGTATTCGTCGAGAAAACTCTTGACCTCGGTGGGCTTAGGGAGATGGCCTGCGGTGGTGGCGGGAACTTCGCCGCCGCGGTCGTCTTCGAGGATGGAATTGCAGACGGCCACGCATTCGTCACATATGTAAGCCCGTGGATAATCGCTGGGCGATGAGATCAGCTTGGCGACCGCGTCCTGCGACTTATGGCAGAACGAACAGCGCAAAGCTTCTTCAGGCCCGGTGCGCGTTTTCATTGTTTTCTCCCTATGGACGAGATGGTACCACTACTTAACGAATTCCGGCTACCGGAGCGGCCGGTCGATGATTTCGTCCACAATCCCGTATTCCTTGGCTTGTTGCGCGTTCATAATGAAGTCCCTCTCCACGTCGCGCTCGATCCGTTCGAGGGGCTGCCCGGTGTGCCGGGCGATCAGGTTGTTGGTGATTTCGCGGATGCGCAGGATTTCACGCGCGTGAATGTCGATGTCGGTCGCCTGGCCGCTCAAGCCTCCCATCGAAGGCTGATGAATGAGGATACGCGAGTTGGGTAGCGCGAAGCGCTTGCCCTTGGCGCCGGCCAAAAGCAGAAAGGCGCCCATGCTGGCGGCCTGCCCGATGCAGTAGGTCACCACGTTGTTCTTGATGAACTGCATCGTGTCGTAGATGGCGAGTCCCGAGGTAATGGAGCCGCCCGGAGAATTGATATACAGCGAAACGTCCTTTTCGGGGTCCTCGCCCTGCAGAAAGAGCATCTGGGCGACCACGAGATTGGCCACCTGATCGTCGATGGGCGTACCAAGAAAGATAATGTTGTCGCGCAGCAGACGGGAATAAATATCGTAGGCGCGCTCGCCCCGGCTCGTCTGCTCAACCACCATGGGAACCAATGCCATTCTTTTCTTAGCTCCTAGCTGTTCGCCTTTCAGCTCTTAGTTAGCCGTGCTTGTTTCTCCATGCGCGAACCCCGGGGAGGAGTCTGCCGCTCGCATTTCCTCATCCGGGCAGGCGTTCGTACAAAGTCGAAGCAGTCTTTTCACGTCGCAGTTGTTCCCTGATCTTAGCTATTCCTCCGTCCTTGGTCAATCGCGCTTTCAGGGCATCGAGCGGCTCGCGGGACTGGAGAGCAGCCAATTGCAATTCCTTGTCCAGATCCTCGTCGCTCACGGTGATATTTTCTTCGCCGGCGATGCGATCGAGCAGGAGGTTGGCCTTCACTTCGGCAAGGGCCCCGTCGCGCTGGGCCGCGCGCAGACGCGTGAAGTCGAGCTTGCGCATCTGCTCGGCCTGCATGCCTTGTGCGGCCAGGGCACGCAATCCACGTTCGAGCCGCGTGTCGATTTGATCTTGCACCATCGATTCCGGAATCGGGAAGGTATACCGCTCTGCCAGGGCCGCCATCAGACGGTCCTTGGTCTCGCCCTCCACGCTGCGCCGCTTGCGTGCGGCCAGATATTCGCGCACGCTCTTCTCAAGATCGGCAAAACTTTCGTAATGGCCGAGTTCCTTGGCGGAATCGTCGTTCAGCTCGGGCAGCGTGCGCCTCTTGATCGCCTTCACCGTCACGTCGTAGGCCACTGTCTTGCCGGCCAGCCGCGCTTCGGCGTAATCGGCGGGATAAATCACTTCGACCTTCAGCTCCTGGCCGGGCTTGGCGCCGCGCAGCGCGTTATTAAAAGCTTCCACGGTGTCTTCGCCGCCGATTTCAACCAGCGTGTCTTCGCCGGAAATGGGCCTGGGCTCTGCGGGCGCGGACTCCGCATCCGCCCCCTCGGCCGGGGGCGCGGCCGGCTCCGGCGCAATCTGCCCTTTATAGCTGATCTGCGCCCAGTCGCCGTCGCCGAGCGGCCGATCTTCCTCAACCGGCTCAATCACGGCGCGCGACTCGCGCAGGTGCTTCATCTCCTGCTGGAACTCTTCTTCAGTGATTTCGACGGGAGGTTTGGGGACTTTCACATCCTTGTAGCCGTCGATGGAAAACGCCGGAATATATTCGAAGACGGCCTTGACGTGGAGCGGAGAGCCTTCTTCGACGGTCAGCTCAGTCACCTGTGGCTGGCCCACCGGTCGAATTCCCAGCTCGGCGACTCCTTTGTTGAAGCGCTCGGGAAGCAGTCTGTCGATCACTTCCTTACGGATGTCGGCGCCGAAGCGGCGCCGGATCACCGATTCCGGCACCTTGCCGGCTCTGAATCCGGGAATCTTGGCGTATTTGCGGTATTCCGCAGCCACTCTTTGCCAAGCCTTGGATACTTCTTCGGCAGGCACGTCGATCACCAGCTCGCGAGTGCACTCGGGGTTCAGAACCGGGCCATGCGCGTGCTGTTCTTCGGGGTGATCGGGCTCGCCCTGGGGTCCGCTGGTTTGAGGATTGCCTTCGAGGGTGCTGCTGGGAGTCAACGTAATACCTTCCGGGCGCGTGCGCCGATGGGGTAGCAGCCATGGGCTGCTGTCAGGAGAGAACTCAGCGCCGATTGGCCGGGGGAATACCTCGTCTTATGGTATGTGGCTTTGCGCGGGCGGGTCAAACCGCCCTGCGGCAGAGGGACCGGCGAAGGCACGTTACTTTTCGTCGGGATTCGGCTTACGAACGTAAGGAAGAAAGCGCGGGTGGGCGGCGCCGCATTGCATGTAATATGTGCGGGCATCATTCAGGCTCAGTTGGCCGTTCACGGTGAGTCGCACCTCCGAGGCGTCTTCGTCTTCCTGCCCGTCATCCTCCCACCAGCACACGGGACACAGCTGCAACGCCCCGGGCGCTTTGAGAGTTTTGTATCCACAACAGGGGCAACGAAAGCGGACTTCGACTGCGGCACTCACGTCGGAATGGACGGCAAAAAGCACAGCGAAGATTACGGGCCAAGAGAGTCGGCGCCTTGCTGCAACCAGCTCGAGCGCAAATCCGGGAAACGAATTCAGTTCGGGAACTCGAAGTGCGCTCGCCGGAGAATTTGCTCTACGGAGCGGTATTCAGACGTGTGTACCCGAAGCCGGACGGTGTGGACGAGTTCGAACCCACCACGTTGCCGCTCGAATCGATCCAGTAGTAGTTGTAACTGACATCGTGGGGAACCTCGTATTCGGTTCCGGTGCGAGGATCGACATACGTGTGGACGTAGCCATTCCGTATGTCCCAGCCTCCCATGATGATGTTGGAGATCTCGTTGTTGGTCCGGGTGGCGATTTGGGAAACCTGGGCCGCCGTTTGCGACTGGCGCGCCAGCCACCATTCGCTTCGTGCCGTCTGGCAATTACACCGGCTGCGGTTCGACTGCGTACCTCAGCATCAGCACGCCGCTCTTGAGTGGGCTGTTGCTGTTCAATCTGAGGCGCACGCGGCTTCCCTCAGGCAAAAGCGGTGTTCCCGCTGCAAGCAGGACGGGGAAAACCGAGACGTCAATCGTGTCCACGAGCCTTGAATCGAGCAGACTGCGAAACAGCACGCCGCCGCCCATAAGCCAAATATCTCTGCCTGACTCTGCTTTGAGTGCGCGGACCACCTGAGCTACATCGCGATTGATCACCCTAATGCCGGGAGCGGTCGCCGCACCGAGGGTGGTAGAGACGACCACGATGCGCATCCCCATGCCCTTCAACAGATCGCCGCGGGTTTTTGCCACCTCGTAAGTGCGGCGGCCCATCAGCGCCGTGTCGAACTTGCTGTATATCGCTCGAAAATCGATGCCTGAGTCGGGAAAAATCCAGTCGTACTCCCCCTTTGGTCCGGCAATGAATCCGTCGAGACTCGCGGCCACCCCGTAAACGAGCTGACGCATAGCCGGCCAACCTACCCTTCTTCCGCTTCGCGCAGCTTGGCGATGACGGTGAAGTCTTCGAGCGTGGTCACGTCGCCTTTCACTTCGCCGTGGGTGGCCAGCTCGCGCAGCAGCCGGCGCATGATTTTGCCGCTGCGTGTCTTGGGCAGAGCCTCGGTGAAGCGAATATCGTCGGGCCGCGCCAGCGAGCCGATCTCCTTCGCGACCCACTTGCGCAACTCATCCTTGAGCGCGTCGGAGGGCTGGTTGCCGCTTTCGAGCGTTACGAAGGCCGCAATGGCCTGACCTTTCAGATCGTCGGGCCTGCCCACCACCGCGGCCTCGGCCACCTTGGGATGAGCCACCAGCGCCGATTCCACTTCCATCGTTCCCAGGCGGTGGCCGCTCACATTGATCACATCGTCGACCCGGCCCATGAGCCAGTAGTAGCCATCGGCGTCCTGGCGCGCGCCGTCGCCGGTAAAGTAGCAGCCGGGAACGTCGCTCCAGTAGGTCTTCTGGTAGCGCTCGGGATCGCCGTAGATGGTCCGCGCCATAGATGGCCACGGCTTGCGAATGACCAGCAGGCCGCCGTGGCCGGCAGGAACGGCATGATAGCGGCCTTCGGCGTCGGGGCGCGTGACCACTTCCGGCTGCATGCCGAAAAATGGCCGCGTCGCTGAACCGGGCTTGGTGGCGACGGCGCCGGGAAGCGGTGTAATCATGATGGCCCCGGTCTCGGTCTGCCACCAGGTGTCGACGATGGGGCAGCGATTATGCCCGATCTTCTCGCGGTACCACATCCAGGCTTCAGGGTTGATGGGCTCGCCCACAGTGCCCAGCAGCCGCAGCGAGTCGAGCTTGTATTTGTCGACAAATTGATCGCCCCACTTGATGAAGGCGCGAATGGCGGTGGGCGCGGTGTAGAAGATGGTCACCTTGTGGTCGTCGATCAGCTTCCAGAATCTCGAAAAGTCGGGCCAGTTGGGTGCGCCCTCGTACATCAGCACGGTGGCGCCATTTTGCAGCGGCCCATAGACCACGTACGAGTGGCCCGTTACCCACCCGATATCGGCTGTGCACCAATAAATATCCTCGTCGCGGATGTCGAAAACGTAGCGCGTGGTCAGGTAGGTCTGCACCGCGTAGCCGCCCGTGGTGTGCAGCAAACCCTTCGGTTTTCCTGTGGAGCCCGACGTGTACAGGATGTAGAGCGGATCCTCTGAGTCCATGGGCTCCGCGGCGCAGGCAGCCGCGGCTTTGGCTACCAGCTCGTGCCACCAGTGGTCGCGGCCCGCCACCATGTTCACCGGCGTGCCGGTGCGCTTATATACCACCACGTGCTTCACCGTGGGGCAGGCGGGCATGGCTTCGTCCACCGTTGCTTTCAGCTTGATCTCGTTGCCGCGGCGATAGCTGGTGTCCTGGGTGATGATGGCGACGCAGCTGCAATCGGCTACGCGGTCGGCGATGGCGTTGGCGGCGAATCCGCCAAAGATGACGGAGTGCACCGCGCCGATGCGCGCGCAGGCCAGCAGTGCAATGGCCAGCTCCGGAGTCATACCCATGTACACGGCCACGCGGTCGCCCTTTTGGATGCCCAGCGACTTGAGCGCGCTGGCGAATTTCTGCACCTCTGCGTGCAGTTCGGCGTAGGTTAGACGGCGAATTTCGCCCGGCTCGCCCTCCCAGATAATGGCCGTTTTGTTGGCGCGCTGGCCGCTTACATGGCGGTCGACGCAGTTGTAGCACAGGTTGATTTTGCCGCCCACGAACCATTTGGCCCACGGCAGATTCCACTCCAGCACCTTGTCCCATGGCTTGAACCAGTGCAGTTCGCGTGCCGCTTCGGCCCAGAACTTTTCGGGATCCTCGATGGATTGCTTGTAGAGAGCCTCGTATTCTTCCAGGCTCTTGATCCTGGCCTTGGCGCTGAACTCCTTAGGCGGCGGAAAGACACGGTTCTCGCGCAGCGTGGAATCGATGTCGAGGTTGGCGACGCCGGAGACGGGCAACGTAGACATGTACAGTCCTTTAGCGAGGCAAGTTGGATACGCTACGCGGGCCGCTGGGGCAACGGCACTTGCGCGCGAGGCCTAGGTTGCCACTTTAGCGGGCGGGAGGCGACGGAGGCAAGTGACGGGGCGCAGAGCCGGCGAGCGCAGCTCTCTGCTAGCATGTTCCACGCAAGGGGGAAACGATGAAAGGTTCCAAGATTTTTCCCTGGGCATTGCTTGTGGGATTGGCCGCGATCCTTGCTCCCGTGGGCCGGGCGCAGGCGCCAGTGGCGGGCGACTGGAAAGGCACGTTACAAGCGGGGGGCGCGCAGCTGCGTCTCGCCCTGCACATCAAAGCCAATAACGATGGCACGCTGACGGGCACTCTCGACAGTCTTGACCAGAGTGCGTATGGCATCCCGGTCAGTGCAATTTCGCTGAAGGACTCGAAGTTCGACATGACGGTGGACGCCGTCCATGGGACTTATACGGGCACAGTGAATAAGGACGGCACCGAAATCGACGGCACCTGGTCGCAGGGAACGCCGCTTGAGCTGAACTTCAAGCGCGCAACGGCGGCAGAGGTCGCGCCGCCGCCCCCTCCCAAGCCTGCGCCGCCGTCGGATATCGACGGAACCTGGGCGGGCATGCTGGATGCAGGTACCATCCAGCTGCGCATCCTATTCAAGATTGTGAACACACAGGACGGTTTGTCAGCGCAGATGCAGAGCCCCGATCAAAACCAGGTCTGGGTGCCCGCCACATCGGTCAAGCGCAACGGTTCGTCGCTGACCATCGAGGTCAAAGGGTTGGGCTTAGTGTACGAGGGCAAGATTGCCGATGGGCTGGCCTCGATTGACGGCACATTCACCCAAATGGGCAACGCCAAGCCGCTTGAATTGCAGCGCGTAAAACAGTAGCGGCGTTTTAAGCGCCACGTTTGAGCGATAAGAACGGCATGATCACTGCGCGCGCAGTTCTCCTGTAGGCAGAAACGACAATCCAGCAATCTCGCGTCCCGACGCGAGCACATCGCGCACGCGTTCCGGGTTGGCGCCGCCGCGCGTGGCAGCCTCTCGCAGCATGCGCAACGCCGTCGCAGGCGTGGTAGCGGCGGGAAGTCTGAAAATCCACGGAACATTGGCCGAGGTGAGCGAACGATCGTTGCTCAGCGCGATGACCGGAACGAAGCATTTGAGCGCCAGTTGCTCCGCCAGATGCGCGGAGTCGCGGTCGAGGGCCACAATCGCCAGGGCGTGTTCGTCCATGAGTGCATGGACCAGTTGGGTTGAAGCTACGCCCCAGCTTTGCCCGCTTTCCACCGGCAGCAGCGACCACTCGCGGCCCTTCAAAGGTGGCCCGCCGAGGGCGGCAACAACCTGCGGCGACTGCGCGACCTGCGCTGCCGCAGGACCGAATAGAATCACCTGCACCGGGCCCGGCGGCACATTCGCGGCGCGGGGGCCTGCGTAATCCACGCCGTCTTCGCCCACGCGAGCGTAAGGCGCCGGCGACGCGGCGGGTGCAGGCACCTGCGCTGCGGCTGGAGTCTTGTTCATGGTCGCGGGCCGGTAACTGATGGCGCCGTTGTGCACCGTGCCGAAAAACATGGGGGCCACGTTCTTCTGATTGGGATCGAAGATCATGTGCCCGGTCACGCCGTCATATTGCTCAAGATCGGCCAGCGCATCGTGGATGCGGGCGCGGTTCAGCCCTGCTTTGCAGATGGCGTCGAGCAGGATATTCATCTGATCGTAAGCCAGCGCGGCAAACTGCTCCGGCGCTACCCGGAAGCGCACCTGGAAGCGCCGATTGAAATCTAGCCAGGTCGCGTCGTTGCGCGTGGGGTCGTAGGGAAACACGGCTTCGAATCCTTCCGCCGCGGGGCCTGCTTCAGCCAGCAGTTCGGAGCCCAGGGTGCGATGCGAGCCGAAGACGCGCTGCTTCATTCCCATGGCGCGCATCTGCTTCAGGATGCCGGCGGCCTCGGCTTCGTCGGCCCAGATCACGATGGCATCGGCGCGCGAGTCCTCGATCACTTGCAGTTGCTTTGAGAAATCGGTATCGCCGGGCAGAAACTTCTGCTCGATCACAATGGGATGGCCGAGACGGCGCGCCGCGTCGCGCAGCTTGGGAACGCCGAAGCGGCCGTAGCGGTTGTTGATACGCAGAATGGCCACGCGCTTGAGCCCCAGCTCGGTAAAGATGTGCCGCGCCAGGGTGAAACATTGCACGCGGTCGTCCTGAATGTCGGTGAAGTACCAGGGAATGTACGTCTCGGGGATGGTGAAATCGGTAGAAGCCGAGTTGACTACCGGGATCTCCGCGCGCAGCGCCACGCGCAGCACAATGTGAGTGGTTTCCGAGCTGATGGCTCCGAAGATGGCCCAGTCTTTGTCGTCGTAGACCATCTTGACCGTCTCGTCCGAGGTCGAACCCCAGATGGCCGGATCGGTGGGCCGGTCGTCGCCGGAGTAGGCCTTGGCCTGCCAGTTGTTGTAGTCGTTGTGCAGCATCAGGCGAAAGGGTTTGCCGCCATAGCCGCCGCGCGCATTCCATTCCTCCAGGGCCAGTTGCGCTCCGTGAAGCATGCGCGCGCCGAACATCGCCTCGGGATTCGGTTCGACTGGGCCGATGAAACCGATGCGCACCTCGGTCAGGTCGTTGGGCTCGGGAATGTCGCGCCCCGCGCCCATATAAATGTTGGGACGAATGTAATTGACGTCGTAGGGCGAGGCAAATTTTGCCCAGGGGCTCAGATCTTGAGGCTCGCCGGCGTATGGCGTCACTTCGCGATCGCGCGGAGGCCCTGGCGGGTGCGCGCCGCACTCACACACATGCCCACTCTGGTTAGGGCTCTGGCTTCCGCCTTGGCCGGCAAGATTCGCTGCGGCGCCCAAGGCCGCTATACATGCCGCCCTCAGCATCCAATCCATTCGCATCACACCTCCCTGACTGCAACCGCCGCGCGAAAGCCTATGAGCCGCTCTTCTCCGCGCGGAACATGGCAATAGCCTCGATCTCGATGAGCAATTCAGGCCGGCAAAGTATGGCCTGGATGCCGGTGGACGCGGGTAGCGGATCCACCCCCTGCTCCTTGTAAAAAGCAGTGCGCTCTTCATTGAATGCCTCATAGTCGCGCTCAATGTCGCGCAGATAGCAGGTGGTGCGCACAATATCGTGCCAGGTGCAGCCTTCGCTGGCCAGCAATCCGCTGATGTTACTCAGAGTGCGCCGCATCTGGGCCCGGAAATCGCCGATGTGCACGCTGTTGCCGTTTTCGTCAATCGAAGCTGTGCCCGAGATCAGCAGAATGGTCAGGCCGTTCAAGTCGATCCTCATGCCTCGCGAAAACGAACTCGGCTTGGCGTAGGCGAAGGCTTCATTGAGAACTTCGCGATTGGTCACTGCGCGCTTTTCAACCGGAGCGTGGGCAATGGCTTCAAGAATTTCAGCAAATGCGCTCATGATCATGGCTCCTTACGGTCTTGGGTTGCCGATGGTTGACGAATTCCATGGCTCAACCCCTTGGCGGTCGCGACCCAGATGTCGCTGCCCTGAAAATCGATGCCGAGGATGTAGTTGTGCGCCGGCGCACTGGTAACGGGCGCCGCCGCAACGTGCCCTTGCGCGTCGCGCACCGTCATCTCTGGTTTGCCGGTGCTAAGCGATGGGCGGTAAACCGCCCAATTCGCGCCATCGTAGTAAGCCAGCCCCTTGTCGGTACAGAACCAGGCGCGATTGGCGTCTACGCCTTTCACAAAATTGGTGAAGTTCGAGGGCAGCCCGCTGTCTTTGGTGAGAAAGTTATGCCAGTAGCGGCCGTCGTAGCGGCTATCGCCAAAGTAAGTGGCGGCCCACACGATCTTGTCGACATAGCTGACCGAGGTGACAATCTCGTGAATCAGCCCCTGGTCCTTGAAGAGCACCATCTCGTTTTCGCCGTCGGGGTCGTCGTACTTGTCCCAACGGCCGGTCTTCTGGTCGTACTCCAGCAGCCCGCTGCCCCACACACCGTAGTAAACTTTGTCGGGCGCGGCGCTCACCGCGTAGGTCCAGATCTCCGCCATGGGCGTGTTGCGCTCGTTATAAAGCGACCACTGACCGGTTTTCAGGTCGAGCCTGCATGCGCCGGCGGCCGTCGCCACCCACACGTTCTCGCCTTCGACCGATACGCCATAGACCACATCGTTGCTCAGCCCCGAATTCAGTTGTGTGTAGGTGTCGATGCGCCCCGCGGAGATGCGGCTGAGTCCGGCCATGGTGCCCGCCCAAACATCGCCGGTGCGCTTATCGAGCGCCAGCGAAAGCACGGCGCGATGGGCGAGGCCGTCTTTGGGCGTGTAGGTCTTCCACCTCCCGTTCTCGTAGAGCCCCAGGCCGTTCTCAGTGCCTGCCCAGATGCGATCCCCATCCACCAGGACCGCGAAGACGTGATTGTCGGGCAAACCGTTGGCGGTGGTGAAGTTCTCGAAGCGGAAATGGGGAAGAGCCCGGGCGGCAGCGGAGACCTTCGCGGTGGAGGCATTGGCTGCTCGCACCGTAGCCGGAGCAGCTGGGCTTTTTTGTCCGATTGCCGCCGGTTGCGCCAATATCGTCCCTGCCGCTGCGGTCACCGCCAGCGCCAGCGCAAAACCTCTCATCCGCGTGCCTTCCGTCATCGCATCCTCAAATACTCGATCAGATCGTTGAGTTGGTTCTTGGTCAGGTCGTTGGTGCGCCCGTGCTTGTCCGCAGGGTTATTCACAGTCCAGATTTCTTCGAGCGTGGGCGCCGAGCCGTCGTGCAGGTAGGGCGCTGTGAGCGCGACATTGGTCAGTTGCGGCGTCTTCAACAGCCCGGAACTGTCAGTGGGCTTTTTCGATCCCACATCAAAGAGCTTCCGGTTCGTTCCTTGAACTCCGCTGTGGCAATACGAGCAGCGGTTCTCTTCAGGAATGGGCTTGCCGAAGTTGTCCTGGGTGCGCTCAAAGATCTGCTTGCCGCGCTCCTGGGCCGCGGATAGCTGGTTGTCTGTCGATTGCCAGCGATTGGGCCGCGGCTGCAGGCTGCGAATGTACAACACGAGATCGGCGAGAGTCAGATCGTCGAAGCTTTCGGAACGCCAGAAGTACTTTTCCGTGCGCGGGCCGCACTCGGTGGGCAGGTTGGGGTTGGCTCCGTTCCACTTATAGGGCGCGAGGTCCTTGACGCCCTCGAGCATCTTGTTTTCTACGATGTCGACTCCAAAGCCATCCGGCTCGAGGTCCCACGTGAGGCCGTCGAAGGTTGAGTCGATATGGCAGTTGGCGCATCCAATCTGACCTTGAAACGAGTAGCGCGCGGTGTAGAATGTCTGCTCGCCATAGCGGAGAACCGAAATCTTCTTTGGCCCATCCAGCGGAATCGTTGCCGCCAGGCGATTGGTGCGTGTGTCGATCACGCTGATGGTATCGTCGAGCCGGTTGGCGACAAACAACCGGCGCCCGTTGGGCGTTAGGGTCGCGCCGCGAGGGTCGTGGCCTACGGCGATGCGCGCCACGACGTAATTCGCGCTGGCCGAAAGATCCTCGACAAACGACTGGCCCCGCGCCTGCACGGTTCGCAGCAGGCGCGACACGTCGATGGCGGTTACCATCTCCGATCCGCCGTTGCTGACGTAGAGGCGCGACTTGTCGGGCGTGATGGCGATGCCGAAGGGCCGCGCCGCGTAACGCTCCAGTTCGTCGAGCGGAATCTCAATCGGTTGGGCTCCCACGTCCGCGCCAAAAAGTGTAAGCGTGTCCTCGAAGGCCCAGCCGTGTTCCAGATGCGCGAGCGGCACAAGGTTCTTGGGATGCAGCTCGGCGACTGCTCCCAGCCGTCCATCGGCGGAAATGGCGACGTGAAAAACACCTGCGACGCTGTGGAGAGGGATGCGATCGGCTACCACCGCGCGCGCCGTGTCGATGACCGTGATTTCCGACTCCGGCGGCGTGCGATTCCCCAGCGCGCTGCCGTGCGCGGGCAGAATGGGATAAACATGCGTGACGTAAAGCCGGCTGCCGTCGGCCGAAGCTGTCATATAACTGGCGCCGCGCCCAGCTGCCAGCCGCTTCTCTTCCGTTCCCGTCTGCGCGTCCAGCACGGCCACGTCGTTGGAGATGCGATTGGTCACGAACAGGAATTTGCCAGCGGGGTCCGCAGCCAGGGCAGAAGGCTCCGCGCCCACTGGCCAGGTGGCCGTCACCTGCAACGATCGCGTGTCGATCACTGAAACCGAGTCGTCCCATGAATTGGCCACAAAAAGCCGCGCGCCGTCGGGCGACAGCGCGAATCCGCGCGGCACGTTGCCCACGGCCACCGTGGCCATTGGCTTGAATGTCGCCGCGTCGAGCACGCGTACCTCGCCGCTTTGTTGGCAAAGCACGTAAAGGCGCCCGCCGTCGGGCGAAAACAGGATCTCGACCGGAGACGCGTAGACCAGAGGCTCGCTAGTGGTTGCGCCGGCAGACGCGCGAGCCGTCTTCCCGGCCCAGGGCCCGGCGCCGAACTGCGCGGCCACGAGCAGCGATACAGCCAGCAAACGGCCTTGTGCGCCCCAACTCATTGCGGCTCCTCGATGCTGAGCACCCGATCCACGCTCTGGTTTTCCAGCGTCTGCTCGCGCCCGCTCGGCCAATGCACCACAATCCTGTCCGCGACCGTTGCCGCGCCCAAACCGAAATGCAGCCGGCCATCGTTTTGCGACAGGTAGCCCGACGCGGCTACCCGCTCCTGGAGGGAATGCCTGCCGCCCGCAAACACTTCAACCCGCGCGCCGATACCGTCGCGGTTGCTTCTTGCGGTGGGGCCGGGGACGGCGCCGCGATCACCGGCGTGCATGGCGCCCACCAGCTTTACATCGATCCAGTGCCCGGTGTTCGTCGAAACATTCCGCAGCAGCGTCCCTCGTGCGCCAAGGTTCACAACAAACGCCCCCACTTTGCCATCGTTCATGTAGTCGGCAAAGCAGGCGCCGCGCGCCACTGTGCGCTGGCTCAGCGCCGGCCCTGCCTCAAGCGATACATCGTCAAACTTGCCGTTGCCCTGTCCGCGAAGCAGCGTGTGCTCCTGCGGGATGAGGTGAATCAATCCGCCATGGAAAATGAGGATGTCGAGATATCCGTCATTGTCGAAGTCGTAAACGCCGGTGCCCCAGCTGACGTATTGCGCGTTGGCCTGCGAGATGCCGTTACCTGCTCCCACGTCGTCAAAGCTCATCTGGCCCGTATTCTCCAGCATGCGGTTGTATCGCGCGTCCGACACCCACAAGTCGAGCATCCCCCGGTTCTCGAAGTCGGCGAACACTGGGCCCATGGCGGAGGTAGACTCGCCATTCTGTCCAAAGGCCGTGCCGGTGTCGGGTGCGATGTCTTCGAAGGTTCCGTCGTGCCGGTTGTGAAAGAGAAAATTCTCCGTGCGGTCGTTGGCCACATAGATGTCGTCCCATCCTGCACCAGCGAAATCGGCGGCGGTGACGCCCATGGTGCGGCCCACATAATTGCCGATGCCCGACTTTTCGGTGACGTCGGTGAACGTGCCGTCGCAGTTGTTGTGGAACAGCATGTTGGTCTGGCCCGCGTAATCGAGCGGCCCTGGATAATTGTCCGCCGCGTAATAAGCGCGATATTGGGGATCGAACTTCACATAGCGGCCGACGAAGATGTCCAGGCAGCCGTCCCGGTCGTAATCGAGAAACGTGGAGCTGATCGCCCAGCCGTCCACCTTGATGCCGGCTTTCTCCGTCACGTCGGTAAAGTGCCCGTTGCCGTCGTTTTGGTAGAGGATCACCTTGCCGTAGCCAGTCACGAGCAAATCTTCGTTGCCGTTGTTTAAGTAGTCGCCGGCGGTCACAGCAACGGAATACATGTCGGGATTCAGCCCGGCCTTATCGGTCACATCGGTAAAGCGTCCATTGCCATCGTTGCGATAGAGGTGGTTGTGCGGCGGAGGATTCGGCTTCTCCTTCAGTGGATAAGGATGCATGGAGTCGTCGAGCGGG
This sequence comes from Acidobacteriaceae bacterium, assembly GCA_030037635.1. GTDB lineage: Bacteria > Acidobacteriota > Terriglobia > Terriglobales > Acidobacteriaceae > Telmatobacter. The sequence goes on from JASHQH010000095.1 coordinate 26,313, forward strand.
CGGCCGTTGACAACGTACAGAGAGGGAAGGCCGGAATTGTTGTAGTCGAACCACACGCATCCGGCCCCAGTGCCTTCGAGCAACGATCCCAACTGCGCCGAACCGAAGCTGTGTACAAAGTCGATCCCCGAAGAGCCGGTAGCGTCGTCAAAGCGGATTGCCGAAGCAGTGGCGCCAGCGGCGCCGGCCTGCGCCGCCGTGGGGGCGGCAGCTTGAGGATTGGGCGGCGCTGCGACTGGCGTATCGGATGGCTTGGCAGCGCCGGAAGCAGGCTGATCCTGCGCGCTGGGTGCAGCCGCCAAACGGGGCGAAGCGGCCGAATCTGTTTGCGCGAAAAGGCTCGTGTGCAGCGCCGCGAAAACAGCGATCGCCATATAAACGGCCGCGCGCAGATTCATCTGGATAGCCCTCCCGCCGTGGTGCTCGGCACGGATGCCGATTGCTTCCCGGTCAGATCAACCGGCGTGGTGGTGCGCAGCAATACCTGCGGCACGCGGTTTTCCGGTGCGCGTTCCGGCCCTGCGTGACATCCCACGCAGATGCGCTGCTCGCCGCTCCGAATCCAGAACCAGCCGCGCTCCTGGCGCAGAACTTCACCTTTGGAGTCGAGCAGCGCGAAGCGGATGGGCCTATCGGAGGGAACCTGCACGAAGAACGATCCGTCGCGCTCCACCGGCGCCTCTCCCATCGTCTTTGCGTGGCCTGCCGCGTCCTGCGACTCCAACCGCACCGACGCGGGAACACCGTGCAAAGCGCCGTCGCGGGAAACGCGCGCGTCCAGTGCAAGCAGATTCGCGTAATTCCAAGGGTGCAGGCCCGAGGGATGCCGGTTAGGGCGGTTGCGCGGCGCAACCATGACCGGCTCAACCAAATCCATTCCGCTCTGCGCCAGCACCGTTTGCATCTGCGCTGAACCCGGCTGCCAGCTCCTGATGACATAGTGCGCGTCCGTCGCAGTGCGTGCGCTCAGCAGCCACGCACCCGACGGAGTTTCCGCAATGGCGCCGGCAAAAGTGGCCTGCGGCGCCCCAACCGGCTCCTCGTGTGCCATCGGCGAAGTGAACCGCGCCAGCGATGTCCCATGCGTGAAGATCACGTCGCCCGATCCAAGCTGGGTTCCACCCCAGCGAGCGCGGCCGTGGTCGCAACGCACCGATTCCACCCCCGATCCATCGGCGTATACCAGGTACAACTCTGGTATCGCGCCCTGGCCGAGTGGGTAGCCGGCTTCAAACAGAATTCTTCCGTCGTGCAACACATCGGCGGGAAACGCGTTTCCGCCCACGTAGGTGAGCGGCAGCGTCCCCGGCCCTGCGGTGGGATTCCACGGCGCGGCCGCCATGGGGTGGCCGTCTTCGGCAGATTGCAGTTGAAATCCCGCGGCCGTGCGCTGCGCCCACACCATGCGTCCGCCGGGCAGATAGAGCGGGCGCTCCGCGTCGCCAGCCGTCGTGATCACCCGGCGTACCGAGCGATCGTTGAGCGCCAACTCCCAAATCTGCCAGGGATCGCTCGCGTTGCGCTTGCCGGCGAAGAGAACGGTTTGCGCATCGAACGAAACGTTCGCGTCTGCCGAGGCCGCAAAGCCGTCGATGAGCGGCTCAGCCTTCCCCGAATGAATGAGCAGCAACTGAGCGCCCTTGGGAAATCGTTCGTGGCCGCGCAACTCGGCCCGCGGAACGTAAACGGGCGCAGCGGTCACGATAACGTCGCCTCGGATCTCCGCGTTCTGATTGGCTCCTTCCGTCGTAAAACCGCAAATCAGAGTCAGAAAACCAATCGGCACGGCAGCCACCAGCACTCGAAACAGAAGCGTCATCCTCTCGCCTCCGCGCAACCGAGGCCGGCGCATTCGAGGGGCTCGTGTTTCTCTGCGCGCAGCGCTGTTGCGCGCCATTCCATCCATGGTTCGAGCGCGTTCATCATGGCGTCGAAGCCGGCAAAGTCCAGTGACTGTTCGCCGTCGCTCCACGCCTTGTCGGGGTCGGGATGTACTTCCACCAGCAGGCCATCGGCGCCGGCGGCCACCCCGATGCGCGCCAGCGCTGGAACCAGGTCGCGATTTCCGGCCGCGTGGCTGGGATCGGCGATTACCGGCAGGTGCGTGACTTGCTTGAGCAAGGCGATCCCGGCCGCATCGAAGGTGTTGCGTATCGCCGTTTCAAAGGTGCGAATGCCCCGCTCGCAAAGGATCACGTTCCGGTTTCCGTTGTCGAGGATGATCTGCGCCGAACGCAGCAGGTCGGCAATGGTGGCCATCATGCCGCGTTTCAAGAGAATGGGACGCCCCGATCGCGCCGCCGCTTCGAGAAGCGAGTAGTTTTCCATGCTGCGCGATCCGATTTGGAGAATGTCGGCGTACTCGGCCACCAGAGAGACATCATCTTCCGACATCACCTCGGTTACGATCGCCAGCTCGGTCGCTTCGCGCGCGCAGGCGAGCAGCTTCAGTCCCTCGAGACCGAGTCCTTGAAAGGAATAAGGAGAACTGCGCGGCTTGAACGCCCCGCCACGCAAGACGCGTGCCCCGGCGCGGCGAACATGATGAGCCGCGGCCATGAGCTGGCGCTCGCTCTCCACCGAGCACGGCCCCGCCATAACGACGAACTCGTCACCGCCGACGAGTACATCGCGGACTTGTACAATCGTTCGCCGGCCATCCACGCCCAGCAGAACATCCGGGCTTTCGGCAAAATGTTCCTGCCAACTTTCGCGCACCCGTGGCGCTCCGTCCGGCCTCCACTTTTTGGGGAAGCGCCAGTGTAGCGCGATACGTGGAGCCGCGCCTCAATCGAAAGGTGGATGCGGGCGGGGCTTTGCCCTGCCGCCCCTTGACGCTTTCTGGAATAGACAAGCGCTTGTCTGCTGGTCGTTCTTTTCTGAATGGCGGCTCATTGGGCCCGCGCTATGGCCGGCGGCCGATATCCGAAAGCCGCATCGACGATGGCGCCCACCCCCAGTGCAACTTCATCCTCGAAGGGCCGCGCAGCAATCTGCACACCGATCGGCAATCCCTCCGCCGAACGGCCGACAGGAATCACCGCTGCAGGCGCACCGAGCGTGTTGAACCATTGCGTGTAGCGAACCGCATCGAGGTAGTCAACTTGTACGCCATCGACCGTCCAGCTGCGCTCTTCGTGACGAAACGCGGGAATGGCGGCTGCCGGGCATAATAAGATCGGAAACTCTTTCATCTCTTCCAGCATCGTTGAACGCTGCAGGTCCATCTCTGCCCAGGCATTCAGCAATTCCGTCGCGCTGAGCGGCGCAGCGGCTTCGGCAATGGAGAGGAACTCCTTGAAGATGGGGCTGAGCCGATGGTGCTTGCCACGGATCTCCGGCTCGTAAAACATGGCTCCGCACTGGACAAAAAACGTCCACCACAACTTGCGCAGACGTTCCAGTGAGCGGGGCCGGAACGGCTCCACGCGAAAGCCAGAATGGCGTAGCGCCTCCGCCACGGCGTTCACCGCGGCGCGCGTCTCCGGCGTCACGGGAGTGAGGCCATCATCTTCGAAGAGCCCGATGGTGCGCGCGCGCAATTCACCTGGACTGCGTTCCCGATACACAACAGGCGGGCTGGCCGGGTCGAGCGTGTCCTGCCCGCTGAGCGCGCGAAACAGGAGCGCAACATCGTTGACAGTGCGCGCCATCGGACCAATAGCCCCGAGAATCGCAAACGGACCCACGCAAGGCGGAAGATGCCCGCGCCCCGGAATACGCCCTGGCGTGGGTTTGAGCGAACAGATACCAGTGAAGTGCGCGGGAACCCGTACCGATCCGCCGCTGTCGCTGCCCAACCCTCCCGCCGACATTCCTGCAGCAATGGCCGCTGACTCGCCTCCGCTCGATCCGCCCGGCGAGCGAGCCAGGTCCCACGGGTTGCGCGTGCGGCCGTGGAGCAGATTCGCTGTCTCGTAAGCCATCAGGAACTCAGGGCAATTGGTCGTGCCCAGAATCAATGCCCCTGCGGCGCGCAGCCGCGCGACGACCACTGCGTCCTCAGCCGGCACATCGCCTTTGTGCAACAGGCTGCCGATCTCGCAGCGGTATCCGGCGGTGGCAATCGACGACTTGACCGTGACCGGCAAGCCGTGCAAAGCGCCGCGAGGCCCGCGTATGGCGTCGAGGCGCCGCGCCTGCGCGCGCACGCGCTCGGCATCAAAGTCGGCAAAGACGTTGAGCTCAGGCTCAAGCCGTTCGATCTGGCGTATGTGCGCTTCAGCCAGTTCAGCCGCCGAAATCCGGCCTGAGCGAACGAGATCCAATTGTTGCGCTGCCGAAGCCAGCACCACATCATCGCCGCAATCGCTCAACGCTGGTTCTCCGGCATCGATTTCGGCGCGCGATCGTCCAGCGGAGTAGACGGAAGCAACTGATAGTTGAACCTGTAGGACCGGACCGGCTCACCCGAATCAAAGCGGTCGTTCCAATTCAACTGGTAGTCGAGGGACTGCGCATCCAGCGGCCGCTCCTCAAGTTTGGGATAGGGGTAGGTGCTCATACCGTGAAATGGCATCTGCGCCACGGTGAATGGCGTCGCATCCCACCAGTCCATGTCTTTCACGTAGCCATTGGCGTAGAAAAAGTAGTCGCGCTTCCAATGCGGCGGCAGAACCGGCAGATTAGCCGCATCAAACTCTGCTGCAATCTCCTCGCCGCTACCAAAAACCACATAGTGGTCGCTGATGTTCTTCAAAAGCGGCCTCACGTCGCCCATGTGCGTGTAGCTGCCGCGCTCATGCTGGAACGGGCCAGTCAGGCTCACGAGATTGTAGTCGAAGTCCAGGTCGCCGGGGCTTGCGCCTTCAATCTGTTTGGGGAAACCACGAAATCGAAGGGTCGCGCTCGACAGCGGAATCTCCGTGGTGCGCGCCGTTGCATCCGCACTTTGGTCGATCAAAACCTGGTCCCAATAAATCTGCAGATTGCTCATCAGCCGGATGCGGCGCGTGCCTGCGGGCAGCTTGCCCGTCAAGTCCACGACGATCGTCCGCTCCAGCCCGGCGGGAAATCCCGCGTCGCCCGGGATCCGTTGCCAGGTCCCGTCAGGCAATTCCGCCTCAACGTAGGGCGGAATCTCCTTCAGTCCGGCCTGCCAGGCCGCATACAGCGAGGTCGCGCTGAAATAGTTCACATAGCCGGTCATCAGCAGACGCAAAGGCGCCCCGGGCTTGAGATCGCCCAAGTCGAGCGTGAGAGCATGCAGGTTGGCAAATCCATCGTAGGGCAGTGGGATGAAACCGCTCGCAAACCGGTGATCGCGCCGGCTGAGGGCGTCGAGCACATCGTGCCCCTCGCCGTCCCAGGCGTCGCGCGGCAACCGCGCGCCTTCGCTCGCCACCACGCGGCCCGAGGCAAACGGCGGATCGTCGAGAAAGCGCTCGTCGGGATTCACCTCGACATTGTCGGGATGGTCGACCGCAATCATGCGCAGCTGATCGATGTAGTTCACCTCCTCCATCGGTTCCATAAAGCGCGCGCTGATCTTCCCGTTCACCAGTGTTACATTCGCGCCATCCACCTTCACCCATTCGCCGGGATTCGGTATGTTGCGCCGCGTGGGCGTGAACCAGTGCCCCACTACTGCCGCACCGATCACATCGGTGACGAACTTGTAGCGTTGACCGTTCCAAACAAAAAGTACCGGACACGAGCTGCCGCGGCGGTCGGTTTCTTTCATCGCAATCACGCGCGTGTGCGGCAGGTCGATCTCGTCCTGCAGCACGCCGGTGGGCCATAGAATTCTCAGCAGGTCAATGCCTGGCGCACTGCCCAGGCCCACAAGAATCTGCGGCGGAGCCTGCGTCTGGTAACCCGAATCCCCGGCTAGCTCCCACTTCTGCCACAGCCCGTTCGCGAACACCTCCACCTTCACCCCAAGCGCCGTCTTGTTATCTGCAAAGCCGGTCAAGTCGAGGCGCGCAAAGTGATTCCTGTTCGCTCCCACATTGTGCAGCAGCACTGGCGGAGCATTCGCCTGCGTCACAATCAAATCGGCAGCGCCGTCGCCCTCCACGTCGGCCGCTATCACCCCGCGCGGCGCAACCAGCCGGATGCTGTCCAGGCCCAGTTCGTGACTCACATCTTCGAATGTGCCATCTCCGCGGTTGCGCAAGACGCGCACCTGCGGGCCGGTTTTCGTTTCCACAATCGCCGCCAGGTCGATCCATCCATCGTTGTCGATATCGATCGGCGTCAAGCCCCATCCGCGCAACGCGTCGTGCAGGGGCAGATCAACGCGCTCGAACCGCCGCCCAACGTGGTTAGGGGCTTCGATATTTCGCCACAAGGTCAGCCCCGGCGCGCCGGCGTGCGTCACGGCCATGTCCATCCAGCCGTCTTTGTTGTAGTCGAGCACCGCGATACCCACAGTGGGCGGCAGCTTGACGCCTTCATAGAGCGGCTGCGTAGGATACTTGCCCTCGCGCGGATTCACGTAGATCAGCGGCGCAGGTCCATCGCCTGTCACCGCCAGATCCACGGCGCGATCATTATTAAAGTCGGTCAGGATCGCCGACGCCGTCTTGCCGCTTCCACCCAAGCCGGTCGCATCGGTCTGCTCGGTAAATGTGCCGTCGCCGTTGTTGCGCCAAAGCACGTTGGGCGAGCCGCTGTCTTTAAGTGGCGAGCCCGTCAGCAACAGGTCCAGATCGCCGTCGTGATCGTAATCCACAAACGTTATGCCCGAGGGCCGATTGCGCGGCGCCAGTCCCGATCCCGCGGTCACGTCCTTGAAATGCCCATGCCCCAGGTTGTGAAACAGCAGCACCGCGTCATCCATCGCCACGGCCAGGTCATTCAGCCCATCGCCGTCGTAGTCGCCCACGGCGCATGCCACCGCGTGGCCGCTCGCTTTCAGGCCGGCTGCCTTTGCATCCACTTCCTCAAAACTTCCGCTGCCGCGATTGTGCAGGACGCGAATGGCCTGCTCTCCTGATTGCATCAGCACGAGATCCATCTGCCCGGAACCGGTGACGTCCATCATGCAGGCGCCGCCTGTGGTGGTGAACGCGTGCGCATCGGCCGCGGAAACCAGCGGCTGCGCCACTAAGCGCACCGGGATCATCGTTCGCTCAATCGTCTGCGGCTCCTCCACCGGGGTCGCGGTGGAGTAATGGCCCTCTTCGCCGTAAGCCAATCCCAGCGCCGAAGAAATCTTGGCGCCCGTCACATGCTGAAAAACCCTGAAATGCTCCCTCGCCTCCGCGGAGCGGCCGGTGCGTTGCAGCGAGCGCGCCAGCCCGAACTCGGCCGATGCGTGCAGCGGATTGATCGCCAGCGCCGCTTCGAAGGTCGCGATGGCTTTGTCGTACTGGCCCAATTCCTGGTAGCAGGCGCCCTCGAAGTACAACGAGTCTGCGTCGTGCGGATCGAGCTTCGCCGCCTGCTGAAAGCTGGCCAGCGCGTCCGCAAGCTCGTTGCCCGCATGTTGCGCCAGGCCAAGGTTGTACCATGCCTGCGCGTTGTCAGGATCGAGCGCCAGGCCCGAGCGCAATGCTGCTTTGGCCTCGTCCAGCTTTTGCAATGTGAGCAGCGCAATGCCTTCGTTGATGGCGGCCTGCGCCAGACGGGGATCTTTGCGGAACGCTTCGGCGAAGCTCTCGGCGGCGCGCTGGGTAAACTGCTGGCCCATCAGCGCCACGCCGCGATTGTTGAGCGTGATCGCCTCAGTGTCGAGCCGCGATTGCACCTGCGCTTCTGCAGCCATGCCCGCAGCAAACACGAGCGCCAAGCCCCAAAACCTTCGCATCGTTCTATTTCCCATGGTCGCAATGAACGGGATTTGCGAACGCATCCAGTGTACGGTAACCGATGGAATCGCGGTTACGCCTCGAGTGAGCTTCTGCGTCGCGTTGGTTCCGACCAGCCCCCGGATCGCCGCCCTTATCGAGCTTGCGCATTCTCCTGCTGCTTGACAACACGCTCAAGTTCTGCTGTGATCGTTGCGATTCGGACAACAGTTCAATGAACCTTGTAACAATCGATTGTCTTCCGCCACTGCGCCCGATGCCCGAGCCTGCGCCACGAACGGCTTCGGCCCGAAAGTAGGAGAAACCATGCCACGCGCTCTTCTCTTGTCGATCGCAATCATCTTTCCTTCTGTCTTCTCGGCCGCGCAGGACCCTTCCCGCGCGCAACTTTGGTTGACTACCGTCGATCGGTCGGCATTGCTCGGCCCGCAATCTCCGCCCCTTCAATTTGCTCCTCCTGTCGACAAGCTCCCCACCATCACAGTCAACGACATGGAGCAGTATCAGACTATCGAAGGCTTTGGCTTTGCCCTCACAGGCGGAAGTGCGCAGCTTTTGATGCGCATGGCCCCGGAGCGGAGAGCCGCACTCCTCAAGCAAATCTTTTCAACAGAAAACGATGGCATCGGCGTCAGCTACCTTCGCCTGAGCATCGGATCCTCCGACATGAACGATCACGTTTATTCCTACGACGACATGCCGGCGGGAGAAGCCGATCCCGACCTGGCCAGGTTCAGCGTCGCGCCTGACCGCGCCGACGTTATTCCCGTGCTTAAGGAGATTCTCGCCATCAACCCTCACATCAAGATCCTCGGCTCGCCCTGGTCCGCGCCGGCCTGGATGAAAACCAACGACGCTGTGAAAGGCGGAAGCTTAAAGCTGGAGTACTACGGTGCCTACGCTCAATATCTCGTGAAATATATCGACAGCATGAAGGCCGAAGGCATCACCATCACCGCGATTACGGTTGAGAATGAGCCGCTGAATCCCAAGAACACGCCCAGCATGGTCTTCCTTGCGGCAGATGAAGATGCTTTTATCGCCAAATACCTGGGGCCGGCATTGCAAAGGGCCGGAATCACCACCGAAATTCAGGTTTACGATCATAATCCCGATGTCACGTCCTATCCTCTATCCATCCTTGCCGATCCTGCTGCCAGCAAATACGTCTCCGGAACCGCATTTCACCTTTACGGCGGTGACAGCAACGCTTTGAGCTGTGTCCACCAGCAATATCCGAATAAGAACCTCTATCTGACCGAGCAATCCATCGGTGGCTCTCCTGGCGGAGCAACCATCGATATCGCCGAACCCGTCGCCCGCGTGCTCATCGGCGCCACGCGTAACTGGAGCCGCAACGTGCTGCTCTGGAATCTGGCCGCCGACCCGCACGCTGGTCCGCACACCAGCAACGGGGGCTGCACGGGCTGCTTCGGCGCCATCACTCTCGACGGCGACAAAGCGACCTTCAATGTTGCCTATTACGCCCTCGCGCATTTTTCAAAATTCGTTCCGTCCGGCAGCGTGCGCATCGGATCCAGCCAGATGGAGCAGTTATTTACAGTGGGTTTTCTTACTCCCCAAGGCAGAGTGGTGCTGGTGGCAGACAATACTGGCAACTTTCCCAAAACTTTTCAAATCCTCTATCACGGCCGGAGCGTAACCACAACTCTGCCCTCCGAGTCAGTGGGCACGTATGTGTGGTGACCGAGCACAGAGACCCACTCGCATGATCGGGGAAAGCTTCGGCGTCCGCATTCTCAAGAATGGCTTTGTTTTACCCGCCTTAGGGGCCTCGTGAAGCAAGGTAAAATGGGGGTTCAGAGCAAGGCCAGGAGATCGGTGCCTCAATGAAGGATCGGACATCCGGCAAGCAGCGCAGGGAGGGTGCGGATCCTCGCCACGCGCGGCCGGTGAGCCTGAAACAATTGGCAGAGCATCTGGGGCTGAACCCAGCCACAGTTTCCGTGGTTCTGAACGATGTACCGGGCCGGTCGATTCCACAGTCTACACGCGATCGCATTAAAGCAGCCGCCCGGCAGATGAATTACCAGCCTAACCTTCTGGCGCGTTCGCTGCGCAGCCGCCGCACCCTAACCATCGGTATTTTGGTTCCCGAGCTGGGCAACGGCTACCATACGCAAGTCATGAGCGGTATCGGCGACCATCTCATGAAGGCGGGCTACTTTTACTTCACGGCCCACCACCGGCACAAGTCCAACCTCATCGAAGACTACACACGCATGCTCATCGGGCGGGGCGCCCAGGGAATCATTGCCATTGACACGCTGCTTGAGCACCCCCTTGGTGTTCCTGTTGTCGCCGTGGCCGGGCATCGCCACATTCAGGGCGTTACCAACGTATTGCTCGATCATGTGCGCGCTGCCGAACTTGTCTTGACCCACCTCCATTCCCTGGGCCACCGCAAGATTGCCTTCATGCGCGGGCAGCCCTTCAGTTCCGATTCCGACGCGCGCTGGGAAGGATTGGTCGCCGTCGCGCGAAAACTCCAAATCGACATCCAGCCTGAGCTCGTGGTCAGTCTGGATCGCGATCTGTTTTCGCCCGAGCTCGGATACCCTGTGGTGCAGCAGTTGCTGGCCACCGGCAAGCCCTTCACGGCTCTGGTGGCATTCAACGATGTTTCGGCCATGGGCGCCATTCGCGCCCTGGAGGATGTGAATCTCCGTGTCCCCGCCGATGTCTCGGTCATCGGCTTCGATGACATCAAGGCTGCTTCCTTCACCATGCCTCGACTTACGACCATTAACCAGCCTCTGGAGGAGATCGGCCGCATCGCGACACAAAGCCTGCTCAACCGCCTTCACGATACCGTCCCGCCGCAAGACCAGATCACTGTCGAGCCGGAGCTCATCATCCGTGAATCAAC
>JASHQH010000096.1 GCA_030037635.1 Acidobacteriaceae bacterium
TGGGCCCACCTCACTTCTTGCTTGAGTTTACCTCTCCCGGGGACCTGGGCGAACCGGCGACGAGACTCCTTCGGCTCCGCCAAACTGCCGCGACTATAAACAGGGCGACTGGAATCAGCACGACCGCGGTGTCGAACAAATAACCACGAATTTCGTCCGCTCGAGATTGAATGCGATGCCCGCGTTGCACGAAATAAAGAAGAAGTGATGCAGTTAAATAAACCAAAGGATTATTGCCGCCGTGCGCTGTACTATCTTCCCTCGAGGATTCCTGGATGTGGCGCGAGTCGAAAACATCCAAGGTGTGGTTGCTAACTGCAGCGCGCAAGCGCAGACAGTAAAAGAGCCTATTTTCGACATTGGGATGTGTAGAAGCACGTGGAAGATCGGAATGCCGAATACAAGAAAATACAGCGCCCATGCAAGAAGAATCGCAGCGCACCAGTGTGAAAGCCTCTCCTTGTCGAATAACATCATGCCGCTCCCTATTGTCCGCAACCAGGCTCCACAGATGGGGGCAGCCAAGGTGTGCTTGGCGTTGGTGGGCCAAATGGATTGGCAGGGTTTATGAATCGGTGGGTTACACCGTAATACCCGCCTTCAACCGCAAGAGCAGCGCCGGAGAGCGCGACGCTGGCTGTGATAGGCATCAGGGCCCAACCGATCGGTCCGGCTTCAGCCAATGCGACCGTAGCAACCGCGCCCCCCACTGCGACGACGGCTCCGGTACCTATCATCGCTACGGGAAGCAAGTAGTCGTTGGTCACGATGAATTCCAAATCTTCTTGGGCTTCCATCGCGGGGGCTAACTGGCGCATACCATTGTCAAGACCGTTCCCGCCGCCTCCGCTCCCCGTACAATTCGTATGCCCGCTCATCGCGGCGCACAAGCCCATCGGATCCGCTAGGTCGACCGGGTTGTCGAAGGCGTACGCGTACAGATTGTTCCCGCTACCCAGTCTGCCCATCGGATCGGGCTCGGCATACCGTCCTAAAACTGGCAGGTCGTCGCGGAAGCCGTTATGGTTCCAGCCGCTCTCCACATCGAAGTACTGTCCCGGGAGACGCAGGTTCTGCGTGATCGTGCCGCTGACGGATGCCTGACCGAACGGCTCGTAGCTGGCCTGCCATTGCGTGTTCTGTGCGCTGTCTGTCGCCAATTGCGGAGTGCCCAGGCGATCGTCATGCAGGAAGTAGAGCGTTGAGCCGTTGTACACAGCCACTGGCCGGCCATTGAGATAGATGTAGTCGGCCTGCGCCACACCGGATGCGTTGGTCTCTTCCAGCAGCATGCCGTCCTGGCCGTACTGATAGATCTCTCCGTAGGAAGCAGAGACTGTCTTGATCAGCCGCTGTCCGAAGCCGTCGTAGGTATATTTAGTTCGGTTGCTGGGCTCGTTGTTGTCGCAGTTCTCATGCATGCTTGAGTCCGACAGGCCATCTTAGCACTGAATGAAGGATGCAAGAGAAGAGAAACGCAATGCGTTTGAGTGAGTAAAACCTGCTTTTGCACGCAGGTCTGCTTCACTTGGAATCAAGTGTGTTGAAAAGGAGAAAGTGATAGAGGTTTGCAGTGCAGGATAAGTCGATCTAGATCGACTTATCCTGTACTGCAAACGGGCCGCACTTTCTGGAACGGCAGTGGGCCCGGCGAAATGATGGTCCGGATCGTGTCGAGCAGGCGGCTGATGGGATGCTTGACTGCGGCCGCGCGAAGGTCATCGGCTGTGACGTGCAAATAGATCTGAGTGCTCGTGATGAGACGATGTCCGAGCAGATCGCGGATGGTGACCAGCCCGACGCCAGCGCGAACCAGATGAGTCGCAAATGTGTGGCGCATGCGGTGCGGTGAAAGACGGACACCGATGCGGCTTCGCTGTCCCCATGTGCGCACGCGATCATACACGCTGCCGCGTGACAGCAGTCGACCGAATCGTGAGCGGAAGAATGGTGCGGATGGATGCGCTTGACCACGTGCCTGCACATAAGCGTCCAGCAGTTCCGCCAGTCGCGGGTTGAGCGGGATGACACGCTCATGGCCGCCCTTGCCGCGCACTGTAATCGCCAGTTGCTTAAGATCCACATGGCTATTGCGCAACGAAGCGCACTCCGATGCGCGAATCCCGGTGCCGTAGAGAAGGGCGAGTAAGGCGCGATCGCGCAGGCCGATCACCGTGTCGGCTCTGGGCTCGGCAAGCAGCCGGCTGACCTGCTCCTGGGATAAGGCGATGGGAAGCTTGCGCGGCACCGCCTTGATGGAAGGAAAAACGGCAAGAGGGTTGGCGGATGGCTCCAGGTATCCCATGGCCACCATCGCAGAGTAGAAGCGGCGCAACACAACGACGGCACGGTTCACAGCGGAGGCGCCGTTATCGCGTACTTCACGCAGATGCTGAACGTAGGCGAGCACGTCGCGGGTTGTGATTTCATCGGGGGGCCGATCACGGAACTTGACCTGTACCCACTCGTGAAACTGTTTGAGAGTCTTCTCATAGGCAACCAGCGTCAGCGGGCGCAAACCTCGCGCTACGCAATGCGTGCGAATGTAAAGCTCGATCCAGAATGACCACTTCATGGCAGGTCTCCGATGGGAAGAGTTTGTACTGCGGCTTCAGTTCGGCCGGGCAAGACATGCAGGTAGACTCCGGTTTCCTGCGGACTGCGATGGCCCATTAGCGAAGCGATGACAGCAAGGTCGACGCCGCGATCCATCAAGTGGGTCGCGAAACTGTGGCGCAGCGTACGAGGCGTGATGTCAGGACGCAGGCCAGCTCGCGTTACGGCTTCTCTAACGATGTGGCACACGTCGTGAGAGCGCAGCCTTCGCCCCCGTGTACTGGTTCGAAATAGCGACCCGCGTTTTCCGTGTTCAAGCAGATAGGCGAGCAACTCGGTGTAGAGCGCCTCGGGAATAGGGATCGAGCGCGGGCGATCGCCCTTGGCTCGCAACACGAGAAGCTCATGCCGCTCGCGGTTGATGGCTGCGACATCGAGGGCACAAAGCTCATCGGTGCGCAGCCCGCAGCCATAGAGCATCAGCACCACGAGGCGGTCCCGCCGTGCTGTCAGTCCGGTTCCCGATGTTGCCTTCACCAGCTTCTCGGCTTCGTCCAGGCTGAGCGAACTAGGCGGAGTTCGCGGCAGGGCATGCTTGAGCGTGAATCCATCGAGCACGTTCCGCTCGCTACTGCCGCTGCGCCAGGCGTAGTCAAGGAAGCCGCGCAGATGGCTCAGATACTTCGCCAGACTGGTCTCGGTGCAGCCTGCACTCCGTTCGGCTTCGAGCCAATGCAGGTAGTGTTCGAGGCGGAGACGCCACAACGGAATGTCGCTGCGCAGGCCGCTTACCGCGCGGCGCAATGTGCAGCGCACATCGATGATGGTACGCGGAGTCCGGCGGCCCACCTTATCCAGGTAGCTCAGGTAGCCCTCGATCAACGGATCCATGGGCGACTGGTTCGATGCCGTCATGCGTTCACCTCCTGCGCGGAAACGAGCAATGCGTTGATGGGATGGAGCTCGATCGCCGCGCGCCGCTGCGGATCGGCGATGTGTACGTAGCGCACGGTCGTCGCAATCACGCAATGGCCGAGGATACGCTGCACCTCAGCCAGGTGGACTCCTGCTTCGAGCAGATCCGACGCGCAGCTGTGCCGGAACTGATGAAGGCTGTGAATGGGAACCTGCGCACGGCGCGAAATAGTGTGTATGCCGTTGCTGATCGCGAAGCTGGAAAGACGCTTGCCGGTGCGGCTCACCAGCAGCGCCGCCTGATCCAATCGCCCGCAATACTCGAGTTGGTTGTGGCGCTGCGGCAGATACGCTTCGAGACAACGCAGTGTCACTTCCGGCAAAGGCAGCAGGCGCTCGCGACCTGTTTTGCGGCCGTCGATGCGAAGCGTGCCTTGCGTGCGATCGAATGCCTCGACATCGAGCCTCTCCAACTCGCCACGGCGAAGCCCGGTACCGTACAGCATGGCCAGAATCGTCACCCACAGATGGGCACTGTAATCGCCGTGCCGCCCTGCAGCTTCGCGCCACATCGCTTCCATGTGCGCCTGGTCGATCCTCTGCGGCAATCGGCTGTATGGAGTAACCTTCGGTCCTCTCATCCAGCGCAGCGGGTTCGTCTTCCACAAGCTCTGGTTGACCAGGTAGTCGCCAAAACCACGCATCGTGCTCAGCGTTGCGTACACCGTCGCCTTCGATCGAAAGCTGGCGCAGGATGCAATGTAGCTGGTGATCAGATCGACGCTGATCTGCTCAATCGCCACCCGTGGGCGGCGCTTCTTCAGCCAGCGGCCCCACCGCTCCAGCCGGGACTCCGTGTAAGCAACGGATGCTTCGCTCAGTCCACGGGCGCGATACCCATCCATATATAAGTCCAGTAGCCGGTCCCATCTCCTCATCGCCTTCCTCCTTAACGTTCAAAGGGGCGAGCTCATGCTCGCCCCCTTAAACGTTATAGAAACAACCAATATGACCTCCGATATGACTCCCTCGGAGGCCGCGATGAGCCCTGAACTGAACTAAAAGAATATTTCTGGAGATATTTCGGAAGTTCGGGAAGTGGGCGGGGGGAACGATCAAGAATACAACACGTCATCCTTTGGATACGGCAATTCGAGCGATGCGAAGAAAATCAGGATTAAAGATGATTACTGCGGAAAGGCGCATCGTGGCCTCTCTTAAATCTGAATATCGTGGAGCGCCTGTGAAAGAAGATTACATGTGGACCTA
>JASHQH010000097.1 GCA_030037635.1 Acidobacteriaceae bacterium
ACCAACGACCACGTGGTCGACGGCGCGGCGCAGGTGAGGGTGACATTGAACGATCGCCGCGTGTTCAACGCCAAGGTGGTGGGCGTTGACAAGCTGGACGACATCGCCGTGATCAAAATCGACGCCCACGATTTGCCCAGCATTCCCTGGGGCGACTCGAGCAAACTGCACCCCGGCCAGACGGTGCTGGCTTTCGGCAGCCCCTTCGGCTACTTCCAGTTCTCGGTAACGCGCGGCATCGTCAGCGCTCTCGACCGGGCCAATCCCTACTCTGACAACCCGCGCAAGCCTGGCGACTTTATCCAGACCGACGCGGCCATCAATCCCGGCAACTCGGGCGGCCCACTGGTGGACGCGCACGGCGAGCTGATCGGCATTGACACCTTCATCATCTCCGACAGCGGCTCGTTCGCCGGCGCCGGCTTCGCCATTCCCTCGCAGATCGCGCGCGCCTCGGCCGAGCAGATCATCAAGACCGGCAAGGTGGAGCACGGCTACCTGGGCATCACCATGAACGACGTGACCCCCGACAATGCGCAATTCTTCAACCTGCCTGACGCCTCGGGCGCGGTGGTGAGCCAGGTAACTCCCGACTCGCCGGCCAGCCGCGCCGGCCTGGAGCACGGCGACGTGCTGCGCGAACTCAACGGCAAAAAGATCGACGACGGCCGCGCGCTGCAAGTGGCGGTGAGCGAAATGACGCCGGGAACCGCAATCGATTTGGGGATCCTGCGCAACGGCAAGCCCGAGACGCTGCACGTGACGGTGGGCGAGTTCCACAACGACCAGAACCAGGAAGCCGCCAATGCAGCGCCCGGCGATCAGCACGCGCGGCTGGGTGTTTCTGTGGGCAACCTGACGGCCGACGTGCGCCAGCAGTTCAACATTCCTGACCAGGTGAAAGGCGCGGCCATTGAGAGCGTGCGTCCAGGCAGCCCGGCCGACGATGCCGGCCTGGCTGCGGGCGACGTGATTCTTGAGGTTGACCGCAAGCCGGTCGACGATGCCGACAACTTTGTGAACGACGTGCACGCAGCGCCCGCCGGCAAGGACATTTTGTTGCTGGTGTGGTCGAACGGCGGAGCCAGCTACCGGGTAGTGCATCCGGAGCAGAATTCACAAAACGGAATGTAAGCATCGAAGATGGGCGGGGCCGGCACCAGCAGAAGCGGCCGGCTCCGCTCGGCGGGAGATTGGCGGCTCCAGGGCGATTTGGCTTGGAACCGCCGCAGCCGGGGCGTTGCCCATGGTCGGTCTGTTGGGTTTGGGCAACTCGGGCGCTCAATTCCGGGGTTCGGGGGGACAACCGGGTTGAGCGCCACGTATTTAAGGCAGGGAACAGGCAACAGGGAACAGGAAGCAAGCCAGCGAGCCAGCCCACCCCCACCCCACACGCGATTGGACGCCAAGAATCCCTCGAAGGCTCTCTTGTCGCAGTCCAGGGCCTCCCGCAATATGGTGTGATCTATATCACTGCCAAATTCGGACTAAAATTGTCGTATATTAAATAAGGACCGAATGAGTCGGATATTCGCGGCTCTTCATCCAGATCCACAGGTTCGGGATCGAGATGCCGAACTCGTTGGTCCTTCATTGTTCCCTGAGAAGGTTATGCGAAGTCCGCTCCGTTTTTTCTCGAGTTTGAGTGCAATCGCCTTTTTGATGCCGGCATTTTGCGTCTGGGCCAGCGTGACGGGCTCCATTTCCGGGTCCGTCACCGATCCCTCTGACCGTGCCGTGCCGCGCGCTCAGGTGACAGCGCGCGAGGTAAACACCGGGATCTACTACCAGGTCTCGACTGACGCGAACGGCCGCTACACCCTGCCGATGGTGGCTGCGGGCCGCTACGACCTCGAGGTCAAGGCCAGGGGTTTCACGGGCTATGAGCGCACGGGAATTGTCGTGGATGCGGGCGCGGCCCTCACGGTTGACGTGGCTCTGATGGTGAGCGGCGATCGCCAGACCGTGACCGTGGCCGACAACGCGCTGCACGTTGAAACCGTCAGCACGGAACTGGGCCAGGTGATCACAGGAAGGGAGATGGTGGAGGTTCCTCTCGACGGCCGCAGCTACACCGATCTGCTGTCGCTGGAGCCGGGCGTGGCTCCCTCGAGCGCCATCACGTCGAGCACCATCCAGGACGTGGGCGCCACCATTCTGAATCCTTCGGGCACGCTCAACCCGGGCAATCTTTCGGTGAACGGGCAACGCGAGACCGCCAACTATTTCAGCGTGAACGGCAGCGATGCGGAAGAAGACGTGAACGCGGGCACGGCGATTGTCCCCAACCTCGATGCCATTGCGGAGTTCCGCATGGTGACCGGCGACTTCGATGCCGAGTACGGCGAGTACAGCGGCGGCCAGATCAGCGTGGTGACCAAATCGGGTGGCAATCAGTTCCACGGCAGCGCCTTCGAGTTTTTGCGCAACACCGATGTGGATGCCCGCAATTATTTTTCGCCCACGCGCGGCGCTTTTGAGCAAAACCAGTTCGGAGGAACCGCAGGCGGCCCGATACGCCGCGACCGGATGTTCTATTTCGTCGATTACCAGGGCACGCGGCAGACCGAGGGCATCGATACGGGAGACATCAGCGTGCCTTCGGACGCAGACCGCACGGGCAATCTATATGACTTTGGCAACAGCCCGTCAGGCAATCAGCTGAACGGCGCGGTCAGCGGACCCTATCTGGCGTCGCTTTTGACCCAGGAACTGGGCTACACGGTGAGCCAGGGCGAGCCGTACTACGTTCCCGGCTGCAATGCGGCCGATGCGCAGGCCGGGCAGTGCGTCTTCGGCAACGCCGTCATCCCGCAATCAGCATGGTCGGTGCCCGCGCAGCGCATGCTGCAATATATTCCCGCGCCCAACACGTCCGCGGGGGTGTTTGCCACTTCGGCGTTCGACCAGACGGTACGCGATGACAAGGGCGGCGCGCGCTTCGACGTGAACTCCCGCATGGGTCTCGCCTCGGCCTACTACTTCATTGACGACTTCAGCCTGGTGAATCCGTATCCCGTGGCGCAAAGCGGCGCCAGCGTTCCCGGCTTTGCGGCGCTGACCACCGGCCGCGCGCAGCTGCTTGCTCTGGCCGACACCAAGACGCTGAGCTCCACGCTGGTGAACGAGGTGCACCTGAGCTTCATGCGCGACAGCACCAACCTCGGCCAGCCCATCGGCGGGCGGAACGTCAGCCTGGTCTCGCAGGGCTTCGCCAACCCCGACGGAACAGCCAGCATCGTCGCGCTCGACCCCAATGGCCAGAATGTTGAGAACCTGAACTTCAACGGCTACTCAACCGGCGCAGCGGCCAATCAGCTCATCCAGGTGAACAACACCTACCAGGCTTCTGACAACTTCTCGCAGGTTCACGGCAGGCACGCGCTCAAATACGGCGCAGAATTCCACGCCGACCAGATCAACGCCGCGCCCATCGCGCAGTTCAACGGAAATTTCGTTTTCAGCGGCACGGAAACGGGCGTGGACTTCGCCGACTTCCTGATCGGCGTGCCCAGCCAGTACAACCAGAGCCAGCTCAACCCGTTCTACGCACGCAACAAGTATTTCGGCCTCTTTGCGCAAGACAGTTATCATCTGCGGCCGAGCCTCACGCTCAATTACGGCCTGCGTTGGGACCGCATCGCGCCGTGGAGCGAAAAATACAACCAGATCTCCACATTCGTTGCCGGTGGGCAATCGCAGGTGTTTCCCGGCGCGCCCGCCGGCATTCTCTATCCGGGCGATCCCGGCATCCCCAACACGCTGGCTCGCGTGGATCGCTTCGATCTTTCGCCGCGAGTGGGCCTGGCGTGGTCGCCGCACGCCGGCGATTCCGGCTGGATTTCAAAAATCCTGGGGTCACCGGGTTCCACCAGCATTCGCGCCAGCTTCGGCAACTTCTACACGGCCATTGACGCTGCGGCCATCAGCCTTCTGGCTGCCAACGCACCTTACGGCACCACCTACACCAGCCCCGCGCCGCCGCTGTTTGCCACGCCTTTCATCACCGCGGCAGACGGGACAAACAACGGGCAGCCTTTCCCCTACACTTTTGCGCCGCTCGACTCGTCGCGCAGCCATCCTGACGGCAACATCGACTGGAGCGCCTATGAACCCGTCAGCGGCATTCCCGGCTACGACATTCACAATCGCACGCCGTACACCGAGGAGTGGATGCTCTCGGTGGAGCGCCAGGCCGGCCCCAACACGGTGTTCGACGCCACCTACGTGGGCACCTCAACGCGCCATCAGCGCGTGCTCGTCGAATCCAATCCCGGCAACCCCGCGCTGTGCCTCAGCCTGAGCCAGCCTAATGAAGTGATGCCCGGCACGCTCACCTGCGGCGCGGGAGGCGAAAACTCGGTCTACTATCCCGTCTCCGGCGGCCAGGTGAACGGAACCCGCGGCCCGCTGGGCTCAAACTTTGGTTCCGACGCCCTGCAATCGAACATCGGTCACGCCGATTACAACGCCCTGGAGCTGAGCGCCCGCCACACCACGGGGCGCCTCGAGTTTTCGGCCGCATACACCTTCTCGAAATCGCTCGATGAGTCTTCGAACATCGGCGAAGAGGTGAATCCCTTCAACCCCGCGCTCAGCTACGCTCTGTCGTCGTTCGACGTGAAGCAGAATTTCGTTGTCAGCTACGACTACCAGCTCCCCTTCGACCAACTGCTGCGCAGCAATCGCGCCACGCGCGGCTGGTCGCTTTCGGGCATTACGCGGCTGGCGAGCGGATTTCCCGTGACCATGATCAACAATGGCGATAACTCGCTGATCGGAACCAACCCCAACGGCGTAAACAACGCGAGCATCGACGAGCCCGACTACTCGGGCGCGGCGCTCGATCTCAACGGCAATCCACGCACGCAGGGCAACAATTATTTCGATACGTCGGCGTTCAGCATCAATGCCCTGGGCACGCCGGGCACGGCCAAGCGCCGCTTCTTCCACGGCCCCGGCGCCGACAACTACGACACGGCGCTGGGCAAGAGCATCAACCTCACCGAAAGCAAGTCGCTGCTGTTGCGCGTGGAGGCTTTCAACGTCTTCAACCACACGCAGTTCAACGGCCCGAGCGCCGTGGACGGCAACATCGGCAGCTCGACCTTCGGAGAAGTGATCAACGCCGCTCCCCCGCGTGTGCTGCAAGGCGCGCTGAAGTTCAACTTTTAGCGGAGCCGGCACGT
>JASHQH010000098.1 GCA_030037635.1 Acidobacteriaceae bacterium
GGAATCGCAATCAGGATCATCTCGATTCCGTGTTTTGTGGCGAGTGATTTGATCCGCCCGCCGTCACCAAGCACGGTAACGCCGCTAATTCGCAGACCGGTCTTCGCTAAATCGTCATCGATAAAACCGCAAACACGATAAGCGAGCCGTGCGTTGTTGCGAATCTCATGGAGAAGAGTAATCCCTGCGTCTCCTGCTCCATAAATCAGCGTTCGCTTTTCCGATTCTTTGTTGCCGCGCGCGAACGACCCCGCGCTATAGGCCACACGCGTCACAAGCCGAAGCCCGCTCGTACATAGCACGCAAACCATTAAGTCGATAACATAGACGGCCCGCGGAAATCCTGGAGGCGCAATGTAATAGATTAAAAAATAGCAGATCGCCGAGGCGATGAGGTTGCCTGTCGAAATCCGGATTACATCGATGATAGAAACATAACGCCATAGACCTCGATCGAGCTTTGCCACGCCGAAGACGATAAGTTTGACAGGTATCCAGATAGCGCACCCGTAGAAAAGGTAATGAAGAAATGCCGGCGGAATCGTAAAGTCAAATCGAAGCAGGAACGCGGCGACTGCTGAAATGGCGAAGATTCCGATCTGCATTGCCCAGACCGCAGCCCGGCGCACGGCATTATTTCGCGCAAGAATACCGTACTCTTTGCGATTCATCTAACGCCTCTCTTTCTGTAGTTATCCTGGACACTTCCGCAGGAGCTTTATAGCCTAAGCCATGGTGAGCAATGCCGTAAGGGGATAAAAAGCCAAGTGATCGGGCAACGCTCTATGCGGGACAAGTAAGGTAAGCGGCTACCGGCACGGAGCTGAGAAGCATCGACGCTATTGTTTGATTGCCGTCACTTATAACTTCCCGCACCAACCAGAGACGATGTGTGCAGCTCCGCTTGAAAGAGTTTGAACTGTGATTCGATCCAGCGATAGTTAACTTCAAGCCCTTTGCACAACGGCCACGAAGGCTTCCAACCCAGCTTCTCCGCAATGAGGCGGTTATCTGAGTTTCTCCCGCGAACTCCTAATGGGCCGGGAATATGCTTGACAGTCAAGCTCTTCCCCGCAATTTTCATCACCATTTGGGCGAGCTGGTTGATCGTCACCATCTCCGCTGAGCCAATATTTACCGGGCCAGTAAAGTCCGATTCCATGAGCCTACGAACACCCTCGATGCATTCGTCGATATACAAGAACGAACGCGTCTGCTCCCCATCGCCCCAAATCTCAATCTCTCCGCCGTCTTCTGCTTCAACAACCTTCCGGCACATGGCCGCCGGCGCCTTCTCCCTCCCGCCGGTCCATGTGCCCTCGGGGCCAAAAATATTGTGAAAACGGGCAACACGAATCTCGACTCCGTAATTGCGCATGTACGCAAAATAGAGGCGTTCGCTGAAGAGTTTTTCCCACCCATACTCGCTATCGGGGGCCGCAGGATATGCAGAATCTTCAGAGCAGTTAGGATTCAGCCGGTCTTTTTGATTGTATTCAGGGTACATACAGGCCGAGGATGAGTAGAAGAACTTCCTTACCCCCGCTTTTGTCCCGAAATGCAGAGTATTCAGATTAATCGTGGCCGAATTGTGCATCACGTCGGCGTCATGCTTTCCGGTGAAGATATAACCGGCGCCGCCCATGTCTGCCGCAAACTGGTAGACCTCGTCGATATTCTCAACAACCTCTCGAACCACATTCTGGTCTCTAAGATCGCCCAAGATGAATTCGTCAGCCGGAGGAGCCGCGAACTCGTGTGATTTAATGTCGACAGCACGCACCCAATGCCCCTCTGCCTTCAGCCTCTTCACCATGTGGCCGCCAATGAATCCACCGGCGCCGTTAACGAGAACTTTTTTCATGTCGTCTCCTTGTGATTCAGTTACAAGTGATCCCGCGATAAGTGGCGGAATTATCTTGATGATGGAAGCATCGCGGTCCAGGGATGATTGTTGATACGAGTTATCGATGGACGGTTTAGTGCGAAACGCCGTCTCTGCGGACAACCTTTACAACCGTCATTGCCAGAATCCTGAGGTCGAACACTGCAGAATGTTTCTGAAGGTATTCGTAATCAAACTCCACCTTTTTCTCGATTGGAAGCTCGTCTCTTCCGTTCACCTGTGCCCAACCGGTGAGCCCGGGAACTAAGCAATGCACTCCGTACTGCGTGCGAAGAGCGATGAGGTCGTCTTGATTGAATAGTGCGGGACGTGGACCAACAAAGCTGAGATGGCCCTCCAGGATGCTGAATAACTGAGGAAGTTCATCGAAACTTGATTTGCGCAGAATGCTGCCAATTGACGTCACGTACCTGGATGGGTCTGACAAGAGGTGGGTTGCAAGCTGTGGCGCATTTTCGCTCATGGTCCGAAACTTCGGCATGCGGAAAATCACGTTGTTCTTTCCTACCCGATTCGACCAGTGCAAGACGGATCCCGTGGTGGTGAGCTTTATGGCGATCGCAATGACGGCGAACAAGGGCGCGAATACAACAATGAGCACCAGAGAAAGGAAAATATCGAGGAAACGCTTGAGGGATCTCATGTGCGGCTTACGCGACCCGGCGGAAGGGTGAGCATGTCTGGCCCACGGCGCAGGAATGTTGTTGCTCGATCAGGCTCTGCCGTCGCCACGAGCTTAGGTTTCAAACGGCCCGCTGTTTCAGACAGTGTTGACGATACCAACGAGCTGTGGACTGGAGTTCATCATCGATGTCCACGGGAGGTAACCAACTCAGGCGAGAGCGGGCTTTGCTGGAATCAATCGAAAGCGAATCAAGCAAGCGGCCTACTTCAGCGCGCCGACCGAGCAGTGCCCCCGACATACGGAAGATGCAGGGGGGGACGGGAAGAAAATGCACTTTCCGCCCGAGTGCCCGCCCCATTCGGATCATCAATTCCCGAGTCGATATATCGTTTCCATCGCTTACCAGGAATGTTTCGTTAGCGGCTCGCTCCCGATAGACGCACTGGACCAAGAAGTCGGCCAGGTTTCGCACTCCGATCAGACCTCGGCGGTTGGTCGTATCCGGAATGGGAAGGGGTAAAGGACTGTCTGATAGCCGAATCAAGCGCAGGAAGTTTGCCCGCACTCCTGGCCCATATACGAGCGGGGACCGAACAATCACCACCTCCAGTTTCGTATTCCTGCCGATCGCCTTCAGATCCTGTTCTGCCTCCCATTTCGATACTGCATATGGATCCTGCGGATTATCAGGATCTCTTTCGGAAAAGGGCCGGCCGTTCGTGGATTCGCCATGAACCTTCACTGTGCTGACAAAAATGAAGCGGCGCACATTCTGCTGAATTGCCTCGCGAACAAGTCTCCCTGTGCCGGCAACATTGGTTGCTCTGAATTCGGTTAACGGGTCCGCAATGGACTCGCGCATCACATGAACGCGGCCAGCCAGATGCATGACAACTTCGATATCGTCGCAGACGCCTCGCAGATCGAGCGAAGAACCCAGGTCGCCGATGACTCGAAAGCACCCGACCGCGGGGACCGTTTCGTTCATGGCTGTCCATAGGTCAGGACTGCGCAGGCCCGCAACGACAGTGTGTCCGGTTGCACACAACCGCGCGCAGACTGCTCGGCCGACGAAGCCGTCAGCTCCCGTTACCAATACCTTGCTCATTTGCGCGCTTGCTCGTGGACATTTCCTTCCATAGAGTTTTCACATGACAATCCGGCAGTCTCTCAATGATCGAAATCATCTGTGAAATGAGAGCCGTCTCAGAGAACTGAGCGGCGATTTCCGCGTGAGCAGCATCCCGCACTGGACCGCGGGCGGCCGCCGAACGGATACAAGAAACGACAGCTTCTGTATCTCCATGCCGGGCGAAGTGGGCCGATGGGGACGGAGATGCTTCAGAAAGGTCAGTGATATGGTTTGGAAAGGGACCAATATAAAGAAAAGGACTTCCGATAGCCATGATGTTATAGATTTTGCAAGGATGGACTATTCCAACGAACTTCTCACCCATCACGACTACGTGAAGATCGGCTGCGGACAGCGATGCGGCTAAGAGCGATAACGGTTGATATGGCAGACAAAGAATATTGCTGAGAGAGTTCAGCCGCGCGAATTCCTTTACCGAGGCAAACTGGCTCCCCCCGCCGATGAACAAGAAGAGAATCGAGGGCTCATTGGCCAGAACACGTGCCGCATCCAGGAGCGTATCGAGCGGATGGCAAGGACTATGGTTCCCGGAATACATAACGACAAAATGGCGAGTTAGTCCATGCGCTGCCCGGAATCGCTCGCGGCCAGCTTCATCGAAGCGGACAACCGAATCATGTGACCACGGCGCAATAACATGAAGGCGATCTTGGGGAACTCCTTTGGCGGCGACCCGCTCTTTCATATATCGGTCGAGGACAACGATTGCGTCTGACGAGGCAAAGCTGAAACTGAGGAGCTTTGCAAGTATTTTTGCAACTGGAGATTTCTCCTTCAGCGCCCCTGCAGCGATGGCCTCATCTGGGTTCAGGTCCATAACCCACGAAACCAGTTGCCCTCCCCTGACGCGGATGAAGATGGCTGCCAGGACCGAGATCAAAGGCGGCACGGTCATGGCGATCACAACATCAAAGCGGGGCAGGGTCGCGAGTTGGACGAAACAAGCGAGATAAAAGGTTGAGAAATCGCATATACGGCGCCATAACGCTTTCTTTCCGAAAGCGGTTGACGGCACCCGCAGAATGCGGACGCCGTGCCACACTTCGCTGGGAGGGAAGGTGTGGCAGGGGGAATCATAGGCGCGTCGAGAAGCAACGACGGTGACCTTGTGGCCCCGGTCAGCGAGTGCCGTTGCAAGATCGGCGGCGTGCTGAGCCACAGAAACCACATCGGGGTAAAAGGCCTGATTGAGAATGAGAACGTTCATGGCTGGAGCAAATTGGTTAGAGACCTATGCAGAGCAGATGCAGCGAAGCGACGGTCTGCTGCCGCCATCAAAGTGGAAGCGGCGCCTGGCAGGTATCAATTGGCCGTCAAGGGCTGATGAATTGCCTGGATTCAGAGCATGCAATCTCCATCGGTCATGATGCAGTCTGGTTTCGGGCCGCGTTCCAGTACCCAGTCGTACACGGCAGTCATGGCCTGGCCAATTTGCTGCCATTGGAAGCGCTGCTCAACGAGAATTCGTCCGCTGGTTCCCATGAGCTGCCGGTCCGAATCTGACAATGAAAACAGCCTTCGCAATGCCGCTGCGATGCTGTTCGCATTCGACTCCATCATGATTGCCGCGCCCGCGTCGACGCCGGCTTCGAGATTGCATTCACGTGTCATCAGGACCGGCAATCGCCATGACCACGCTTCCAAAATGCTCACCGGCAGGCCTTCGCTCTTGCTGGGCAAAATGAACGCGGATGCTCGAGCGAGACATCTATCTTTGTCCGCGTCAAACTGCGGCCCCAGAAACCTGATACTTGACCGAATGTGCAAGCTATCTGCCAATTGCTCCAGTTCGGCTCTGTGCTCCAGTTGGTCCCATCCGGCAAGTATGAGGTTCCAGCCATTGGCGAGAGCCTGGCCGTGCACGACGCGCCATGCCTCAAGCAGGCTGCGAAGCCCCTTGGAGGGGTGGAATCTGCCGAGATAGAGGACCGAGCGTTCCCGGCCCTTCTCCGCACTGAACGTGACGGCTGCGAGTTTCGTTCCGTTCGGAATAACGCAAATGGGGTTCTTCAGCCCGTATTCTCTGAAGGCCCTGGCTTCCGCGGTGTTCAATGCATGCAGACAGGCTGCGCCGTGAAGATGTTTATCTTCATACAGCCTTGCTGCGATTCGTTTCTTCCAGCGGGAATTGCGCAGCGCCCATGGTTTTAACAGCCCGTGCGGGCTGACTATGTACGGTCTCTTGCGCCTTGCCCATCGTTCGACGACAAGGGAGTGATACATCCAGATACTATGAACATGAACGATATCCGGGTTGCTTGATTCCAGCGCATCTGCCAGGCCGGAAGCATAGCCAAAGATGTGAGGTCCCCGCACCGGAAAGACCCGAGTCGTAATCCCGCTCCACAGAGCTCTGTCCCTGTCGGTGTAGGCATCGCATGCGCTGAAGACCTGAGGCCGATAGCGGCCCTCTGCTGCAACCGCAATCGTCAGGTTGAGCATTGCGTCGAAAATGCCGCCATTCATCCGTGAGATGGAGTTCGTAATTACAGACAGCCGGAACGGTGGGTTGGACATAACAGTCGAGATAGTCCGGCAGTTAATTGGCCAAGGTAACTCGATCCCGCTTAGCCGAATAACATCGGAACAGAAATCACACCCTCTGGCGGCGGAGCAAGTGGCCGGCGCCGCGCTCGACAGCTTCGATATAACCTCTTACCTCCAGATCCATGTTGCAATTCTGGTCGACGATCTCCCTGGAGCGCGATCCCATCGTGGCGCGCAGTTCCGGATCGAGGAGCTTTGTCATGGCCGCGGCCAGCTGGGAGATATCGCCCGGCACAACGACAAACCCGTTCACCCCGTCCTGGACGATGACGCCCGCTGATCCGCAGGCGGTCGTGGTCACCATTGGCTTGCCTGCGAGCCCGGCTTCCACCAGCACCTTCGGAAAACAGTCTTTGTGCGTCGGCAAAAGCACCACATCGACCGCGAGGTAAAGCTCTGCGAGCTCCTCCGGAGTCATGGGGGCGAGAAAGCGAACGCGGTCTGCGACGCCATTGGCGGCAGCCAGTGCTTTGTAATTCTCAATCGTCTCACCGCCATTCCCGGCTCGCGGCACTTCAGGCCCGACAAATACGCACAAAAAAGAAGCATCTTTGGAGACGAGAGCCGCCGCTCTCACGATGTCCGGCACTCCTTTGAAGGGAAGAAGAGTTCCAACATAGAGAAAAACCAGATTAGTGCCGAATCCGAACCGCTTCTTTCCACCGGAATCGGGTCTGGTGGAGCTGAGGATTCTTCTGAATGAGGCGGCTCCGCCTTCATACGGAGCGGAAATCAAGCGTTCTTGAGGGATGGAATAGATCTGGGTGAGAATTTCAACTCCGTGGACGTTTTGATAGATGTGATACTGGCACATTCCAAGAAGAAATCGCTTAAATCGCTTGATCCACCAGCGCCGCTTTCGTTCCCATTTTGGAGGCAGTGTTTGATTGGTTGAGATGAGCACCTTTCCCAGAAGACGTGCGCACAGTGCACACCAGATCGCCCCCAATCCGAACAACCCCTTGAGGATCACGACATCGGACTCGCGCGCGCAGGCTAGACCAACCGACCACTCCACATTGGAAAGAAATCCTTCCGGCGTGCTGCCCTTTACGTTGACCCCAAAACGCTTGCACCGTGAAGTCGCTGGGCGATACGCGATTCTCGAATCGCCTTGGTTAGGGTGCGCAAAAAGCGGGAAGGCCTTGACTGAGAACCCGGATGCCTTTGCCACTTCAAAGAGCGCATCCTCGGTGTTCCGTTGCAGGTCATAGATCAGGAACCCGACTCTAAGTGGTGCTGGAAATTCATCGCGCTTGGACAAAACGCTAAATACACTTTCGGGTCTGGGATTGGTCATTGGGCTCGTCTCGCTCGCGCTCTACGTGCGTGACATCATGCCACTTTGGCGCATCTCATTAGGAGCCTCGCGGCTTCGCACTTGCGTTCTCCGTATAGGCGCTCTTGACGGCACAATCGCAGACACTTGGAACGGCAGAGATCTTCCATTCGGCGGACCTGGGCTATCGCAACTTAACTTACTCGGGCGCGGACAATGAGCTCGCCGTTTCGCTTTAGAAAACCTATAAAGCGCGTGGCCCAAAAATAGGCGCCAGGGCCCAGCCACTGTCTCACTGGAAGAAGAACGCGATAACCGAGCACATATTCGTACTGGTTGACGTAAGGCGCGAAGCCGGCTCTCGCGAGCAGGTTGTTTATGGTTCTGAAGTTCCAACAGAACAGGTGCTGATTGAGATCGGGTAAGAACGGCGCCGTACCGTGCCCCTCCCGCGGAAGCACCAGAAACAACTCCCCGCCGTTCGCAATCAACTCTTTCATCGCCGTTAAGTGCTCAAGCGGGTTCTCCAGATGCTCCAAAACATGCCTGCAAAAGACGATGTCCCACGCTTTGCGGGGAACGGCTTCCAGAATGTCGTAGACCCTCAGGTTTCGGCTATGGCACACTTCACGGGCCTCCGAACTTACATCCCAGCCCGCAGCGTTTGATAGCGCCGCAATCCCCTGGCCGATTCCGCATCCGTATTCGAAGATCCGCTTCAATTGTTCCTGCTTCGAGAAATAGAGATCAGCCGATGCTTTTGCGCGGGCCCAAAAGTATTCGTGGTCATGAATAAGATGCACATGTCTCTCAGAGTGATAACCTCTGTCGTAAATCCGGTCTTTCTCGCCGCTAACTAAGCTTTCCATCGATACACCCTCCGCAGTCGCAATCCGGCAAACGGCTACTCCTCTCGCCATTCCTGGACGTCATTGCGCCACTGCTTCATCCTTGCGTAGATGTCATTGCCTGACTCAATCACGCGCGCATGTCCCGCCTGGGCAATTCTCATTCTTGCCAGATCGTTGCGAACGTAGAATCTGGCCTTGTCGATGAATTCATCGGCATTGTCAAAGAACTCCGCCTCTTTTCCTTCCTGATAAAACTCCTGCATAGCGGGAGTGCGCTCGGAGAGGAGGAAAACGCCGCAGGCCGGGATCTCCCAGGAGCGGTGCGTATACTGGTCGCGATTCCATTTACTGAAGAAACACGCGCCGATCTTGCTGCCGCACAGGGCCTTGCGGCAGTCTGAAAACTTGATGAAATGAATGGGGCGCACGGCACCATACACATCTTCCGGAAGGACCGATTTCCATCCCGCCCTGTTCCCGAATATTTTGCACTTCAGCCCGGCGCGCACCACTCGCGCCAAGCACTCCGCGCGCTGATCCGGTTCGGAATGGCCGGCGTAAACCACGTCCGAGCCCCAGACGTCTCGTTCCTCGGCGCTCAGCTGACACGGATGATGAAGCCAGGGGATGTAATAGGTCTTGAGCACGCGGACGTGCTTGATTCCGTACTCCATCGCCTCCTCAACATTGCACTGACGGTTGACGTGGTACCCCTGGTACTCCGGAAAGGCCGTCCGGAGCAGGCGGTATTCGCGGCGGTCCCGTCTTCCGAATGGATCGTCACAATGGGCCCCCACGACGAAACTCAATTTTGCCACCCGCGCAATCGTCTCCCGATGGTAGTGATGGCCCTGATAGAACAAAACCACATCCGGCCGCATCTCTCTTACCCGCTCAACGACAAGCCGATTGACCTTGCTGACATGAGGCCCAGCCAGGTAGCGCTCCTCTAACCGTCCCGCCAAGTTCGCCGGAATGAAAGAGTGGGTATCAAAAAGTTCCACCTGGGTGGCAAGCTCATGCAGTGCTCTTACCCAGGCAAGCTCATAGAGCTCTCCAAATGCTGACCGGACAATCAGCACGGACCCGGGCGTTCCCGCATGATCCTCTGTCATAAGCTCGTCGATCGCACACTCGCAGCTATGCTCTAACGCCGGGCGACCGGACTTGGCCCAACATCCGTTCCGCGGTCCATAAAACTAAAATGGGAAAACCCTTTGTCGCCAGGAAATACAGCGGAAGAGTCGCCGTCATGGGAATCGTCCAAATACAGATCAAAACGAGGCCATAAAAGCCGAGAAGTAAGGTTCCTGTGTCGCCGGCCGAGCGTGTGATGCCAATGCAATACCTGGCCATCAACCCGATCACAAAGAAACCGCCAAGCACTCCGCAAACTCCGAAGTTAAGATACAACTCCGCCAGCGTGCCGGGGACGACGCCGTTGATTGTCGAATCGCCTAACAGATACTGCCCCACCATCGCAGTTACTGCCTCAGGCTCGGATACTTTGGCCGGAATGTGGAGCAAGGTGGCCGGTGCATTGACGGTCATTGCCACGCCCTGAAGCAGGGTAGAGCCAAAAGCGTAGCCTGAATGTTTCACCATATCGAACGACAGTGCGATGGTTGGGTACCGGCCCATTTGCCAGTCAAGAACGCCGCATAACTGATTGGCCGCAAACTGTCCCCACGTCATTCCGGATTGGGTCAAATACGCGGCGCCTGCGGTCAACAAGCCGGACGTTCGCCAAATCGTTTCGAAGACAATAATTCCCGCGACTGCGAAAGCGGCCGTTGCAATGAAAGGCCGGAAAACATGCCGCGCGAACTTTCTAACCATAAAAATCAGAGGCAATAACGCCAGGAGGTTTTCCGCGCGCTCCCCTGTCCAGAGCATGTTCAACATCATGCAGCCAGAGCCGGCGAGAAGGGTGGATAGAGTAAGCCTCGCGTGATTCTTGCTTGCCTGAGAAGCCAGGAATGCGCACAGCAGGAAAATGATCCCCCAGGTAAGCCAGGAGGACATGAAAGCGTATCGAGCAGATCCCGACTCGAGTCCACGGGCGCGATCTATGGCTATGTCTTCAACCGATCCGCCTTGCTTCGAAAAGAGCACAAAGGTACTCACGGCCCCCACCAAGCTAAATACAAGTCCGGCAAGAATAAGTAGTTTTGAGCGGACGCGAACCATGTGTTGCGCCGCTGGTTCCGAGACGCGATAACCGGGTGCGAGCCCAAACCAGAGCCCGAATTGCGCCAGAAAAACCAGAGCGAGGGAGAGATACACGTGATGGAGCTGCGTGTGAACATCAAGTGCCGCAAGGTCGTAGAAGCCTTGTGATTTGTAGTCCGCTCCCGTAAGGTGCACGAAAGCGGAAATTGGATAAGCCATCAAGAACGTCGCGAGAACGAGCGTATATCCGTTCATAAGACTGCCGGTCCTGGCCCAAGCACGGAGCACCAGTGCACAAGAAACGGCAACCAGGACCGTGGCAAGTGTCC
The DNA here is from genome assembly GCA_030037635.1 of Acidobacteriaceae bacterium. Taxonomy (GTDB): domain Bacteria; phylum Acidobacteriota; class Terriglobia; order Terriglobales; family Acidobacteriaceae; genus Telmatobacter. Next base: position 10,863 of record JASHQH010000098.1, read on the forward strand.
CGGCTGCAGGGGTAGCCACGCGATTGCCCCGCACCAGCAAAGCTGCCAGCAGCAAAGCGACCAGGATTGCTTTGATCCAGCCCCGGGATAGCCTGGGCTCCCGGCCGGTCGTTAGCATTGGGTTTGCTCGGCAAGGGGCTCGTTGTCGGTGGCGAGGCGTCCCTTAAAAAGCTCAAGGAATGCAAGAGTCATGGCGCGAATGATGCCTGGCCGTATACCCCAAAGCTGTTCCCAGCGCACGTTCTGTTGCGAGGTAAGATATACGCCCAGACAGGTTAGATAGATCACCTCTGAGGTCAAGCTTGCGCAGGAGAAGCCGAGGGCTCCCCAGCGCGGCACGAAAAAAGCGCTGAGTACGATCAGTGCACCAAGATTGATCGCTGCGCCTACGGTTCCCGGAACCACGAAGCGCAGTCCGCGAAGGTTATTCTCCAGGGTTCTGGTCATGGCCCGGAAGGACATGGTGAGCGCAAGCGGATAAGCTGCGGCAATGGCGCCGATATATACTTTTCCGAATCCGTACCGGATGGCCGGATAGATGAGTGCAGCAGCCAGGAGAAAGCCCATGCACGCAACAACCTGAGCCATCTGGAACCGCCGCAACATTAAGGAAAACGACACTGCGGAGTTTTGGGCGCTCGATACTTCGACGAATCCGATCTGTGTAAATGCCTCAGTTGTGAACGTGATGGGCGATGTTGTGGCGAAAGCCACGGCGTAGAAACCAATCTGTACCAGCGTGGTGGTGCGAATGAGAATGGCGCGATCGGCGTTGGCCAAAAGGACAACTGCCAGGCTCGGAATCGCAAAGCGCAGCCCCAACCCGAGACACTCCCTGTACGCTGCCCGCGACACTTTCGCATGCAGCGAGGATGGCTTGAGGTGAATGAGATGGAGCAAACACTGCAGCAATTGGCAAGCAAGGCCAGAGAGTGCAGCATTGAGAGGTGTAAGCATTCCAACCGACCACAAGAAAATAAGCGCAATTACGTAGCCGCCCTGACCGGCAAATGTGACAGCATTGACCCAGGCGAACCGCTTCAATCCGTAGGCCATCGCATTGAAGTACGGCACCAGGATCATGAAGGAACCGCAAGCGCAGCAGATGGCTACCTGGGAGCCTAAATTCCGGTTGTCGCCGGTCAGCGTTAGCGGTGCGATTCCCATGAAGATCGGAGCCGCGAAGAGCGCCTGGAACATGGCCAGCCTGAATCCGGCAGTGAGAACTTCTTCCGCTTGGCGAGAACCTTTGGAGACCAACGCAGTGATCGCCTGAGGAGTGCCCAGGCTGAAAAGCGCCCCCATTAAAGATGGGAAGTACATCATCACCGCGAGTTCGCCGCGCCCCTGCGGCATCAACAGGCGCGAAACCATCAGGCCGGAAATGACACCAAGGCCGACGCGGAAAGCATTCGTTCCCGAGGTTGTGACGTAGGACCAGATCAGATGTGCGCGATGCTGCGACATCTTGTGCTCCGCGAGGCAAATCGAAACAAACAGCGAGATCAGCGACTGGAACGACGCGCGCTCAAATAAATCGGCATGCTGCCTTCAGGAGGAATAGGCAAACCGCGAAGATCTTCGCGTCAGAAGCGTCTCAGTCGGCGACCGTCACCGATTTGAATTCCGCCAGCAACTGGGTCACTCGAACGTTTCTGGCAAAAAGATTGCGAAGAAAAATGAAGGCCAGTCCGGCAAAAAATCCAAGTGCGGTGCATAGCAACACAATCAGCGCTCGCTCCGGCGACGATTTACGGTCAGGTTCGACGGCCGGTTCCACCACCTGGATGATGGCGGCTTCCTTGGCCTCGTCCAGACGGGCGGCGTCGTACTGCTTAATGAGCAGGTCGTAGAGGGTTTGACGATAGAGCAATTCGTGCTGGGCGCTAAGATACATCAGGCTGGCGCCCGGGACATCGGCGAGACCCAGGTCGGCATATTGGTGAGACTGGCTGCGTTGCACCAGCTGATCAGCTTCGGCTTGCAAGGTATCGAGCTCTTGCTCTGCCAACTGGAGATCGGGATTGCGCTCTGTCGAATAAGAACGCAAAGCCTGAACCTCAACCTTCTTGGCTGCTACTTGCGCACGGAGGCTGGCGAGGCTCTCCACCATCATCTTTGATTGGGCATCGAGCGCAACAAGGCCTTTCTGTTGCTGGACCTGCTGGAATGCCAAGTCTGCCGCTGCTAATGCATCTTTTGCCTGTCTTAATTGCCCTTCGTAGAACATCCGGCGCTGGGAGGCCTCTGTAACGGCGAGGTTCTGAGTGAGATTTCGCAACTGGTTTGTGTATGCGTTCGCCATCGCGGCAGCCCGTTTTTTGTCCGCATCAGTTACGGACACGGTAATCAGGCCGCTTTTTTCCGAGGTGATTGTGGTGTAGTCCGCCAGGCGTTCGCGCGCGCCGGTCATGTCTCTGGAGCGGTAAACCCTCTGTAGGTCGAAATCGCGAATGATCGCATCGGCAACCGGCCGCGATTCGAGGAGTCCAATGTAAAGGTCGTTGGGATTCTTCAAGCTCAGACCTCCGCTCGCGAGCGCCGCCCACGAGCTCGGCCCGGAGGTTGGAAGCTGATTCATCATCCAAAGTGCAGCAGCGGATTGTGTTTGTTGCGGCGGCATGATGATGGTGGTCGCCGTATACCGCACCGGCAGCAGCCACGCCACGGCGATTCCGACCAACATCCCCGCCGCTGTTACCGCCGCGATAAGAGCTTTACGACGTGCAAGCCCGGCAAGAGTATCGAGCAGAGGCGTTGCCTGCGCTGAATTTCGACCATTCATTGGGGGCGTTTCCTGGTAAGATTCGGGGGCTGGTTGCGATTCAGTTTTGCCGGTACGATGATCGCGT
>JASHQH010000012.1 GCA_030037635.1 Acidobacteriaceae bacterium
GTACATCGTTCAGAACCACGGAAACTGTGGCTGGGTTCAGCCCCAGATGCTCTGCCAATTGTTTCAGGCTCACCGGCCGCGCGTGGCGAGGATCCGCACCCTCCCTGCGCTGCTTGCCGGATGTCCGATCCTTCATTGAGGCACCGATCTCCTGGCCTTGCTCTGAACCCCCATTTTACCTTGCTTCGCGAGGCCCCTAAGGCGGGTAAAACATCGGGGTGAATCGTGAGCCCAGTCAGTACGGGAGCTGCGCCACGTGCTGCGGCAAGGCAGATCAGCTGACCTGAAACAACTCGATTCCGTGCGGTCTGCCGAGATTACGCGAGTACATCTTGTCTGTGCCGTTGTTCCAATGTTCGAAGACCCCGAGGCTGGGGCATCGGATGCCGTCGCGTTCAGGATCATAGAGCGTCTTCGAAGGCGGATCGTTCGCCAGGGCGGATTCGCGCAGATAATTGTCGGCGTTGGCAATATCGGGAAGATCAGGCCATTCCGAGGTGAGGAAATCGAAACCGACGGAATCGATGGCCACGCCGTCGAGCGACATGAAGATGCTGTTCGGCCACGCATCGTTGAAGGGCGCCATCTTCCATTTACGGTGAGGCGGACCATCCACGTTGTCGTTACCGTACAACCCATCGATAAGAAAGAGGACGGTTTTCTCGCCGAGATCCTTATGGCCCAGAAAATCTGTAAATGCCGAGTAACTTGGCGAACCATCGCGGTTATGAGCGAAGCCGTCGTGCGCGTTTTTGTGCCAATCGGGATTGATACTCGTCGCACCGAACAGATTCTTGGCGCAAAGCGTCACTCCTGAGCTCACATGCGCTCTCAATACCGCAGCATCGATGAGATAGGCCGATTCCACCACGGTGGTATCGAGTCCCTTTGCGTTGCGGCTTGGAACCGAGAAAGGGATCGCGTCGGGTTTGAATTCGGCCTTGGCGCGGCCGTCGCCACCGATATGGTCGACGAATCTGACGCCGGCAAACTCATTGTGAATCTTGTCGTAAAGATTGCCCGGAATGAACCGGCTGGAGTCAAAGATGATGATCGACGATTGCGGCACTCGACCCGGCCCGGTCAACTGCCGGACGAGCGAAAGAATGAGCTGGGGCGACGAATTCAGCCGTTCGATCGTACCATGGTCCACCGTGTTGTTAAGGTTGGCCTTGATGGCGATCTTCTCGCCGGCCTTGTATCCGGTGTTGCCGCGGCCATGAGCGCGATTGAAATAGCGAAAGAGGGCGCTCCACGCCTGTGCGTCGTTTTTTTGATTGGTAAGGCCGCAAACCGAGTGGGACACCATCCGGTCGATCACAGATTGGTTATTGTTGGCGTCGGTCCACCAGGAACCGGTGCCGTCCCAGGTCACCGCCGCAGGGTCGTGTGCCCAGGTGACCCGGCCGGGGACCACACCGCGCGGAACACCCAAGGGAGTGAGCGTGGGTTCAAACAGAGAGGCTCCCATGCTGCTGGCAGCCGCAATGGAGAGGGCAAATTGCCGGCGCGTCATTTCCATTTCGTCTTACTCCTTCATCTGCGGGTTGGCGCCCCGCTCAGATCGCTTGTGAGGGCGGCACTCGGCTTAAGAGAATGCGGGTCCTAAGCAAGGTGCAGCCCTTTCGCTATGGGAACTCAGCGACTTTGGGCGTGACTCGCGGTTGGGTTGTCGCTGGCCCTCCCGCATCGTCAATCACGTGCGAAATCTCGCCTTTATCATCCAACGCCACAGTAATCATGTGATGGAATCGCACTGCGGGCCGGCGGGGAACTTCGATGGCGCGAGTGAGCGTGACGCCAGGATGGCGAAACACGCTGTAGATTCCCAGACCCCACGCTTCGTGACTGGTGACGTCATCGGCCACTTTGTAAGAGGCCCAGCCATCGACGCTCTTGCCGCTGGTGTAACTTGCCTGGTCGGGCGGATCGTAGGGAATCTCAGATTGATAGAAATAGGTGCGGCCTGCGTTGCCATTCCACAGCACTTGAAACTGTTGGTGGTGTTCAACGAACAGTCCGTAAGCCGTGACGCGATCGCCATTCACCACCAGGCCATTATCGCTGGTGCTGGTCGTCCAGCCCACTCCTGCGCCGTGATCGGCACGCCAGATCCAGGTGTGGTCCACGATGGTTCCCGCGCTATTGATGCGGAGATTCACCTGCGCCCGGCCCAGCGCGGCGCCGCCCACGCGGAAAAACACGTCGTGCAGGCAGATGGGGTTTTGCTCATGATTCGCACGGCTTCCCTCCGGTCCCACTTCGAGCAGCACCGGAGACGGCAGCGGCCCGGCATCGAAGAGGAGCCCTGCAATCTCGATGCCATCAACGTCGGCAGTTGTCATGGCAGCCGTGCCCCGAGTAGGCCGCAATGTGGCAAAGCCCAAGCCCATCACCAGGGTGTTGGGGCGTGTAACGCGGATTGCATCATCGAGATCGTAGATTCCGGGAGCAAAAAGCAAATTCTTGCCTGCGGCCAGCTTTGCATTCATCGATGCGGCGGTGTCGACGCCCGGGTGCGCGATGTAAAAAGCGCTCAGAGGAATTGAATCTCCGGGGGTGTTTCCAGCATGCCAAGTGATGCCCTGGCTAGCCGTTCGCAATGCGGGCACACGCACGCTCCAGTTGCCCGCCGCGTCGACAACCAGAAACGGCTTTTCGCGAGCGATCGGGGTACGTTCCACCTTGGTGTAGGGCGGCGACGGCCACTCGCCCTGCGGCGGACGGGGCACTCCGACAAAAACCATATTCCAATTCGAGCCGGTCCAGCTTTGCCACTCGCTGTTGCGCGAGATCCACTGCTGCTGCGTGCCCGAGTCCACGTTGCCATCGATGAGTGAGTCCGACATCCACCCGCCGCTGGCCCAGCCATGATTCTGATGCAGGACGAGATTGCCGCGAATATGCATGCGGCGCAACGGCGCGGCCTGCGAGACCGCCCATTGCATGGAGCCGCCGGCCGGGGTCACGGAGAAGCCTTCGGCGGCACGCCAGAAGGTGCAAGTCGCGTTGTTGTTGGGCAGGCTGGCGTCGGCGTGAACATTGCCTTCGACGTGCACCGCGTCGGGCGTCGCGCCCAGGCCCAGTACCTGCGTGTAAAAGCCCACCGGCACGTCCACGTGATACTGGCCGGGCAGGAACAGCAAAGCGTAGCGCGCCGGGCCAAATTCGCTGTGTTGTTCTATGGCATAAACTTTGTCGATCTGCTCCTGGATTGCGGCAGAGGGCATCGAGGGATCAAAGATCAACACGCCCGGTCCAAAGTCAGGTCTCGCCGGCGGCTTCTGCGCGAGCGCTTGGATGGCAAAAGCAGCCAGCCCCACAGTAAGGCCGAAGCAAGATGCATTTCTCAGAATGCAAGTGCTGAAGTTTTTCCCAAGCATGCGAGAGGCTCCTCCTGCCCAGTCACCACACATACGTTCCCACCAACTCGGAGGGCAGTTGTCGTGATCCCCTGACCGTAATAGAGGATGAAAGATCCTGGAAAAGCTTGTCCAAATGAGGAGCAAATTGAAAGGCGGAGATTGGGGAACGAGCGCTGCCGACCGATCGACGGTCTTCAACCACAGTTGCGCGCCGGAAGGTTCTTGCGCTGCTGCTGGAAGAGGAAAGGGGATGAGGAATGCCATCGATGAAGAGAAAAAGCGTGTCGAGCGCATAGAGTTCCTCGCCTCAACGGCGGAAGACGCTGCTAGTTGATGCGTAGCGGGCTCAAATGATTCCTCAAGACAATCGATTGTTATAAGGGGCGATCCAACCCTTTCAAGCCGCAATGATCACAGCAGAACTTGCGCCTGTTTGTCAAGAAAGAAGAGAAGGCTAATTCGAAAGGCCGGCTGAGTTCAGCGGCCTTCCGACGCCGCGAATCCGCGAAATGGTAAGCGCTGAACTCCTGCATTTCAGGTAGTGATGAATCTGACCTTCGAAGCTGTCGACTGCTTTTCCGCTCGCCGGCCAGTCCAAAATGCGTGCGGCAAAAAATGCAGGCGAATCGGGTATGAATTTGCGAGATCCCGTTCGGCTTTCCACTCACAGCGCCGGATCGGCCTTCGCAAAGTAATCAATCAGCAAATATCCGGTTACTTGACTTTAGCCACCCGAGGTCCTACGATTCAATCAACGTTGAGGTGAGGGAGTTCACCTTTAACCGCTGTCGCATCCAATAGGCCGGACAGATGATGACTCCTGACAGGGAATCCTGTCGCGGAGCCATGTCCCGGCAGCGACCCCTGAGCACAATTGAAGGAGTTTGGATCCATGACGAATGCGTGGACCATCTCAGCTTTCTGGGCGGGAATGGCATGCATCGCAAACCTGCTTGCGATGGTTTTGGGAGTTTCAACTGCCCTCCCGGCGACTGCGGCTGTCGACGTAGCGGGGATCATCGGCGCCCACTTGGACGCCGGTGGGTTGCGGTCCAACAAGCAGCGGAATCAGTTCCCTTCCAGCACAAATCTCACACCACATTGGAACAAGAGGACAAGACGTTACCCAATTCTCAGCTGGGGCTTTGTCTTGTCGCACCTTTTCTCAACCAGCGGCCTGGCGGCCGGGAAAG
>JASHQH010000099.1 GCA_030037635.1 Acidobacteriaceae bacterium
GTTCTTCGAAGGTGGATTTCTCTCCGACCTCACGGCCGACATGCAGTCCTGGTACGACCGCGGCATTCGCCTCTTTGAGTTCGATTCGCTCGACCTGACCGCAGCCACGCCCGCTTCGGCAGCCAGGCTCACCCGCGACGAAATCGTTGCCCGCAACACCAAGGCGCTGCGCAATGCGCTTGCGGCCTTCCGTGACAGGAACAAAGATGCGGTGCTGCTGGTTTCTGCGGGCGCCGCGAATGCAGCGCCGACGCTCCCTGCACATACCGATCGCACACCCGCTCTCTCCGCCGTGGCCCCCGCCGACAGCCTGGGCCTTTCCACGATGTTCTTCACCGGGGAGCCCCAGACCTCGGTCCAGCCGCAAGCCAATATCCGCCGCTCGATCGATGTCGCGACGGACGACCGCGTGCGGCGACTTGAACAGTCAGGCGTGCCTCTGCGCCAGATTGACTCCGCCGGCTTTTCTGCCGCGCCCGACGCGAGCGGCCTCGGCAATCACGCCCAACTTCCTGCCTGGAAGGGCGCTTTCCTTCTTTCCATGGCCCGGGGCGGCTGGGTGAATAACATCTACGGAAATCTTGAGTCGATTCAGGATGCGGATGCGCGCTGGATGGCGCGGGTGCAGAAGTTCTTTTTCACGCTGCAGGAGGAGGGCCAGATTCGCAGCTTCGGCGGCCCTCCGGGCGCCGGCCAGCCCTATGGTTTTGCGGGTGCAACTTCGCATGGCACGGTAGCCGTGGTCGTCAATCCCGGCCAGGCCGCAGCCGCGCTCGATCTGTCCGCAACCTCAGCTGATCAGGCTTCGCAGAGCGCGGGCCGGGTGCTCTTCCGCGATGCCGGCTATGTGCCTCGGATCAGCGGCGACACCATCAACCTCGGTCCCGGCCAGATGGCCGTGGTCGGCTTTGGGGCCTTTGCCGCTGCCGCCTATAACTTCGGCGTGCAGGAAGACGTGATCATTCCCAGTTCCATTGAGCCCATTCAAGCCGCGTTTGAATCCACCGCGCCGGGCATCATCGAGGCCCGCATCGATCCCCCCATTGAGGGTGTTCTAAGAGTGATCGTGCTGGCACACGAACCCGGCGGCCAAAGCGGCCGCAATCTCTCCACTGCCTTTGCAGGGCAGGACGCGCCCAAGCCCTTTGTCCTTGAAGCCACGCAATCCGGGCGCCCCATTCCACTGCGTATGAGCGGCAGCGATGGCAGCAGCTTTGTCAGCTCCGGCCCTTCCTGGGCTATCGCGGAGATCGATGTCGACGACCTCACGCCCGGCATTCCCGTGCGCGTAGAGTTCCAGTCGAATGAAAAGGAGCTGCGCGATCTCGAAGGCCGAGCGTACCAGGTGGTGTATTGAACTTCTCGCCCGGCCCCGCCGTTGCTTCTGAAGCCGCTCGCCAATCCGTAAAATAGAACCGGATGGCTTTTACCGAGCAATACGATGTTGCCGTGGTGGGCGCGGGTCACGCCGGCTGCGAGGCCGCGATGGCTGCCGCGCGCATGGGCCTCAAGACCGCGCTCATCACCATGAATCTCGACCTCATCGCCCAGATGAGCTGCAATCCGGCGGTCGGCGGCGTGGCCAAGGGCCATCTGGTGCGCGAGGTCGACGCCCTCGGCGGCATCATGGGCGAAGTCACCGACGCCGTCGGCATCCAGTTCCGCCTTCTGAACGCTTCTCGTGGTCCCGCTGTCTGGAGCCCGCGCGCCCAGTGCGACAAGCAGCTCTATCGTGTCAAGATGCGCGAGGTGCTCGAGTCGCAGCCCGGCCTCCACATCCGCCAGGCGGAAGTCGTGGATCTGGTGATTGAAGAACAGGGAATAGAGAATAGGGAACAGGGAACAGGAGACAGGGACTCAGGGACTAAGGGATTAGAGACTGGAGATGAAGAGGGCTACGATGCAGGCGAGCTGCCACGTCCGGCGCGGCGAACGGGCCGCGTGGTGGGTCTCAAACTGCGCGACGGCCGCAATCTCCTGGCCGGCGCCACCATCATCACTACGGGAACCTTCCTCAACGGCCTCATTCACTGCGGCGAGGAGCGCTATCCAGCCGGCCGCAGCGGCGAACCGGCCAGCGTTCTACTGGGAGAAGCGCTCCGCGCGTTGGGGCTTCGAACCTGCCGGCTCAAGACGGGAACGCCACCACGCCTCGACGGCCGCACCATCCGTTGGGAATGTTTCGAAGAGCAACCCGGCGACGCCGATCCCACGCCGTTCAGTTTCCGTACCAAAAAGATCGTGCAGCCGCAGGTCTCTTGCCACATTGCGTTCACCACGCCTGAGACGCTGCATCTCATTCGCGAAAACGTGCATCGCTCGGCCATGTACTCCGGCCGCATCGAGGGGATCGGCCCGCGCTATTGCCCATCTATTGAAGACAAGATCGTCAAGTTCCCCGACAAAACGCAACACCAGTTCTTTCTCGAGCCTGAGGGCCTGAATACCCACGAGGTCTATGTCAACGGCATGTCGACCTCGCTGCCCATGGAAGTGCAGTGGCAGATCGTCCACTCTATCCCCGGTCTCGACCAGGCCGAGATGCTGCGCCCGGGCTACGCTATCGAGTACGACTCCGTCGACCCCACCGAACTTGACCGCAGCCTGCGCGTGAAGGCCTTCACAGGCCTTTATCTCGCGGGTCAGATCAACGGCACGAGCGGCTACGAAGAAGCCGCCTGCCAGGGCATCATGGCCGGCATCAACGCCGCGCTCTGGCTCAAGGGGCTGCCGCCATTCACCATGGACCGGACTGAAGGGTATACAGGAATCCTCATCGATGATCTCATCTCCAAGGGCACCAACGAGCCCTATCGCATGTTCACCTCGCGCGCCGAGTTTCGCCTCCACCTGCGCATCGACAACGCCGACCGGCGCCTCACGCCGCACGGCCGCCGCCTCGGCCTCATTAACGACGAGGCCTGGGCCGAGTACGAGCGGAAGCAGGCGCGGATGGCCGCGTTGGAGCGCCTGTTGGTCACTGGTAAAGTGAATCCCGACAAGCTGCGGGCCGCAGGCTTCGGAGATCAACCGGCAGTCGCCGGCCTCACCTGGGCGCAGCTGCTCAAGCGGCCTGAAGTCACCATCGAGCCTCTGCTGGCGGCTCTCCGCGACGGCATGGTCCGCGATCCTCGTTTGGCCGAGTTCGTGGGCGCCCCATCCTATGTGGAGCCTTCTGAAGGAGAGACTCCACATAGGGCGGGAGACCAGTTTGACCCATCGATAGCTCGCGCCATGGCGCGCAACGAGGCCCGCGCCGTCGAAACTGAGATCAAGTTCGCCGGCTATCTTGAACAGCAGAAGAAGTCCATCGAGCGCCTCAAGGCGGCCGAATCCGTCACCATCCCCGCATGGCTCGAGTACGGCGTCATCAGCGGACTTTCGCGCGAGATGCGCGAGAAGCTGGAGCGCGTGCGCCCGCAGACCCTGGGCCAGGCCAGCCGCATTCCCGGCGTCACGCCCGCCGCGCTCAGCCTGGTGCACGTGGCCATTCGCATACAAGGCAAGCTCCAGGAAGCCCGTCCCCGCGCTACAGCTTGATCTTTTGCGCAAACTCCGCTAACCCCGCTAACTGCGCTAACTCCGCTATCATTTCCCCATGAACCTCGACTCCATCCAAACAGCCCTCCGCGAATCCGCGCTCGATGGCTGGCTCTTCTACGACCACCACCATCGCGATCCCCTCGCCATGCGCATTCTCGGTCTCGATCCCAACGCCCACATCACGCGCCGCTGGTACTACTTCGTTCCCGCCTCGGGCGAGCCGCGCAAGCTCGTCCATCGCATCGAGCAGGCGCGTCTCGATGCTCTGCCCGGCGCCAAGACGCAATACTCCAGCTGGCAGGAGCTGCACGCAGGTCTTGAAAAGCTCCTCCAAAACCAGAAAAAAATCGCCATGCAGTACTCGCCCAACAACGACATCATGTATGTCGCCATGGTCGATGCCGGCACGGTCGAGTTCCTGCGCTCCAGGGGGAAGGAAATCGTCACCTCCGCCGATCTGGTCAGCCAGTTTGAAGCAGTTCTCACCGCGGAGCAGATCGCCAGCCACCAGGCCGCGCAGCGCGCCATCGACGTCATCGTCGCCGAGGCCTGGCAGGAGATTGCCCGCCGCCTGCGTCCGTCGTCGGGCGGTGCCGGCCGAACGGGCGGACTTTCGGAGTACGATCTCGTCCTGTGGCTGCGCGAGGCCATGCACCGCGAAGGCCTGGTTTGGGAAAACGGCCCCGACGTCAGCGTCAACGCCAACACTTCAGACCAGCACTACGAGCCCACCGCGGAGCGAGCCGCGCCCATCCGCGACGGCGATTTTGTGCTTATCGATATCTGGGGCCGGCTCGACACGCCCACCGCCGTTTTCTACGACATCACCTGGACCGGCGTCGTCGGCCGCGAGCCCAGTCAAAAAGAGCAGCTTCTCTTTGACACGGTACGCGGCGCGCGCGACGCCGCCATCTCCGCGGTCGAATCAGCCTTTGCGCAGAATCGTCCCATTCGCGGCTTCGAGGCCGATGATGCGGCGCGCTCCGTCATCCGCGACGCCGGCTTCGGCGAATACTTCGTCCATCGCACCGGCCACAACATCGCGCACGAGATTCACGGTTCCGGCGCACATCTCGACAATCTTGAAACCCACGACGTACGCCGCATTCTGCCCCACACCTGCTTCTCGGTCGAGCCGGGAATCTATCTGCCGGAATTCGGCGTGCGCAGCGAGATCAACATGCTTACCGCGCCGGGAAAAGCGTGGGTTACCGGCCGCATCCAGCAGGAACTGGTGAGAATCTGATCCAAGGCGAACGCGACCCTGGCTTTGCCCTGACTCCGCTAACCCGGCTAACTTCGCTGACACCGCTAATACGCTGGCCCTCTCTTGTATAGTCAAGAAGGAATGTCGACCACGCCGAACAAGCCTGCCGCGGCGAGCAAACCCAACGCGGGCAAGCAATCGAATCAGGGCTTCGTTTATTTCCCACTCATCGCCGGATGGCTTTTCCCCGGCGCGGGACACTTCCTTCTGCGCAAATGGATTCGCGGCGCGCTGCTGGCTGTTTCCATCATCGCCATGTTCGTGCTGGGCCTGGCCATGCAGGGCAAGCTTTACACGAGCGCCCAGGACATTCTGGACATGCTGGGCATGGCCGGCGATATCGGGGCCGGCCTGCTCTACTTTGTCAGCCGCATGATGGGCCTGGGCGGTCAGCCGATCCAGACCACCGTGGCCGATTACGGCACCAAGTTCATTGTGGTGGCGGGCCTGCTCAACATCATCGCGGCCGTGGACGCGCACAACCTGCGCACGGGGAGAAAGTCCTGATGCTCCATCCCTCCCACTTCGCTGCGGTCCTGCTCTTCGCGCTCTGCGCGTCGACTGTCTTCGGCATCACCATGCGCGACACGCCGCGCCGCATGGTCCGCTACGGGACCTACTGCTTCATTCTCTTTATCGGCTCCGCGATCGTACTCAGCTGGGTCATGTTTCTCATCGCACGATAGAAGACGCTGGGTCAAGAATCCGCAACCGCCGCCAGTGCTACAATTCCACCCGATTGCGCCGATGCGTCAATCGGCATCTGCCTTCCGAGAGGGGTCATCCATGATTTGCAATTTTTTTGAGATCAGCGGGCGACGCGTCATTACCATTTGCGCCCTGCCCATTCTGGCGCTCCTGCTTGCTGCCGCCAAAATTCCCGCGCAGAGCGTCGATCTCTTTCCTGCCGGTGGCACCATCGGCCACCGCGACGCCTGGACCCGGGTGCCCATTCCGCCCGACCACCCGCTCGGCCAAACCACGCAATGGAACATCGACTACGCCAAACGGCAGATTGTCTGCGACGGCAAAGGCGGCCACGAGTGGCTGCGCTTCAATCGCGAGTTCACCAACTTCGACTTCCACGTCAAGTGGCGTTTCACGCCGGTGACGACCCCGAACCCGAAATACAATTCCGGTGTCTTCTTCCGCAATAATCTCGACGGCTCCATCTGGCATCAGGCGCAGACCACGCTCGCAGGCGGATACATCTTCGGCGTCACGCCCGTCGACGGCAAGCCGACGCGTTTCAACCTCGAAAAGGATATGAAGAAAGACCGCGTGAAGCCGGCAGGGAAGTGGAACGTGTACGACATTCACTGCGTCGGCGACACATGCACGCTGGCGGTAAATGGCCAAGTGGTGAACACGGCGAAGGTTGGCCTCGACAAGGGCTACATCGGCATCGAAGCGGAAGGCTACCTGGTTACTTTCAAGGATCTGAAGATTGAGGAGCTGCCGTAACCGTCGTCTTGCAGCGCAAAAAAAGCCGCCGCTCTCGAGGAACGGCGGCGCAGGTTTCGGCGGGAGTTGCCGAAAAACAAACAGCCCCAATGGGCTCGGTGAATTCAGACCCCGTGCGGGTTGGAATGTTGCGCGCCTCCCAGCCGAATCTCTCTGGTTTGCGATCCGTCCGCCGGAGGCCGGGCTGGCCGCTGCTGCCGGCCTTCCGATTCCCGTCCCGGAGACCTCTGAAACCCGTAAGTCATTTCCCTTGCAGAGCGAGCATCTTACAATAGGCTTTCTTATCCGGAGGGCTCATGGAAAGACGCCAGTTTCTCGCCGGTTCCTTTGCTGTGTCTGCTCTTGCGGCTGCAGGGCAGCAAGCTGCGCAGGTGGGCACGGCCCCCAGTCCCGAGTACTACCAGTTGCGCCGCTATAACTTACTGAGTGGGCAGCAAGTTAAGCTCACTGAGAGCTACTTCTCCGAGGCCCTGGTTCCCACGCTGATCCGTTGGGGGCTGGCCCCGGTTGGCGCGTTCAAGCTCGACATCGGCCCCGAGACGCCGGCCTACTACCTGCTGATTCCCGGATCCTCCATCGACCTCCTCGTCGATTTGGAGACACGCCTGCCGAGCGACAATCAATTCCTCACCGCCGCGGCGCCCTTTTGGAACGCCACTGCCTCGGCACCGGCGTTTCAGCGCGTCGAAGCCTCGCTGCTGGCCGCCTTCAATGGCTGGCCGAAGATCACCCCGCCGGACGCTGCGGCGACCAAGGGTAAGCGCATCTTTCAGCTCCGCACCTACGAGAGCCCCAGCAATGCCGATCACGTGCTGAAAGTGGAGATGTTCCAATCCGGCGAGTTCGACATCTTCCGCAACGCCGGATTCCATCCCGTTTTCTTTGGCGACACATTGATCGGCTCGCGCATGCCCAACCTGACCTACATGCTGAGCTTTGCCGATATGGCGGAGCTCGAAACGAAATGGAACACTTTCCGCGCCGCTCCGGCATGGAAGAAGCTCTCGGCCGATCCGCGCTACGCCAGCGATCAGATCGTGACCAACATCAGCAATCTGGTTCTGAGCCCGCTCGACTGCTCGCAGATCTGAGCAGCAGCGGGGCGTGGCGCAACGTTACGCCCGGTGGCCGGCTCAATTGAACCTCGCGCAGACAGCCAGGCAGGAGCGTGCATCGGCGCGCACCCTCCGTCACTATTCGCGGCACAGCATCCGCACTATAATCGGCGCATGCGTTTCCTCGCCGATCCGCGGCGCCGGCCGGTCCCATGGCTCACCGTTGGGGCAGCGCTGGTCTTCGTTTTGCTGGGAACGCTGCAGTGGTTCAACACCTCCGGCGTCAACTTCCTGACGCCTGAAACCTACGGCCAGACCCTGGTCCTCACCGCACTGGAATGGCTGCTTTTTCTGCTGCTGCTGTTGCTGCTGTCACTGCTGTTCCGCAACATTCTCAAGATCTATGTCGGCGAAGGCAGGAACGGCGTGGGCGCGCGGTTGCGTTCGCGCATGGTGCTGGGTGCGGCCATGATCACGGTCATGCCCGCGGCGCTCATGTTTCTCTTCAGCTACATGCTGATGAATCGCGCACTGGAGCGCTGGTTTTCACCCGACGCCTCGCAACTGCGCGACGATTCGGCCACCGTGGTGCGCGAGCTGGCGGAATACGTCACCGGCAACGCGCGCGTTGAAGCAGAATCCATCGCTGCCTCCGGAGCGCTCGATCAGACGCCGGCGCAGTTGCAGCAGGAACTGGGATCGCATCGCATCACGTTGGATGGCGGCTTTGCCGTGGTCTACGACAAGGACCGCCACGTGCTTGCCGGCTTCCAGGCGCCCTCGCTTTCCAGCGCAGCCATCTTGCAGCCCTGGCTCGACGACAGCGAACATGCCGCCGCTCCTGCACGGCGCGGACCGCTCTCCAGCTTGCTGCTGGCCTCTGAGCAGCGCAGCAACGATCAGGCGGTTATTGTCGCCGGGCAGCGGTTCGCGCTGGGCACGGCGGCCACTTCGTCGGGCAAGTTCGTGGTGGTGGCGCTGCCCATGCCGCAAGGCCTGGGCCAGACCGCCGCCCGCATCCGCTCCGGCGTTGAGGATTACTGGCAGCTTTTCCGCTCCCGCAAAACCATTCGCACCACGCTGTTTCTCACCCTTCTGCTGGTCACGGTGTTTGTGTTTTTCGCCAGCGTATGGCTGGCTGTCTTTCTCTCCAAGCAGATCACGCGCCCGGTTGAATCGCTGGCCGTAGCCATGGACGAGATCGCGGCCGGCAAGTACGAACACCGCATTTCTTCGCCGGCCACGGGCGAAATGGCCGATCTGGTGCGCTCCTTCAATCACATGGCATCGGATCTTGAAACCAGCCGGCACCTGGCCGAGAGCGCGCAGGCGCAACTCACCACGGCCAATCAGGCCATTGAGGAGCGCCGCCGCGAGCTGGAGACGATTGTTGAAACCATTCCTTCGGGGGTGGTGACTCTGGACGCCGCCGGCGTGGTCGTCAAATCGAATCACGCCTTCGCTGCGCTGATGGGATTGAAGGAAGACGCCTCAGTGGCGGGGGAAAACATTGCCACGCTGCTGCCTGCTGAGTGCGCTCAGGACGTGGCGGCCGTCATCCGGCGCGGCAACCGCATGGGGGCCGCATCCATCGACGTCGAGCTGCGCGTTCGCGGGCGCACGGTGCATCTGGCCGTCACCAGCGCGCGCCTGGAATTGGGGAAGGGGCAAACCGGATCGGTGCTGGTGGTGGAAGACACCACCGAGCTGTTGCGCGCGCAACGCCAGCTGGCCTGGAAGGAAGTGGCGCAGCAGGTGGCCCACGAAATCAAGAATCCGCTCACGCCCATCGCTCTCAGCGCCGAACGCATCAGCCGCCTTCTCGATCGCGGCCAGCCCGACTCGCCCAGCACCATCCGCAAATGCAGCGAGGTGATTCTGGGCTGCGTAGGCACGCTGCGCACTCTGGTCGATGAGTTTTCCGCCCTCGCCCAGTTTCCGGCGCCGCAGCCTCGCGCCTGTTGCATGAATCAGATCGTCGAGGAGGCGCTGGCTTTGTTTGCCGGCAGGCTCGAAGGCATTACCGTGCAGCGCAACCTGGAACCCGGCCTGCCGTCGGTGATGGTCGATCCCGAGTCCATCCGCAGAGCGCTGGCCAACCTCATCGACAACGCCGCGGAAGCCATGCAGGGCAGCCTGCTGCGTGTGCTCGATGTGCGCACCGCCCTCAGCGATGACGGCGCGGCCGTCGAGGTCACCGTCTCTGATACCGGACACGGCCTGACCGAAGAAATCCGCGAGCGCCTCTTTCTGCCCTACACCTCCACCAAGCGGCGCGGGACCGGATTGGGCCTCTCCATTGCCGCCAAGATCGTGCAGGAGCATGGTGGCACCATCAGCGCCGAAGCCAACAGCCCTAAGGGCGCTCGTTTTGTGGTGCGCATTCCCGTCATGGAAACCGATGCGGAGCCGGCGCCCGCCTCTGCCGATGAGCCTGAAGCCAAGAGGCTCGCCCCATGAACCACATCCTCGTGGTGGACGACGAAGCTGAAATACGCGGCTCGCTCGAGGAGATCCTGCGGGAAGAAGGCTACGGAGTGGCGTCAGCGGCCGATGCCGACGAAGCCATGGCTCTGGTCCGCGATGTGCCCTACGATGTGGTGCTGCTCGACATCTGGCTGCCCGGCCGCGATGGCCTGGAGATGCTGGCCGAGATTCGCGAGCTGGCCGCCGAAACGAGGCCTGAGGTGGTGATGATCAGCGGCCACGGCACGATTGAGTCGGCCGTGAAGGCCACCAAGCTGGGCGCATACGACTTTCTTGAAAAGCCTCTTTCGCTCGAGCGCACGCTTATCGTCATCAAGAACGCCATCGAGGCGCGGCGCCTGCGCGCCGAAAATGAGGAGTTCAAACGCCAGTTCAGCGCCGCCTCGGCGCTTACCGGGGAAAGCGTGCCCGTGAAGGCGCTGCGCCAGCAGATTCGCCTCATGGCGCCCACCAATGGCCGCGTGCTCATCTATGGCGAATCGGGGACGGGAAAGGAGCTGATCGCGCGCTCCATCCATGCCGAAAGCCTGCGCCGCGACGGCGTCTTCGTGGAGCTCAACTGTGCAGCGATCCCTGAGGCGCACATCGAAGCCGAGCTCTTCGGCTATCGCCACGGTGCGCAACCCGGCGGTCCGCCTGAGCAACGCGGCACCCTGGAGCGCGCCGACGGCGGAACGCTCTTCCTGGACGAAGTCGGCGACATGAGCCTGAAAACACAATCCAAGGTCTTGAGCGCCCTCGACGATCAGATGTTTACACCCGTAGGCGGCACGCAGCCGCTGCACGTTGACGTGCGCCTCATCGCGTCAACCAACAAGAACCTCGAAGAGGAGATCGGTAAGGGCAACTTTCGCGAGGACCTGTTTTATCGCCTCAACGTGGTGCCGTTCTTCGTTCCGCCCCTGCGTGAGCGTAAACAGGATATTTCGCTGCTGGTGCGCGAATTTCTTCTAGAGTTCGGCCGCCAGTACGGGCGCCCGCGCATGGAAATCTCAGAAGAGGCGCTGGAGACCCTCAGCCGCTACAACTGGCCCGGCAATGTGCGGGAGCTCAAGAATGTCATCGAGCGCGTTCTTATTCTCAATCCCCGTGTGCTGCGCATCGAGCGCAAGCACCTGCCTCCGCTTACGCACAAGTCCGGCGCCCGCTCTACTGAGGAGTTCTCAAGCCTGCAGCAGGCGCGCGACGCCTACGAGCGCGAGTACATTCAGAAAAAGATTGAAGAAGCCCACAACAACATCAGCCACGCGGCCGAGCTGCTGGGCCTTGAGCGCAGCCATCTTTACCGTAAGATGAAGGCGCTGGGCATCGCCGCCCGGGAATAAAAGTCGGCGAAGCGATACTGCGAGGAAATGCTAGTTGACGGGTCCCGGCTCGCTCGGCTTGACGCGGCGATCCCGAGGTCCGTCGCGGCGATCCCGGGTTCCGACGCGCCTTTCGGTCTTGAAGACGCGCGTATCCGGTGCGCCGACGCGCCGGTCAGGTTTGCCCATGCGGCGATCAAATCCCCCATCCATCGATGAGGGAAGAACGATCCTGTCAGAAGCCCCTCCCCGGCGATCCCGCAAGGGCCAGGGTCCGGCTCCCGCTGCGCCTGACGCGACACTCGAGCCGCTGGTCAGCATTCTCTGCAGAGTGGGAATGTCGACGCGGTTTTTCTCCACAAAATCCACGCCTTCGGCAGTCAGGGTGAATTGCGCGTTGTCGGCCTTGGCAATGTAGCCTTTCTTTTGCAGATACCAGAGCGTGAAGTCAAGGTAGTCCCGCGGAAACCCCATCCGCTCCTCGATTTCAGAGAGGGACACCTCGGGTGACATGGCGTTAGCGCGCCGGCGGTGGTAAAGGACCGCCAGCACGGCAAGTCTCCGGTTCAACTCGCCGTCGAGCGTATCCATAAAGTCGATGGTTGTTGAAAACGGCTGCGGAGATTCCCGCCGGCGCTTCGCATCGTATTCGGCGCGCCGCTCATGATCGGACAATATATCGTACGCCGTCTTCAGCATGCGAAACTGTTCGGCGTTGCCGGAGGATGGGTTATCAGGATGGAATCGAGCCGCAAGAAATCGATAGACGCGATGGACCGTGTCCATATCAGCGTTGGGACTGATTTGCAGGAACTCGTAGTAGTCAGTCATTCCAGCTTTAGAACTCTCCGAACGTGCTGATGAATTGTAGCCTGCCCCGAAATGGACAAGGAATCCCACCTTCGATACAAGGCTCACCTTGGCCGGCAAACGCCATGCGCCATGCTAACTTAGCACCTATGCACCCCACGGAACCCGCGCAGGTTGTGAGAGATACCCCCTCAGGCGTGCATGAACGCCCGTGGCTCTTCAACTTCCTGATTGCACCGGCCGCGGTCATTGCCATAGGGCTGGTAGATGGCGCGCTTTCTTTCCTTTTGCGCAGCGAAGGCATCAATCCCGCGCGCAGCGCCAGCATCATCGCGCTCCTCACCCTTCCCCATACCATCTACTTTCTGTGGGCGCCGCTCACCGATTTCTTTGTGCGCCGCCGCACCTGGCTCATGGCCGCATCCCTGGCAGCATCGATAACGCTGCTGGCCGCGTTCCACCAGCCGCGCCTGGGCTCGACGCGGTCGATGGTTCTGTTGTTTTTGGCCATGTGCCTGGGGGTTTGCGTGGCTGCAGCGTGCGGCGGCATGATGGGCTCGCTCCAAAGCGAAGTCAACCGGCGCCGTGCCGGCAGCTTCTATCAAGTCGGGTCGCTGGCCTTCGGAGCCATCACCGTCTTCGTCCTCGTCAGCCTTTCTTCTGCGCATTTTTCCTACGCTTCGCTCGGACTCTCCCTCGACGCCTTGATCGTTGTGCCAGCGCTCTTTGCTTTGGCTGCGCCTCCGCAGCAATTGGTCCGCGAGACCGGCGCGTCGGAAGTGCTGGCGCGCGTCGGCCGCGAATTCAAATCCACTTTTCTTCGCCGGGAGGCAATTCCATATATCCTGCTCGTCACCGCACCCATCTGTAGCGGCGCGCTGATTGGACTTCTTCCGGGACTCGCCACCGATTACGGTGTTACAGGCGCACAGGTGGCGTGGATCAACGGCGTCGGCGGCGCCTTGCTGACTGCGGTGGGCGCCTACGTTGCTTCTCTCATCCCAGTCCGCGTACGCGCCTCCGTCGCCTTTCCCATTTCGGGCCTGGTGAATGCCGCGGCAGCCTCCATCTTTGCCCTCGGCCCGCAGCGTCCCGCAGTCTACTTCACCGGCACCGTCCTGTTCCTCTTTACCATCGGCGCCGGATATGCCTTGTTCACGGGAGTCAGTCTGGAATTCCTTGGCCCTTCAGGCAAGAGCGGCAGCGCGCGCTACGCCATCATCAACTCGTTCGGCAACCTTCCTGTTGCCTATATGTCCTATCTCGATGGCCGCGCCTATGCGCACTGGGGGCCGCGCGCCATGCCCGCGGCCGATGCGATTCTCGCCGCTCTGGGCGCTTCGCTTCTGCTGGCGCATTTCGTCCTGAGCCGCCGGAGGAGGCAAGCGAGGTCCGCTGCCCCCTGAGTGTGCAACGCTTTATTGATCCCGCGGCTGCCTCAGAATCGGGCCGATCGAGCCCGGATTGTCGCCCAGCCTTGGATCGACGCGAAAATCCCACACCGTTTCGCTGATGTCGCTGGGCGAGAGGATCTCCACCAGCGCGTATTCGCCCAGGGTCAGGGTCTCCGCGGGCACGATTTTCAGCCAGTGCTTGCCGGGAACCATTTCCACCTTGGCCGGGATCGTGTTCTCGTCCTGAGTCACAGTTCCGTTCGCGCCGATTTTAATGGCGCCCACGATGCGAACTGCCTGCCGCTCATCCACGCGCACAATGGCGAAGCCCGATTGCGGCGAATGTGCGCCGTGATTCACATTCGCCGCAGGCTGCACGCTGGTTGTGTCCACGGTAAAGGGGTGCGAAAGAACCGGCTCCTTCTCATCCTCGACGCCGAGCGAGAGATAAAACGCCGGATCGTTTACATGCAGGTGCACCCTGGCGTGCGAACCCTGCAACTCCAGTTGCTCCCGTTGCGTTGCCAATGGATTCAGGACGGCAATCCCCTTATGGGTCTTCGAGTTCAAGGTGAGATCGGTCGGCTTCAACTCCACCAGTTCCGGCGTGCCCTGGTAAGTATCCAGCACGAACACGCCCTCTTCGTCGGGAAGCTCCAGCCCCGTGGCGACCTCCGGCATGCGTGCCTTCTGGTCGTTGCGCTCGTCCGATTCCTCTTTGTCAATCGCCTCGGCT
Organism: Acidobacteriaceae bacterium; assembly: GCA_030037635.1. Classification (GTDB taxonomy): domain Bacteria; phylum Acidobacteriota; class Terriglobia; order Terriglobales; family Acidobacteriaceae; genus Telmatobacter. The sequence continues at coordinate 14,061 of JASHQH010000099.1, forward strand.
TCCTTCATTGCCGGCGACGTGTCCTCTTCCACCAGGTCGGCGTGTTCCTTCTCCCATTTGCGCGTGGCGTCCCAGTCCACCAGGTCCACGGGCAGTTCCTCCCATTCACCGCGCTCCTGCGAGAGGTAGCGTACGCGGTCGCCCACGATCTGGTAATCGCGCACCAGCTGATAGGAGCCGTCCTTCAGGATCAGTCGATGGTTCTTTCCCATTCCGGGCACGCCGGGTTGCAGAGGCAAAGGTTTGGAGTTGTCGTTCGGTGTATTTTGGGCAGGCTGGCCGCTTTGGCTGCTCTGGCCCGCCACGGCCGTGGCTGTCAGCAGGAGAACAGCCAGCGAAAGCACCAAAGCGCGCCGTCCTTGCAGAAAGAAAACCATGGCAACACAGTTTAGACGAGTCGCGCCCGTTCCTGTTGGTCTCAAAAAGATACCTTTGAGCAACCCCTTACCGCCGTAATTCGTCCAACTTGGTGCGTTTTTTGTAATATAGGCGTGAGGGGCGACTCTTTTGCCTGGATTCAAGGCTCATTTCCGCCAAGAGGGCGGCTTATCGCGCGGCTTTTTACCAGCCGTCGCGGTGGTGTGCCTTGTGCTGCTGACGCTGCTTGCCGTAGCCCAGGTTGCCCACTTGCATTCCAGCCAGACCGATGCTGACCATTGTCCGCTGTGCATCATCATGCACACGGTGGTTCCGGCGGCGGTGGCTGCCGCCGTCATCGTTCTGGTGCAACTGGGGGCTTCGGCTCCCCAGGCCGAGCCGCTGTTCGTGGCGCGGCAGCGCCAATCCCGACTGTTTATTCGCCCGCCCCCAGTCTCCTGCTAGGGCATCTTCTCCGTCTTTGTTCGTCCGCTGCACCGCTCATCTTATTCATCAAAAGGTGGCGCCCCGGTGCATTTCCACAAGCGGATATCTTGCGGGCCGATGCTCTTTCCCGTGCGCTGCATTCGCCGCGCCGCACGTCGCGCGGCTTTCCATCCGCATTCATCAGCCAGTGTTCAGGAGACTCCGATATGCACATCCATCGCGGCGCAACTTGGCGTATTCTTCCCCTTCTCGCCTTGGCGCTTGCCTCGGTTTCTGCTTCCGCGCAAAGCGGCAACGCAGGGACCGTACGTGGCACCGTCACCGATCCCAGCGGCGCTGTCATTCCCGGCGCGAGGGTCCGTCTTAACGATCCAGTCAGCCAGTTCGAGCGCGCCACAACCACCGATGCCACCGGCCAGTTCAGCATTCCGAACGTGCCTTTCAACCCCTACCGACTCGACGTCTCCGCCAAGGGTTTTGCCAACCTAAGCCAAACCGTGGAGATTCGCTCGTCGGTTGGCCTCGACCTTAAGCTCGCGCTCCAAGTGTCCGGAGGCACCCAGACCGTCACTGTTGAGTCAGGCGGTGACCTCACAGAGGATACTTCCACTTTCCACACGGACGTTGATCGCGACGAATTCACCAAGGTTCCGCTGGAGAGCCAGTCTTCGACACTCAGCGCGCTCGTCACTCAAACCAGCCCCGGCGTGGCGGCTGACTCCAACGGCCTGTTTCACGGCCTCGGCGATCACGCCTCAAACTCCTTCGCGATTGATGGCCAGGAGATCACCGACCAGCAGAGCAAAGTCTTCTCCAACCAGTTGCCATCCGACTCCATTCAGTCCATTGAAGTCATCAGCGGCGCGCCGCCGGCTGAGTTCGGCGGCAAAACCAGCCTCGTGATTGTGGCCACCACGCGCAGCGGGCAGGGAGTCACTACCCCCACCGGCAACGTCAACGCCTCCTATGGTAGTTTTGGCTCCAGCACGGAGGGCTTCGATCTCTCCTATGGCGGCAAAAGCTGGGGCAACTTCCTTGAAACAGACGGCCTCGACACCGGCCGCTTCCTCGATCCGCCGGAGTTTGTGGTTATCCACGACAAGGGCAACGAGGAAAACGTCTTCGACCGCGTGGATTACAGCTTCTCGCAGGCCGATTCGCTTCATTGGGACCTCAATTACAGCCGCTCCTGGTTCCAGACCCCCAACGCGCTGCAAAACCTGAACGTGCAGAACGTCATCAACGGCACCGGCGCCAGCGCCAGCCCCAGCTTCGGCAACGTAGGCGATACCAACCAGGTTTCAAAGATCGATACCTTCAACATCTCGCCCACCTACACATATATCATCAGCAACAATTCGGTGTTTAATCTTGGCGCCTATGTGCGCAAGGACATGTACGATTACCTTCCCAGCGGCAATCCCCTCGCCGATCTGGGACCCTCGAATCTGCAAACCTCTTCTGTGGGTCAATACCGGACACTGACCAACGCAGGCGCTCATTCCGACTACTCGTATGTCAAGGGAATCAATAACCTCAAGGCCGGCGTGGAGTATGACTCGACCTTCCTGCGCGAGCACGATAGCCTGGGCGTCATATGGAACCTCTATAACTCGCCGTGCGTTGACCCAGTCTACGGTAATCCGCAACCGGGATACTCCAGCACAACGCAGTGCTCGAGCGCGGGCCTCGACGTCAACGGGAATTACCTTTCAGTACTGGCGCCCTACGATCTCACCCGCGGCGGCAGCGACTACTACTACTTCGGCCACACCGACGTAAAGCAGTTGGCCATGTACATCGAGGACGAGATCAAGACCGGAAGCTGGGACTTCAATGTCGGCATACGCGGCGATCTCTATAACGGTTTGGCGATTCAACGCCAGGCCGAGCCGCGCGTCGGCATTGCCTACAACGTCAAGCCCACCGGAACGGTTGCGGGCATCTCCTACGCACGTACCCTGGAAACTCCATTCAATGAGAATCTGGTGCTCTCCAGCCAGGGCTGCTCCAATGCCGTTCTTGCGCCACTGCTGCTTTGCACTACCGACGTGACGACAGGCGCCGCTGTCTCGAAGAACCTCGAACCGGGCTTCCGCAACGAGTTCCACGCCAGCTTGCAGCAGGCCTTCGGAAAACACGCAGTTGTCAGCGGCGAGTACATCTGGAAGTACACGCACAACGCGTTCGACTTCAGCGTGCTGGGCAACACGCCCATCACCTTTCCCATTGACTGGCACAGCTCCAAAATTCCGGGCTATGCGTTGCGCGCCGAAATGCCGGAAGCACACGGCATCAGCGCCTATTTTGTTGCGTCGTCGGTGGCGGCGCGCTTTTACCCGCCGCAGATTGCAGGCGCAGGAGCAACCGGCGGTGTCACGCAGGGCGCGGCCTACTATCCGTTCCGCATCGATCACGACGAACGGTTTAACCAGGAGACGCACCTGCAATATACGCTCCACGATGACGGTTGGGCGAACGGTCTGTGGGGCGGCTTCAACTGGCGCTTCGACTCTGGTCTCGTCGCGGGATCGACTCCGTGCTATAGCCCCACCGACCCCAATACGGCGTGCCCCAACAGCTCCTTCCTCCCCGACGGAAGTCCCGCCGTCGTCAACGGCGTACCCGCGGTGCTGCTGGTCGATAACAACATTCCTGCAACCCCCAATGGCCTGTATCCGAATCTCACTGTCTCGCTTCCGCTTACGGCAGACGAGGAATTTCAGTCAGGGTTGAGCTGCAACGGCGTAAAGGCGACAGGAAGCAACCTGCTCGGCACCCCTCTAAATCCTAGCGATCCCGACTCGCCGTATTACTGCCCGGCCTCGCAGCTCACCTCCAGCCTGCTTCGCATCCCCGCTATCGACCAGGGCGACAACGACCACGATCCGCCGCGCGTTGCCCCGCGCGACCTCTTTGACGTGTCGCTGGGCAAGGCCAACATCTTCCACCGCGAGCACTACAAGACCGATCTCGACCTGACCGCCATCAACGTCACCAACAAGTACGCGCTCTACAACTTCCTGTCGACCTTCAGCGGCACGCACTACGTGACGCCGCGCGCGTTGACGGCCAAGCTGACCTTCAACTTCTAGGTCAAGGCTCGAACTGCTGCACACAAGCAAGAAAAATCCCGGGCGAGCTTCAGCTCGTCCGGGATTGATTGTTTTCTCACGGGAAAAAGGCGAAATCCACCCACCCCAGGAACGTCATGACTGGGACGATGCGCCAACGCGTGCGCGCTGCCGCCAACGGAATGTTTCCTGAATCTTACCGGGTTCCCGATCTCCGTTGCTCGTCTTGCTTCCGCTGCTCGTCTTGCTCTTTCTGTACGTCCTTCTTTCCCTGCTGCGGATTTTGCTGATAAGACTTCTGGTTTTCGTCGTGCTGCTGGTTGGGTTGTTGCGGATTGCGTTGTCCCGTCTGGGGCTGCTGGGATTGGCGGTCGGTTTGGCTCTCGTTAGCCATGGAATTTTCCTCCGCCACCGTTAGATGCGCTTTCTCGCAACGAGAATTTCCACAAAATCAAAATCTCAACGTGCCCCGGCGAATTCCATTCGGCATGCTCAGGCCTTAAGACAGCTTGTCTACCTCGCGGCGGTACGCCTCGTAAATGTCGTCTCCAAAACACGCGAAGATCACCTTCTGGATGTCATCGCTCGAGATCAGCTCCGCCGCCGTTTCTCTCACGGCGATTTTTACCGCGCGGTCCACCGGAAATCGATACACTCCGCAGCTGATGGCAGGAAAGGCCAACGACCGGATTCCATGCTCGCGTGCAATTCTGAACACGGTGCGATAGCAGCTTGCCAGCAACTCCGGCTCGCCGCGCTCGCCGCCGCTCCACACCGGTCCCACCGCATGAATTACATACTTTGCCGGCAGCCGGTAGCCCCTCGTGATCTTGGCTTGGCCCGTGGCGCATCCTCCCAGTTGGTAACACTCGTCAAACAGCTCCGTCCCCGCCGCCCGATGAATGGCCCCATCCACACCGCCGCCGCCCAACAGCGACGTGTTCGCCGCGTTGATGATGGCGTCGACGGCCAGCGTGGTGATATCGGCCTTCAGAACCTCAATCTTGCGCGTCACTTCCGCCTCATTGCTCCAAATCCTAGTATCTGCCGGGCCGCGCCGTCACGGCTTGCCGTGAAAACCCTCATTTGGTGGTCCTTACGCCGAGTGTGACCCAACTTATCATCAACCTTGCCAAGTTTTCCCTTTCCCCGAGCATGCAATCTCTGCCATACTTGTATGTGCCCACCAGGTACGGCCAATCGCAACAATCCAACAATGAGGTTGCATCGATGTCGGCAAAGTATGTCTTTGTGACGGGTGGAGTTGTATCCAGTCTCGGCAAGGGCCTTGCGGCTGCTTCCATCGGCTGCCTGCTTGAAAGCCGCGGCCTGCACGTCAACCTGATGAAGTTCGACCCCTACCTCAACGTTGATCCCGGCACCATGTCGCCCTTCCAGCACGGCGAGGTCTTTGTCACCGACGACGGGGCCGAAACCGATCTCGACCTGGGCCATTACGAGCGCTTCACGCACGCGCCTCTCTCGCGCGACAACAACTACACCACGGGCCGCATCTACGAGCAGATCATCCTCAAGGAGCGCCGGGGCGACTACCTGGGCAAAACCGTTCAGGTCATTCCCCACGTAACCAACGAGATCAAGAACGCCATGCGCAAGGTGGCCGCCAACGGAGCCGACGTGACCATCGTCGAGATCGGCGGCACCGTGGGCGACATCGAATCGCTCCCTTTTCTTGAAGCCATCCGCCAGATGCGCCAGGAGCTGGGCCGCGAAAACACGGTCTTTGTCCATGTCACGCTGGTTCCCTGGATTGCCGCCGCGCAGGAGCTCAAAACGAAGCCTACGCAGCACTCCGTCAAGGAGCTGCTCTCCATCGGCATCCAGGCCGATGTGCTGCTGTGCCGCTCGGAGCGCCCGCTCAGCCGCGAGATCAAGCAGAAGATCGCCGCTTTTTGCAACGTTGAAGAAAAAGCCGTGATCGGAGCCAGGACCGTCCCCTTCATCTACGAAGTGCCGCTTAACTTTGCGCAGGAGGGCCTTGACGAGCTCATCCTCAAGTATCTCCACAAGGAAGCGCCCCCAGCCGACCTGGCCAGGTGGCAGGACCTGGTGGAGCGCTGCTACCACCCCAAAGACGAAGTCTCCATCGCGATCGTGGGCAAATACGTGGAATACGAAGACAGCTACAAGAGCCTGAAAGAGGCGCTGACCCACGGCGCCATGTCGCAGAATCTCAAGCTCAAAATCCACTGGATCGAGGCCGAAGGCCTGGAGTCGGCCACGCCCGAAGACCGCAGCTACGAATCGCAGTTGCAGCCCTACGACGGCATCCTGGTTCCCGGCGGCTTCGGCAAGCGCGGCATCGAAGGCATGCTCAACGCTATCCGTTATGCGCGCGAGAAGAACGTGCCCTACTTCGGAATCTGCCTGGGCATGCAAACCGCGTGCATCGAATTTGCGCGCAACGTGTGCGGCCTTAAAGACGCCAACTCCAGCGAATTCGATCCCGCCACCGAGCATCGCATCATCTATAAACTGCGCGAGCTGCTGGGTGTGGAAGAAATGGGCGGCACCATGCGCCTGGGCGCGTGGACCTGCGTTCTGCAGGAAGATTCATTGGCGTCGCGTGTTTATGGCGGCGCCAGGGAGATCAGCGAGCGCCATCGCCACCGCTACGAGTTCAACCGCGAATATGAGGCCCTGCTCACCGGCGGCGGCCTGCGCATCAGCGGCGCCACCCCCGACCAGACCTACGTCGAAATCGTCGAGATCCCGGGCCATCCCTATTTCCTGGGCTGCCAGTTCCACCCGGAATTCAAATCGAAACCGCTCGAGCCGCACCCGCTGTTCCGCGAGTTCATCGTGGCCAGCTACAGGAACCGGCTGCAGCGCCTTGCTTCTGAGACCGGCGAGACCCCAACCCTCACCAACGCGCTGTCATCCTGAGCGACCGACGTGCGGCGGGAGTCGAGGGATCTGCGGTTGCCTTTCGCTCATTCTGCTGTAGACATCGCGCGAAAAACGCCTGACCCAGCAGCACCGCCCCCTTCACCTTCGCCGCCAGCGCGCGATCTATCGTAACTAAGGTCAGGTTCCCTGCCGTGGCAAGCGCGGCGAGATAGGCGTCGGCCCAACCTTAGGCGACAACAGGCTACGAGCGATCGGCGCTCCCATTTCAGCTCCCGTCGTGCGCGCCACAACCGGTGATCGAATGGCCATAAGCTTTTCAATAACTTCGGCTTGCAGGTTTTGTCGGTCCACGCCTAACCGCCGGAAAGGACCTCCATGGCCCGTGAAAATTCCCTGAAAAGCACCTTTTCCACAGCCTTTCGCACACGCGTTGAAAGCGCCCTGGTCGTCTCATGAACCAGTCCGGTTCGACAGCACGAAAACTGTCGTTTGGGTCATTGACAAAGGTTTCGTAACAGGCCTATTGTGTGTAAGTTTTTGGGGTGATTCCAGAATCGGTGCACCTTCTGTTGCGAGCTTGCCGCTCACCGACGACCGCAGCGATTTTGAACCAGGTGGCTGCGTGGTGTGGCAATTCTGGAATTGCTTAAGGGAAAGAAAGGACGGAAAGTGAAAAATGGTCGCCTATTTTCAGTTGCAGCCCGCTGAGTCGGACCTGCAGCATTTGGCGGAGCAGTATTGGCACGAAATCGGTGAGAAGGATCAGAGCCTGGAGAAGGCGGCCTTTGAGGCTGGCGAGGCCATTCGCAAGAAAGGGGAATATACGCTGGCCAATCTGGAAGCGATTGTGCGATGGAAGTCTGAACGTGTGGTGCATTATCTGATCGGGAACAGCAACGAGAAGATCCGGCGGGCACTGGCCATCGCTGCCTCGCCCGAATCGACAACAGAATCGGCCGTCAGGGCTCTGCTGGAGTTGCACGGGGTCGATCTTCCCGTGGCCTCAGCCATTCTGGCCGCGATCTACCCCGAACGCTACACAGTGCTCGATTTCCGCGCCCTGGAGGCATTGGGCCACTCGCGCCATGATGTGCACTTCTACGAGGAGTATTTGGCGTTCTGCAAGCGGCTCGCCGAGAGCAACATCGTGAAGCCCCAGAGCGAACTACCCGCTCCCACCCCGCTGCGCGCTCTCGACCGTGCCCTCTGGGAGTGGTCGCGCAGCCACACCGGATAACTGCCGGCGCGCATTTTTTTGATGGGCGCCCATCCTTGCCGCGGTTTGCTTGCAGTTGCCCCATCCTTGCCGGGGGTCCTTGCGGCAAGGGTGGGAGCAAACAAACGTTCGCCCCGACCTCGACTTCAGTGAAGCGCGCGTAGCTGTACCCCTGCGCGCGACCGGAATCTGACCCCCGACCGCCGTCACCTGACCCCTGTAAAATTTCCTCGTGAGTTCTTCTTTCGAAGTCGGGCCGGTGCAAGTTGGCGCGGGCCGGCTCTTCCTCATTGCCGGCCCCTGCGTCATCGAGTCCGAAGCCCACGCGCGTTCCATTGCTGAGGCGGTTCAGCGCATTACCTCCGACCTCGGCGTCTCCTACATCTTCAAAGCCAGCTACGATAAAGCCAACCGCACCAGCGTAAAGAGCTATCGCGGCCCCGGCCTGGTTGAGGGCACGCGCATTCTTGGCCGCATCGCCAAAGACACCGGCCTGCCCGTCCTCACTGACGTGCACGAGCCCGCGCACTGCGAAGTGGCTGCCGAAGCCGTCGACGTCTTACAGATTCCAGCTTTTCTCTGCCGCCAGACCGATCTGCTGGTCGCTGCCGGCCGCACCGGCCGCGCCGTCAACATCAAGAAAGGCCAGTTCGTGGCGCCCTGGGATATGAGCCATGGAGTCGAGAAGGTCCGCTCCACCGGCAACGAGCGCGTCATCCTCACCGAGCGCGGCTCAACTTTCGGCTATAACAATCTCGTCGTCGATTTCCGCTCACTGGCTGTCATGCGCGGTCTCGCTCCGGTCGTCTTCGATGCCACCCACTCCGTGCAGCAGCCTTCGGCTGCCGACGGCGTCAGCGGCGGCCAGCCCGAATTCATTCCTTTGCTGGCGCGCGCCGCGGTGGCTGCGGGCATCGACGGCCTTTTCGTTGAAGTGCACGACGACCCGGCTCACGCCAAATCCGACGGCGCCAACGCTCTCGACATCAAGTTGCTCAAGCCGCTGCTGGAGACGCTGCTGGCGATCCGCGCCGCGAGCGATCAATAGAGGAACTGTCATCCCCAGCTAGGGGCGTCCCAGGTCGCCGCATTGCTCCGGCGCGGCGCTTTTCCCGTCCAACACGAAGCACGAAATCCCGTGAATGTCGGTCCGGAAGGTGCGCACGTGCGCTTGTTGCAACTCCTCCAATACTTCTTCGCGTGGATGCCCATAGCGGTTGCGCAGCCCGCACGAGATCACCGCCCACTGCGGCGCTACGCGCGCAAAGAACTCCGGACGGGTCGACGTGATGCTGCCGTGATGACCGACTTTGAGCAGCGTGCTTTTGAGCCCCGGCTCTGAAAGCATGGCCTGCTCGATCGGCGCTTCGGCATCTCCTTCCAGCATTACCGACGTCGCGCCAAACGCCACGTGCAACACCAGTGAATCGTTGTTCGAGGGCTCCGCGCCCGGCTGATAATCGCGGAACGGCGCCAGAACGTGCACCTGTGCATCGCCAAAGGCAAATGCATCGCCCGCGCGGAAGGTCCGAATGCGCACGTGCAGCTCATCCGCCTCGCCAAGCAGCGCGTTGTACGCTGCAAAGTGCGGATTGTTGCCCACCCACAACTCATTGGGGCGAAAATTGCGCAGCACCGCGGGCAGTCCGCCCATGTGGTCGGAGTGCGCATGACTCAGCGCCACTGCATCCAGGCGCCGGATGCCGCGCGCCCAGAGCGCCGGCGACACCACCTCTTCGCCGATGTCGAAATCCTGCGCCTCGTCAGAATGCGACACCTCTCGCGGTCCGCCGCCAAATCCTCCTCCATCCACCAGCAGCGTCTTCCCGTCGGGCGTAATCACCAGCAGCGAGTCGCCCTGGCCCACGTCGATGGCTTCCATCAGCAGCTCGCCGCGGGGACGCTCCACCGGCCGCGGCATCACGGCAGCCAGCGCGGCCAGCGCAAGCGCCGCCCAGGCCGAGCGGCGCATCCAACGTCCTCTGCGCGCGGCATCGGTCCCGTTTTGAAAGGGCGCAATTTCAGTCGTGCCAAAAGTGTTGTGCAGGATGGAGGGCTTTAGCCCCTGAGGGAGTCCATGCGCCAGCGCGATGGCAGCCGCCAGCAGCACGCAGAACGCCGCCGATTGCCACAGCAGCGGGCTGGGAATCCTGAAATCCCCCAGCGTCATGGACCCGAACAAATGCACCAGGCGCACTCCGAGGTGCATGACCAGCGCGACCAGCATGGCCGGGACCGCGGCCGCCGCCGGCCAGACCACCAGCGCCAGCAGTGTCAGCAGCGCGGCGGGCATCAGTGCCAGCAAAAGCGGAACGATCAGCAGATTCACGGGCAAGGCAAAAAGCGTGATGCGATGGAAATAAACGGCCATCGGCAGGGTCATCGCCAGCTCCACTACGCACGAGATCACTACCAGCTCGGCCACGCGAACCGCAAAGCGCACCGTCCACGGAAAAATCCGCCACGCCATCGCGCCGTTTCCCGCCCGCTGCAGCCGTTCGGCAAGCATGCGCATGGTCACGCGAAACTGCGCGAGTCTTGGCTCGAGCTTGATGTCCATTGCCACCAGCCGCAGGTCGCGCGTCGCAGCAGCATAGGGATGGATAGTCGCCTGCAGCAGCGGAGCCGCTACGCCGGCGATAGCAATTACGGCCAGCAGCGTCATCTGCAGGCTGGAATCAAACAAACTGCGGGGGCTCACTACCATCAGACAAAGTGCGGCAAACCCAATCGTATTGAGCACGCTACGTTGGCGGTAAACCAGCCGCCCCAGCAGGTAAAGCGTTACCATCCACAGCGAGCGTTGCACCGGCGTGGCGAAGCCGGTAAAAAGCGCATACGCGAATGACGCGGCGATGGTTATCATCGTGGCCGGCACGCGCGGCATCCGCAGCCGCCGCGTGATCCAGAAGATGCATGCCGCCACAATGGCCAGGTGCAACCCTGAAACCACCAGCATGTGAAACGAACCCGTGCGCTCGAATCCCACGCGCAGCCCGTGCGTCAGGTAGGTGCGGTCTCCGGCCACCATCGCGGCCAGCATGATGGCATCGTCCTCAGTGAGCCGCACGGCCGCCGGGAAACCGCTCATAGCCCCAGGCAACGCCAGCAGCCGCGCCGTAGTTGCATGCTGCCAACCCCTCAGGCGGCATGGCAGAAACGCTCCCCGGTCGCGGCCCACCCGCTCCACGCGGTCGACGCCGACCGTTGCGGTGGACGTGATGCCCTGGTCCAGCAGATAATCCGCGCGGCTCCAGACACCGGGATCGCGATAGATCTCAGGCCGCAGCAGTCGGACCACCGCGCGCACGCGCTCGCCGCATTGGAATTCCTGGGCGCTCGCGTCTGCTTCCGCATTGGCCGGCCACCGGACCGTGAGCCGAACGCCGCCGCTCACTGGCGCCTGCGCGTCGCTGTCGTCGGTCACTACTTCCATCGTCGCCACGCGCAAATCCACGCGCTGTGACGGTGCTGAAGCCATCGCCTCGCCGGCATTTTGTTCGATTTCAGTTCGCACCGGGCCCGCATCCACCACCGTCCCTTCCACGGTGCGCAACAGGCCGTCAGAAAGCGCGGCCACCTGAAGCGCTGGCCCAGGCCGCGGCTCCATCTCTGCGCACCACGCGCCCAACAGCAGCCACAACACAGCCAGCGGAAGCCACGCAACACGCGGTGCGCACAAAGCGGCCACGCCGCACAAAGCAGCCGCCAAAACCAGCGCGATAAGCACCAGGCTTGGGTTCAGCGAGAGCCGGCTCGCCACAAGAATCCCCAGCGCGAACAGCCACGCTGCATGGAACAGCGGCACGGCGTGGAGGCCGGGCACAGCTTGCCCGGAATTGGCGGAGTCGGCTTGCATCGTGCCCACAGGATGAAGATTGAGTTAGTCAACCAGCCTATCAGGAAGGCGGATTCAAGGCATGCGACGCCCATCACCGGCGAAGTTGAACCACCGTTTCGATGTGAAAGGTCTGCGGAAACAGGTCGGTAAGTGTGATGTTTTCAATTGTGTAGCCCGCTGCCAGCAGATGGCGCAGGTCGCGCGCCAGCGTGGCCGGATCGCACGACACATACACCAGAGCCGGCGCGCCAATCTCGGCCAGCAGCGCCGTCGTCTCCGCACCCAGCCCTGCGCGCGGCGGGTCCACAACCATGAGATCCGGCCGCTCCCTCGGGCCTGCGCCGCGCAGAAATTCCAGCGTTGTGGCTTTCACGGCCCGCGCTCGCGTTCCGGCCAGATTGTGCTTAAGCGCTTCCGTTGCCGCCTGCGCGGCCTCGACCGCCTCTACGCGATCGAAATGCCCCGCGAGCTGCCGTGCAAACAAACCCACGCCCGCGAACAGATCCCATGCCAGCCTGCCGCCAGTTATGCCGCGCTTTACCACCGCATCAACCAGCGCATCCAGCAGCCACCGGTTCACCTGGAAAAACGCCCCGTGATCCACTCGATAGGCAAAGCCGGCGCTCGGATAGAGCAGGGAATTCGCGCCCCATTGCGCAACGCTTTGCGGCGCCTGGCGCTTCTCGCCTGCGGCTGACAACTCCACGCCCTTCAGAGCCGGAATTTTCTTCGCGAGCGATTGTGCAAAATCTTCGAACCACTGCTTTCGACCTGCCGCGGCCGCCACGCTCGCCAGCAGCGCGGTTTCTTCCGCATCGCAAAAAAGTGAAATTTCCTCGGGTCGCTGGCCAGGGCGCATCTCATGCACGATCTCGCCAGCGGCCAGCGCGGCGCGCACCAGCAGCGGAGCTGCGATGGGACACTCGGCAATGGGAATCACGGCATGCGATCGCCGCCCGCGATAACCCAGCCTCCCTTCCACGTCGAACGCGAGGCGGATGCGATTGCGATATGCCCACGGATCTCCGGCGAGCACGGCAATCTCATCCGGCGCGCGAACGCCTCCCCGTTGCAGCGTTTCGCGTAAGACGGATTGTTTGAATTCGAGCTGCGACGGATACTCCGCGTGCTGATAGTGGCAGCTTCCACACGAACCGAAATGCGCGCACCTTGACGCCGCCCTCTCGGCCGCCGATGCCACAATCTCGTCCACCTCGGCGGTTGCGTAGCTGCGTTTTTCTTCCACGATGCGCACCCGAGCCTGCTCGCCGGGCAGCGCCAGCGGCACAAAGACAGCTTTCCCCTCCAGGTGGGCCAGGAACGCGCCGCCATAAATCGGCTTTTCAATGCTCACCAGTTGCGACGCGCTGGGGAGGGCCTGTGCCGCCGGCGGCCGATCCTCCGGACGCTCTTTGCGCGAAGGGTGGTCGCGCAATGAACCGCGCATGCCACCGCGATTCCCGGATTGGCTGCGCCGCTCCTTCATTGCTGGCTCATGTAGAACAGGCTCAATCGCGGCAGCTTGTAGTGAACCAGCAATTGCTTCTGCACAAATTGCCGTTCCACCTGCCGCAGTTGGACTACGCCCATGCGGCTGCGATAGGGCGCCAGCTCGCGCGCCGCGTGTTCCTTCAGTCCTACCAGCAGCTCTTCGGGGGCTGCGGCCTTGAGGGCTTCGAATAGCTTCTCTTCAAGCACCGTCAGCGTTCGCTCCAGGCTCTCCAGATCCACAGCCTTCTTTTCCGCCGCGTGCGCTGTCACCTCCGCCGCCAGCTCGCGCAACCGCGCCGCTGTTGCGCGGCACGCTTCCTCTGCCACCGTTGCCGCAAGCAGCGCGTCTGCCGCCGCCGTCAAATGCGCGGCCACACGCTCGTGCTCGAATCCCGATTCGCGTTCTGAACCCGTTGCCGGCGCCGAGCCGGTCGACGCCTCTTTCATCTCCACCGCCGCCTGCATCACTGCCTGCGCGCACCACGCCAGCCCGTTGATGCGCTGCATGCGGGCCCGCTTTTGCCGCGTTTCATACTTATCAAATGCCGCATCGATGCCACGCAGCGCCGCCTCCAGTGGAATTCCCGCCTCGCGCCAGGTTTCAATCAGCGCCCAATCCAGCGTCGAAAGCAACAGAATCGATCCGCGCCGCTGCTGGAAGCGCTCCTCGATCTCGGTAAAATAATTGAAGTAGTTGCGCACATGTTCATCTTAAATTCGACAGGAGAACAACGATGGCAACCGTCGGTTTTGTCGGGCTCGGCATCATGGGCCGCCCCATGCTCAAGAATCTTTTGAAGGCCGGTCACACGGTGGTGGCTTACGGCCGCACCAAGGCCAAGCTCGATGCCTGCGTGGCCGAGGGCGCCCAGCGCGGTACATCGAACGCCGACGTCGGCGCCCGCGCGTCTATCGTCATCACCATGCTGCCCGACGGCCCTGAGGTGGAAGAAGTGGTGCTCGGCCCCAACGGCATCCTCTCCGGAGCCAAGTCCGGCTCGCTCATTATCGATATGAGCTCCATCAGCCCGCTGGTTTCGCAGAAGATTGCCACGGCTTGCGCGCAGAAAGGCGTGGATTTCCTGGATGCGCCGGTAAGCGGCGGTGAGCCCAAGGCCATCGACGGCACGCTGGCCATCATGGTGGGCGGCAGCGAGGCCGTATTCCAGAAAGCCGAGCCGATTCTCAAGTGCATGGGTTCGAGCGTTACGCTCACCGGACCCGTTGGCGCGGGCAACACTACCAAGCTCGCGAATCAGATCATGGTGGCTTGCAACATCGCGGCCATGGGCGAGGCGCTCACCCTGGCCACGCGTTGCGGACTCAATCCTGAAGTGGTGGTGAATGCCGTCAAGGGCGGACTTGCCGGCAGCGCAGTGCTCAACGCCAAGGGCCCCATGCTGATCGCGCGCAACTTCAAGCCGGGCTTCAAAATCAATCTGCACCAGAAAGACCTGCGCAATGCTCTCAAAACCGCTGAGGCGAACAGCGTGTGCCTGCCTTTAACTGCTCAAGTCCAGCAGATGATCTCGTCGCTGATCGCCCACGGCAAGGGCGACTGCGATCACTCTGCCATCGCTACGTTTGTTGAAACCGCTTCGAACGTCGAAGTGAAGGCGCCGACTGTGTAGGGCAGTCCGATCCTGACGCGTCCCCAACCCGCGGCTTCCCTCGTATTTGTAGCCGGTCTCCTGAGTGGCCGTTCGTGCGGACCTCCAGGCCCGTACTTGCTGTGCTTCGTGTCGTTACGGCGCCAGGTGGGAGCGGAACTCCATCCGCGCCGCCGACTTGCCCATCTGACCGGTGAAACCAAACCTCCCAACCCAGCACGAATCAGCTGATCCCCTGGTTATCTGTTCCCCGCCTTCCCCACCCTCCACCGCCGGGCGTTTCGATCCGCACAACGTCGCCCCTGGCGAGCTTTACGCTGCATTTTCCGGGCAACTCAACTTCTTCGCCGGCCTCCGTCTTCGTCACCCAAGCTCCGCCCGCCGCTCCCTCACCGCCGCCTGCCAGTCCATACGGCCGAAAACGTCTCCGCTCCGCCAGCAGCGTCACCTCCGCATCGGCGAGCAATTCGATCTCCCGAATCAATCCATCCCCGCCGTGAAATTTCCCTTCGCCGCCCGATCCGCGGCGATAACCATAGCGGCGCACGCGAAACGGATACGCATATTCGAGCGCTTCGATGGGAGTGTTGAGTGAATTCGTCATGTGCGTGTGGACGCCGCTGATGCCGTCGAGTCCCGGCCGCGCACCCATCCCTCCCGCCGCCGTTTCGTAATACGCGAATGGCTCGTTGGTCCTGGGATCGATTCCGCCGATGGTCACATTGGTCATGGTTCCAGCACTCGCCGCCGGAACACGCGCGGGCACGGCCATCGCCAGCGCCCGCATCAGCACATCCACGATGCGTTGCGATGTTTCCACATTTCCGCCGGCCACCGCCGCGGGCGGCCGTGCATTCACAATCGAACCTTCCGGCGCGTGCAGCGTGAGCGGCCGCAGAATCCCCTCTGTCGCCGGTGCATCCTCAGCCAGCAAACATCGCAAGACATAAAAGCACGCCGAGAGCGTGATGGCACGGACCGCATTCACAGCGCCTGCCACCTGCGGCGACGAGCCCGCAAAGTCTACATCGAGCGCACCCGCTTCCGGATCGATGCGCAGGCGCACGGCAATCCGGATCGGCTCGTCCGTCACGCCATCGCTGTCGAGCCAGTCCTCCGCGTCGAACTCGCCGGCCGGCATCTGCCGCAGCTCTGCGCGCACCAGGCGCTCAGAATAATCGAGTAGCTCCTCGATCAGCGCATTCAGCTTTCCCATTCCATATTTCGCCGCCAGTTGCAGCATGCGCTGCTCGCCCACGCGGCACGCGCCCATCTGCGCGTCCAGGTCACCCTCGCGTTCCCACGGTGTGCGCACGTTGCGCAAAATCCCGTCCAGCACCTCGCGATCGACTCGTCCGCCGCGCACGATCCGCGTGGGAGGAATCCTGATCCCTTCATCGTCGATGGTCGTGGCCGGACCCATCGATCCTGCGAATTTCCCTCCCACGTCGGCGTGATGCGCGCGATTAGCCACAAAGAAGGCCGGCTCGAGGTCGCCCTCCAGAAAGACCGGCAGCACCATGGTGATGTCGGGCAGGTGCGTTCCGCCCGCGTAAGGATCGTTCAGCACAGCAAGATCGCCGGGACCGAAGTTGAGCGCCGCAATCGCGGCCTGCACGCTCATCGGCATCGATCCGAGATGCACGGGCATATGGTCGCCCATGGCGATTACGCGGCCGCGCCCGTCGAACACCGCGCACGAGTAATCGCGCCGCTCTTTAATGTTCGGCGAAAGCGCAGTGCGCCGCAGCGCTGCACCCATCTCTTCGGCAATGGAGTGCACAGCGCACTGAAAGATCGATAGCTCCACCGGATCGTTCGCGTGCCTGGTCATCCACCCACCTCGCCAATATCGATCACCAGGTTGCCCAGCCCGTCCACGCTTGCCTTGCATTCCGGCGGCAGCAGCGTCGCGGCAGTGTATTCGGTAATCATTGCCGGCCCGTTCACCACGTCGCCCGGAGCAAGCTTTTCGCGCCGGTAGAATCGCGTGGGCCTGAATCCTCCGTCAAAGTACACCTCTCGCTCCGCAGAAAGAGCTGCGCCGCCATCGCCCGGCACAAGCGCACGCCGCTCGGGCTCGTACGGCTCGCTGGCCGCGATCATCCGCACGCGAAGGCTCACAATCTCCATCGGCCGCGCCGCATCGGCGAATCCGTACCGCTGCCGGTGCAGCGCATGAAACGCCTCGATCGACCGCTCCGGCGCTTGCGGATCGTATACCACATTCAACTCATATCCCTGGCCGCGATAGCGCAGATCCACGCTTCGGTCGGCCACGCCCGCGAATCCCTCGGCGGCAAACTCCGTCACCCCCTGGCGCTCCAGCTCGCCAAAACTTCCGCTCAGATTCTCCATCTCGCTCCCCGGCAGCATCACCGTGCGCGAAAAATCGCGCACGTTATCTGCGAGCAGAATCCCTATTGCCGAAAGCGCGCCGGGCAGCCTGGGAACCAGCACGCGCGGAATGCGCAACGCCGCTGCCAGCGAGCAGGCGTGCAACGGCCCGCCGCCTCCAAACGCCACCAGCGTAAACTCACGCGGATCGTGGCCCCGCTCCACGCTGATGACGCGGATCGCCTTCTCCATCTGCATTTCCACCACGCGCAGAATTCCTGCCGCGAACTCCTCCACCGTTGCCAGCGCGCCTTTCTGCTGGCGCATCATCCGCAGCGTGCGCTCGCGGTCCAGATCCACTCCGCCGCCCAGAAAACTTTGCGCATCGAGGCGGCCCAGCACAAAGTTCGCGTCGGTCACCGTCGCCCGTTCGCCGCGCCCAAAGCAGATCGGCCCCGGATCGGCACCCGCTGACTCCGGCCCCACGCGCAGCATGCCGCCCGCGTCAAATCTCGCAATGGAACCCCCACCCGCGCCGGCCGTATGAATGTCGAGCATAGGCACGCCTACCGGCACTCCCGCCACCACGGCCTCGCGCGTGCGCTCGGCGCCGGTTCGGGCGTTGGCCAGAAACACATCGGTCGACGTGCCGCCCATGTCGAAGCCGATGATGCGCTCAAAGCCGGCCCATTGCGCCACGCGGCAAGCGCCCACCACGCCGCCGGCAGGCCCGCTCAACACCGTGCGCACCGGCTCAACCGCTCCCACTCGCGCCGGAATGATTCCGCCCGATGACTGCATCACGTCCACGCGCCCGCCGCGATGTTCTTCGGCGATGCGCCGCTCCAGCGCCGACAGGTAGCTTTGCATGCGCGGGGCCAGGTACGCGTTTACCACCGTGGCCGACGCGCGCTCGTATTCGCGAAACTCCGGCAGAATGCGGTGCGATGCGGACACAGGAATGCCCAGCCCGCTAAGCTGCGCCTCAATCCGCTGTTCGGTGGCAGGATTCGCAAACGAAAACAGCAGCGAGATGGCCGCAGCCTGCGCGCTGCCGGCTCGCACTGCCTCAAGCAGCGCGGCCAGCTCCTCGTCCGCCGGCGCGCGCAGCATTCTTCCCTCGGCGCTCACGCGCTCGGTCACGCCAAAGCGCAGTTCTCGCGGCACCAGGCAAATTGGCGCAGCCGCAAACCAGTCATAGAGTTTTTCGCGCGCTTGCCGTCCAATGGCGATGGTGTCTTCAAAACCGGCGGTCGTGACAAAGGCAACGCGCGCCCCGGTTTGCTCCAGCATGGTGTTCGTGCCCACGGTGGTTCCGTGGCGCACTTCCACGTTTGCTCCGCCGCCCAACAAGCGCACGCCCTCCAGCAACGCCCGCGAGGGATCGCCGGGCGTTGAAAAAATCTTCACCACGCGCAGTTCTCCGTCCACAAAGCAAACGCAGTCGGTAAACGTGCCGCCGGTGTCGATGGCAATGCGCAAGGCAGCTCTCCTTGTCAGTTTTTTATCAGGAAGAGGCCGCGCCCAGGTTGGAAATTCCGCCAAGACGGGCTTGCGGAAAGCGTCGCAGGCTTGTCAGCTACGAATAGAACTCCGCGATCGCCGTGACCACGGTCTCCTGCTCGTCCTCGCGTAGCTCGGGAAACATGGGCAGCGCCAGCACTTCGCGCGCGGCGCGTTCAGCTTCAGGGAAGTCTCCTTCGGCGTAGCCCAGGCTTTTCAGCGCTTCCTGCCGGTGCAGCGGGACGGGATAATAGATCTCCGAGCCAATCCGGCGCGCAGTCAGGAATTCGCGAAGCGCATCGCGTCGCGGGGCGCGGATCACATATTGGTGCCACACATGCCGTGCGCCCGCAACCTCGCGCGGCAAAACCACTCCATGCGATGGGTAGGTCCCTGCTTCGGCTAATCCCGCCTTGGCAAACAGCGCGTCATACCGCGCCGCCGAAGCGCGCCGCGCCTCGTTCCAGCCTGCGATGTACTTCAACTTGACCGCCAGCACCGCGCCCTGGAATCCATCCATGCGTGCGTTCCAGCCCAGCTCGTCGTGATAATAGCGGCGCCGCATCCCGTGCTGGCGCAGCGACCGCACCCGCTCAGCCAGCTCCCCGGAGTTGGTCGTCACCATGCCCGCGTCGCCCGCCGCGCTCAGATTTTTGGTGGGATAGAAGCTGAACGCCGCAACATCGCCTACCCCCCCGGCCTTCTCTCCATCGCATTCCGCGCCCCAGGCCTGAGCCGCGTCCTCAATCAGGGTCAGCCCGCGCTCGCGTCCCAGGCGCGAAAATGCACCCCAATCGCAGCACTGCCCATAGAGGTCGACCGGCAGCAAAATCCGCGCTCCGCGGGCGCGCGGACCCTCCAGAACCGCCTCGACAGCCTTGGGTGATAAGCAAAAAGTAACCGGGTCAATGTCGGCCAGGACCGCGGCCGCCCCGCAGCGAAGAATTGAGCTCACTGAGGCAAAAAAGCTGAAAGGCGTGGTCAGGACGGCCACGCCCGGGCCAGCGCCTACCGCAGCCAGAGCCAGCCACAAGGCGTCGGTTCCCGAAGAGCATCCCAGGGCATGTTTCACGCCCAGTTGTTCTGCGGCAAGCTTTTCAAAATGAGTCACTTGCTCGCCAAGAATGAACTGCCGGCTGTTGAGCACACGTTCCAGTGCATCCATCAGTTCGCGATGGATGGGCCGGTATTGGCGCTCCAGATCGAGCATCGGAACGGGCGTCGACACAGACGAAGTCGAGGGTTCGATATCGCAAGGCGGATGCGTGGTTTTTTCCACAATTTGATGCTATCAGCCCATAGGCCCGCGCCGGCAAAGCCTGATTCTGGTCCCATTTACCGGTTCACGGTCCCAAACTCCACCCCACCGCAGTTGAAATGCATCGAGAATCTCTATAAAGTTGAGCCATTGCGGGGTTTCCCGTTGCCGGGTCTTCCGGAGCGGTCCCCGCGGTATTGCTGCGACCTGCAACATGTTGCACAAAAAA
>JASHQH010000100.1 GCA_030037635.1 Acidobacteriaceae bacterium
GGGGTTCCAGAGCCAGAGTCTTCAGTACCAGCATCTCCAGCGTCCCCTGAACCAGGTCACCCGACCCCTCGGCCATGCGCTGTCTTCTCCTCTCGATTATCTAGAGATGTACGCGCCTTTCTCTCGATTGTCAAGAGGAGAGCTTCGCTTTCTAATCAAGCAAAAAGCCCGCTGTAATAGCGGGCCTGAGCGGTGAAAGGATAGTCGTAATGGTCAACCTAATCGGTCCTAGTGGTGGTCTCCATGACTGGCGCGCCAATCCTGGTACTCTTTCTGTTCCTCGGCGCTCCGCTTACTCAGGTCCACGTGCTCTCGGTGGGTTTCGTGCTCCCACTGAATATAGCTATCGTCTTGCGGCGGGGCTTGAGAGCGGCAACCCGTTACGAGAACGGGAACAGCCAATACGGTTCCAATCAAGAGTGGAACGAGACTCCTGAACACTGAGCGCATGGTTACTCCTTTCCAATTCGTACAATTGGATGCTAACCGAGAGCCGGGCGAAAAGACGGTAAGCGATCAATTGAAAAGGGAATTCTGAGCCGGCGATCTACGCGAAGAATGTCGGAAAGGTAGAGTGCAACGGGGCGAGGGTAACCGGCTAAACCGCCGAGAATGAAGAGGATGGAAAAGACTGGTAGCGCTACCGGGAATCGAACCCGGGTTTTGAGATTGAGAATCTCACGTCCTAACCCCTAGACGATAGCGCCTTGGCGGAAGCGGCCCGCGAACGCAGGCCACTCAACTAATCTAACAAAATTCCGGGTTGCTGCCAAAGCTGGGCAGCGCTGGCCACCGCGCTTCAGATCCCCAGTTTGCGCACTTCTTCGTTGTAATACTTGCGGTACAAAATGTCCCACTCCTGCGAGCCTTCGAGGATGATCTTGCGCTGGTTGGCGATCTTCTGCCGGGCCATGGTGTCGATCTTCGCCTCCTCGGTCAGCAGCAGTTCCAGGGCCTTGCGCGCCTCCTGCCGGATGGTGTTGCGATCCTCAAGAAAGCCCACCTCGTCGACCTCGGCCAGGGTGTCGGCCACGGTGTGCGCCAGCTTGTTGAGCTTGTCGCGGCTGATCCTCATAGCACCGCCTTGTACTTCTTGGCCAGCTCGGTTTTTACCTTCTTGAACATCTCGGCATACTGCGCGCCGCTCTTACGCATCTCCTCTGAGTAGGCGTCGAGAATCACACGCACCTCCTCGTTGATGCGGTCTTCGAGCGAGAGCTCGTCAACCAGCGCCGCGCTCACGCGGTCTTCAGTCATCTTCAAATTGCTGGTGGTAATCATCTTGGCGTCGACCAGGTGCTTGACCGTGCGACGCGCAAGATAGCCAATGTAGTCGCGGGAAAAAATCATGGGCGAAATCTCAGCATAGCGCATGAGCCTTTGCGCTGTACAACTGGATTTTAGGCAGCCTCTACGCGCCCTTTCTCATCACCGCGTAGTACGGCTGATTGGAAAGCGCGGCGTTGAACCCGGGGAGCATCCAGGCCGCGCCACTTTTGGCGCGCATTTCAAACCGATATTGCAGTGCAAATTTCGATTGCGTGTAGGCAGCCGGAATGGCCGCGCTGAAGTTCACCCCGTTCGCCTGCATCTGAACACGCTGCCAGCGTTCCGCCTGGTCAACGTGCCGGTAGCTGAGAAACACCGCCCCCACCGCCGGCTCGATCGCCTGTTGCGGAACCGTCATCTCCAGCGCCAGCGGCGCTCCCGGCTCGAACGCGGCCGGCGCCGTGTGAAGGCACTCAATCTCCGGGCGAGCCGGCCTTCCCGTCGCCGCCAGAATCGCGCGCCGGGTATTGGGCGATGGCTCGACCGACTCTGGCGCCGCGCGCACCTGCTCGGTCAGCGCTTGAATGTCTGTGTCGATGGCCGCCAGCCGGTCGCTCCAATGCCCGCGCCGCATCGCTGTGCTTCCGTAGCTGACGTCGTTCTGATAAACGGCCGCTGCATGCGCCGCCGCGCTCCACGCTTCCCGCGCCAGCTTGTACTGGTCCAGCGCCAGCAGTGCCGCCTGGGGCTCCGTGGTCTGCTGAAACACCGCATACAAGACGCCGCCGCGCAGCCGCGACGCGAAAAATCGTCCCAGTCCAACCTGAATCAGGACGTCTGCCTCCGCGCGGGGAAACGGAGCCGCCCCGTGCGCAGCGATCCTGGCACGAGCCGCATCAAGAAAATCACTTGCCGCCGCGGCGCAATCCTCCATCCACTGCGCTACGTCAATGGGCGAGTACTTGGGGCTGGGATTTCCAGCCAGCAAATCGGCCGCGTGCTCGTCCACCGAGGAGAAGGTCTGCGGATCGAGCGGGCTCACCGTGCCAAAACACTTCGGCTGCGGCGTATCGCTGTACGGCGACGGTTCGCTGCCCACGACCAGCGGCATGTTGGTGTACATCTCGGGCCAGAAAGCGTGATTTGACGCCGAGGGCAGATGCGCCGACGTGAACAGGGGCAGGATGCGGCTGGCATTGGCGACCGCCATCTCCACGGGCAGCGCAGCCGCGCCAAACTGGCCATGCAGCCAGCGCCGCCACGCATCCGGGTTCGCATCGGGATCGTAGAGCCTGCGCCCAAACACGCGATAGTAGAGCTCGAATTTATGCCAATCGCGCTCAGGACTCAGTGCGGCATCGGCATACGCGCAACGCCCGCCGGCATGGCCTGACCCTTCCCTGCCCTTGAAGGTCAGCGGCTCCATCAAATCCAGCCCCGCCGCGCCGCAGAAATGCGCGCTGCGTCCAAACGCGGCCGCCATCTCCGAGTCCGCACTGAGCAGGTGCCGCTGTGCTCCCGGCCAAAGCCGGAAGAGCAGCTTGTAGCGGCTGCCCGTCTCTAAAAAATCCGCGTACCCGTAGCGCGTAAACGAGCGCGCCCCCGAGCTCACGCTGAACGGCCCCTCGCCCTTCTGTCCCGGCTTGGGAATTTCGAGAGCGCGAATGTCGGCCTGCTGGTATCCCAAGCTCTGGTGCTCGGCCGAAAATTTCGCGCTCAGCTTTACCGGCATGCCGGCGGCGGCGGCGATGTCGATCATTTTCTGGTCAACGCCCTTGGCATGCATGTCGATCTCCACCGTCCGCCCGCAGCCGCTCACCGCGGCGAACAGCGTTTTCCAGAACTCGTAGCTGCCTTCGGGAATCCCGCTCTCGCCGTGCACGCGCAACGTGAGCCCCTGAATCTCCGGAATCTGCTTCAGCAGAACGGCGAGCGCGTCGCGGCAGTAGGCAGCATGGGTTTGCGGCGTGAGGCCCTCGATGCGGTGATACGCGTGCGGGCTGTCGGTCCACTGGTAAGCGTGCGTCCAGATCCCAAGCTGAAAATGCAATCCGCGCGCCGCCGTCTGCGCGGCAATGAATTGGAGCGCCGCGAGATTTTTCTGCCGCTCGTCGCCGCTGACCGCCACCGGCGCCGCCAGCACCTTCCCGTCGGACTCAGCCAGTTGCATCACGCGCACGTCGTATCCCGGCACCTCGACCAAATATGGATAGGGAAAGAGCAGATAATCGCTGGTTACCCCTTTGGGGAAGTCATATTCGAGCCCAAAGGCAAGGCAGAAGCGATTGAAACGGCTGTGTGCGAGCAAGTCCAGGTAGCCCGGCCAGAAATCCCGGTCCCAGAGCCACGGCTTGTCTTCGAGTTCGCAGCAAAAATAGCGGCCTACGCTCCGCACTTCGTTTGCCGGCTTTTCCTCGATGGCCTTCGCCGGGTGCAGCGCGCTGGTGGGATCAGTTCCAAACGCCACCCGTTCGGCCAGCTCGAGCAGTCCATACACATACCCGCGCGCATCGCCGCCTGAAACCAGAATTGCAGGCGCATTCGAGTATCGCCCCGGGGTCAGCCGGAAACTTTCCGGCGAAGTCAGGGCCGCATTGGCGTGGAGAAAGGTTTTCGCCGGCGTCGAGCCTGTTCCCGCCACCAGGACGTAGAAGACCGCTCTGGGCACGCGGTCAGCCAACCGGGCCACCTGGCACAACCTGCCCTTGGTTGCCAGGGCGCTGCGCAACTGGTCGGCGGCCCACGCGACCGCGGGCGAGCCGGCAACGGCGTCGCGCGAATCGATGACGATGGCGTAGCCCCGCCCCGCCTGCGCCATCGCGCCTTGCGCCATCGCTGCCGCCGCTCCTGCCGCCTTCAGGAATTCTCTTCGCTTCATCGCGCTTTCCCGGTCCCCTGGTCCCTCGTTTCCCTAGGTCACTGCTTTGTGCGGACAGCTCTTGGTGTTCAGGCAGCCGTCGGCAATGCGCAGCCGCTCCACCGGCCGCCCGCCCACCAGGTGCTCGGTCACAATCTCCTCCGCATCCTCGGGCTGCACGCCGCCATACCACACCGCGTCTGGGTACACCACCACCGTGGGCCCGTGCTCGCACTGGTCCAGGCAGCCTGACTTGTTGATGCGCACCCTGCCGCCCAGCCCAGCCTCGCGCGCAAGCTGTTGCAGCCGCGCGTGCAGCGCGCTGGTTCCATCGCGGGTGCATGATGGCCGCGGTGCATCGGCAGGACGCTGGTTGTGGCAGACAAAAACGTGTCGTTCGAACGCAGGCAAGCGGCAGACCTCCTCTGGGCGACTCATTCCAGAGTAATCCCGCCCGCTGCCGCAGCCTCCTTAAAAAAATGACGGCGCCTCAGCTGCGCGAACGTGCACAAACCGCGCTGCGAATGCGCAACTTCCTGCACCTCAAGCTCCGGCTCCGGCAAGCGTGCCGCCCCGGCGCAAAGTTTTCCTTGACAACCCGCCCCGGCCCCACCCCCATCTGCGAGAATGGAGGCTTGACGATGAGCACTGATAACCTCCTCTCGCTGAAAGACGACATGGTGGCCTTTATTGAAGGCCATGGGATGCGCCGTCTTCCCGGCTATGTCACCGAAGACATCCCCTCCATTCTGTGGGAAGGCCGCGGCAATCCCGACGCATGGAAAGACTTTGTGGAGATGGCCAAGCACGTGGGCGCTCCTTTCATCACCTTCAGCGAGATGACGCTCGACCGCGAAGAACTCGACGCGCTGATTGAGGAAGCCGGCGAGATGAACTTCCCCGACGAAGAGGCCGCCGAGCTGGTGGAAGCCAAGTGGCTGCGCAAATATTCCGGCATGCTGGGCTACATTCAGCTGGGCTTCATCTACCAGGGCCTGGTTTTTCTGCACGAAACCACCACGGAGTGGTACGAGCGCTATCAAACGCTGCTGGAAAACATCGAGAATTTCCACGACATCGTCATCGACGACGCCCGCTCGCACGACGACGAGGACGAGTAAGCGGCGTGAGCACGGCCGGGGCCATCAATCCATCGCCTCCTCCGCCACGCAGCCCGGCCATAGCTGCCGGCGCGGGCCGCGCCGTCACGCTTCCCCCGCAACGCTGGCTGCTGGCCGATCCGCATCCTGACGAATCTGCCGCGCTGGCTCGCGAAGCGCGCTTACCGCCCGCGCTGGCTGAACTGCTCATCGCACGCGGCATCACCCATTCCGCGCAGGCCTTCGCGTTCCTGAACCCCGAGCCCGCGCATCTCCATGATCCCTTGCTGATGCTGGGCATGAGCGCAGCCGTCGAGCGGCTGGAGCGCGCCATTGCCGCCCGCGAACCGATTCTTCTCTATGGCGATTACGACGTTGACGGCACCGTCGCCGTGGTGCTGCTCAAGACCGCCATCGAAATGCTCGGGGGGCCGGCCGGCCTCGTCCGCTTCCACGTGCCGCATCGTCTGCGCGACGGCTACGGCATGCAGTCGAGCGTCCTTGAAGGCGCGGCCGCCGAGGGCGTTCGCCTGGTGGTGACCGTCGACACCGGCATGCGCGCCTTTGCCGAGGCTGAAACCGCGCGCCGCCTCGGCCTCGACCTCATCCTCACCGACCACCACCTGCCTGGCGCTGACGATGCCGTCCCTGCCGCGCTCGCCATCCTGAATCCCAACCAGCCCGGCTGTAACTATCCGGAGAAGAATCTCTGCGGCGCCGCCATCGCACTCAAGCTGGCGCAGGCGCTGCTCGAGCGACGCGACTCTGCTCGCCTGCGCGAAAAAATTCTGCCCAGCTTTCTGAAGATGGCTGCCATCGCCACCATCGCCGACGCCGTTCCTCTGCGCGGCGAAAATCGCACCATCGCTGCACTGGGCCTGCGCGAGCTGCGCCGTCCCGTAGGAGCGGGCCTGCGCGCGCTGTTCGCGGCCGCCGCCATCGACCCCGCTTCAAAGCAGCTCACCGGTTTCGACGTCGCCTTCCGCCTCGCCCCGCGCATCAATGCCGCCGGCCGCATGGACGTGGCTTCGGACGTCATCGAGCTCTTCTCAACGCGCGACGCGCATCGCGCCACCGAGCTGGCCGGCAAATTGGAAAAGCTGAATCGCGAGCGCCGCGAGGTTGAGGCCGCCGCGCTCGTGGCTATCGAATCGCGTCTCGCGGCCAACGCCGAAATCGCCGCCGATCGCCTGCTGGTGATCGACGGTGAAGGCTGGCATCGCGGCGTCATCGGTATTCTGGCCTCGCGCGTGGTGGAGCGCACCGCCAAGCCGGCCATTGTGGTGAGCGTTGAAGACGGCCCAAATGGCAGAATCGCCCACGGTTCGGGCCGGTCCGTCGACGGCTTCGCTCTGCTGGCCGCCATCGAGCCCTGCGCCGACCTGTTCACCCGCTTCGGTGGCCACGCTTTTGCCGTGGGCTTTTCAATGGACGCCGAAAAGCTGCCTGAGCTGAAGCGGCGGCTGCGCGCCTACGCCGAATCTCGTCTGGCCGCGCGCCTGCCCGAGCGCCTGCTGCGCATCCACGCCGAGCTGCCGCTCGATCGCATTACGCCTGTTCTCGCCGGCTGGTTGCGCAAGCTGGAGCCGCTCGGCCACGGCAACCCTGAGCCCATCTTCCTCGCTCGCTCGGCGCGCCTGCTGGCTCCGCCGCGCATTATGAAGGCGCAGCACCTTTGCCTCGAACTCGCGCAGGAGCCAGTTCCCTCCCAGGCGGCGATTTCGTCCAACGGCGCTGCGGCTCGATTGCCTGCCAGCCCGGCACCATTGAGTTCCATCCGTGCGGTTGGCTGGAACCTGGCCGAGTGCGCCATGAAACTCCGGCTCGAGCAGGGCAGCCTGGTCGATCTCGCCTACCGCATCCGCGAAAATGACCATCCCGACTTCGGCGGCCTCGAAGTGGAAATCCTCGGCCTGCAGCCCCCTGCCGCACGGAACGCCTGATTGAAAAACGTCCTCGGCCGGAGAGATGGCGGGCAAGCGGCGGCGTCGCGTCGGCCCGGCAATTTCCTCGGTTCTGTTTCATGACAAACTCGCGAAATCCTCGCCGTCCACACAAATTTCTACCCCAAGTCCACATCTAAGCACTATGGATCAAACCGTATTGCGGAGGATCTATCCGTGACTCTTATCCGCCCCGACGCGTATGTTGGCTTCAGGGGCAGCGCAGCGAGCGTCGCCGATCTGGCCAAGTGTTGCAAGCGATGGCTCTCACCCGCTGCACAAAAACAGGCGGCAGCATCATCGGGCTCATCGGCAGCGCCGGGCCGTGCAAGAAACGCAAACCAGAAACCGAATTCTGACGATTGGAGAAAAATGCCATGACCACGCAGACGGCCCCAGGCAAGGAAAACAATCAGCAAGCAGGCTTGCCCACGATGAAAACCCCGCCGATCGTGTCGCAGCAGGAGTGGGAGGCTGCGCGCGAGCAGCTGCTCGTGAAGGAAAGAGCCTTTACCCACTCGCGCGACGCGCTGGCCGCAGAACGGCGGCGCATGCCGTGGATGGCCGTGTCAAAGGCGTACGTTTTCGAAGGGCCGAAGGGGAAGATGAGCCTGCTCGACCTGTTCGAGGGCCGCCGGCAGTTGATCCTCTATCGCGCCTTCTTCGAGCCCGGGGTGTTCGGCTGGCCCGAGCACGCGTGCCGGGGCTGCTCACTGGGCGCCGATCAAGTGGGCCATCTGGCGCATCTGAACGCTCGCGACACCACGCTCGTTTACGCGTCGCGTGCGCCGCAGGCCGACATTGTTCGCCTCAAAGAGCGCATGGGCTGGAAGATACCCTGGTACACCATGACCGACAGCTTCGACAAGGACTTTGGCGTGGACCAGTGGCACGGCCACAACGTGTTCATCCACGACGGCGACAAGGTGTTCCGCACGTACTTTATCAACAGCCGCGGCGACGAGGCGATGGGGTCAGTCTGGAGCTATCTCGACGTTACGCCGCTCGGCCGCCAGGAGACGTGGGAGGACTCGCCGGAGGGTTATCCGCAGACGCAGCCGTACAAGTGGTGGAACTGGCACGACAACTATGAAGCTGAGGCTGCAGCGGCGCACCCTCTGTGGGTGGATATCATCACCGATGCAGAGGGAGCTGCCATAAGAAGGGCCGAGGCCGAGGCGAAAGCGCCACCGCGGTGAAAACGATAGCGCCACGGGATCGGACAGCTCGCGAACCTGCGCTCGAACGCGCGCTGACTCGCCGGCGCGCTAAACGACTTCAATCCCCATGGAGCGCGCGGTTCCCTTGATGCTCTTGATGGCCGCCTCGATCGACGCGGCGTTCAAATCGGGCATCTTCTGCGTGGCGATCTCACGCACCTGCTTTTCGGTCACTTTGCCCTTCTTTTCCTTGTTGGGCGTGCCTGATCCCTTGTCGATCCCTGCCGCTTTCTTCAGCAGCACCGCCGCGGGCGGCGTTTTGGTGACAAAGGTGAAGGTGCGGTCACCATACACCGTGATCACGACCGGAATGATGAGCCCTGCCAGGTCCTTGCCCTGCGTCTTGGCGTTGAACTGCTTGCAGAACTCCATGATGTTAACCTGCGCCTGGCCCAGAGCGGGGCCCACGGGCGGCGCGGGAGTGGCTTTGCCGGCTTCGATCTGCAACTTCACGTAGCCGGTAACTTTCTTCGGAGGTGCCATGTCGGTTCCTGCGGAACCAGCTACTAGCCCCTAGCTTCTAGCTTTCAGCTGGTTCATTTCCTTTGCAAATTTTGGTGCTGCAACTTTAGCGTTCGCATCAAGCCAGCGTCCGCCAGGTAGGCGCCGGTTAGAAGCTAGAAGCTAGTAGCTAGAAGCTGCAACTACTCAATCTTTTCCACTTTGCCGAACTCCAGTTCGACCGGCGTGGAGCGCCCGAAGATCGTGACCATCACCTTCAAGGTCTCGCGATCCTCGTTGATCTCGTCCACCACACCATTGAAGTTGGCGAACGGTCCATCGGTGATGCGCACCTGTTCGCTCTTCTCAAATTTGATCTTGAGCCGCGGTTTCTCCTTGGCCACCTCGCTGCGGAAGAGAATGGAGCTCACCTCTTCCTCGCTCAGCGCCACGGGCTTGTCGCCGGTGCCCAGAAATCCCGTCACCTTGGGCGTGTCTTTGAGCACATGCCACAAGTTGTTGTCCAGATCCATCTCCACCAGGACGTAGCCGGGCAAGAACACGCGCTCCACAGTGCGCTTCTTGCCGTTGTTGATCTCTGTTACCGGCTCGGTGGGAATCATCACGCGTCCCACGCGATCCCTTAATCCGAAGGCCTGCACGCGGCTCTCGATCGACTCGCGCACTTTGCGCTCAAAGCCCGAATAAGCGTGGAGGATGTACCACTTGAAGGCAGGATTGCGCGGGATCTCCGGCTCGGCCGGCTTCGCCTCTGCCGCAGCTTCTTCCGGCTCGGCCTCTTCAGCCGTTTCCGGCTCCGCGGCGCGCGCCTTTGTCTTTTTCCTGGCAGGTTTCCTGGCCGGCCCAGGCCCCTCGGCCGCTGCTTCCGCCGGCGCTGGTGCTTCCTCCTGCGCCGCCGGCTCGTCTGGAATTTCGCCCAACTCCGCATCCGGTTCTGTCGCCGGCAATTCAGGTTCGCTCGCCAGCTGGGCGGCCGGCGCCTCCGGCTCTTCTGGAATTGCGCCCAATTCCGCGTCTGGTTCTGTCGCCGGCAATTCAGGTTCGCTCGCCAACTCTGGCGCCTGCGCTTCCTCTGCCTGCGGCTGCGCGGCAGGTTGGGGCGCCTCGGCTTTCTCAGGCTCCGTAGCGGAGGCCTGCGCGTCAACCTGCTCGTCTACGGGCTGTTGCTGCTCGTCTGCCATGTTCCTCTCGATTCCAGCCGGCATCACTGCTGTGCGCCCAGCCAGCTCAGCAAATTATGAATGCCGACTTTAAAGACCGCGTCCACGACCCAGAAGAAGAAACCGAACAGAAACACCGCCACAATGACCACCGAAGTGGTCACCCGCACCTCTTTGCGTGAGGGCGTCACCACCTTGCGCATTTCGGCGCGCACATCGCGCAGAAAGCCAGTTGCGTTGTCCCACGTGCCCGCTATGCCTTCAAAAAACTTGGGCTTCCTGAACGGCTGATCGTCGCCCCTCGCCATTGCCGATTTCGTCGCCATACTTCTTCCCTTCAGTGAACAGTGATCAGTGTTCAGTGATCAGTTTGAACCGGCTCGCTTGCCACAGCCCTGACTGACCAATGACCACTGTTCATCGACCACTCTTTCTTCTCTGGCAGGGGCGGAGGGATTCGAACCCCCAAGTCCGGTTTTGGAGACCGGCAGTTTAGCCGTTGAGCTTACGCCCCTGTTGATGCAGGGAATAGGGAGTAGATTTGACGGCACGATTGCGCCCTTTTTCTATTCCCTAATCCCTATTCCCTGCCTTTCTCACTTCGCTTCCTTATGCACCTGGTGCTTGCGGCAGCGCTTGCAAAACTTCTTCAACTCCAGCCGACCCGTCACGGTCTTCTTGTTCTTGGTCGTCGAGTAGTTCCGCTCCTTGCACTCGGTGCACTCCAACGTAATGATTTCCCGCATGTTCGCTCCCCTTCGGGCCGCAGCGTTCAGTGATCAGTTGTCAGTATTCAGTTTTCGTGCCGATCTGAATTTCACTACCTTGCGCCGACTTCTTACTGACCACTCACCACTGATCGTTGATCGCTCGATTCACTCTCACTTACTTGATGATTTCGCTGATCGTGCCTGCGCCCACGGTGCGGCCGCCTTCGCGAATGGCGAAGCGCAACCCCTTCTCCATGGCCACCGGCGTAATCAGATCCACTTCCAGCTGCACGTTGTCGCCGGGCATCACCATCTCCACACCCGCCGGCAATTCCGCCACTCCCGTCACGTCCGTGGTCCGGAAGTAGAACTG
>JASHQH010000101.1 GCA_030037635.1 Acidobacteriaceae bacterium
GTTCTTCAGGAACACTGTGGCGCCCACCACGGGCTCCGAATTCACATTCAGCACCGTACCTGAGACCGTGCGCTGGCCAAGGTTCTGGCCCCACGCCGCGCCTGGCGTCAGCAGCGCGTCCCGCGAGCTCCCAGGCGCGATGCCCACCACCAGAAGGGCACATCCCACCGCTGCCAGCCAGCTTCGGCTCATCTTCACTCCTCCTCGTCCTCTTCGAAAGGTTCATCATCCTCTTCGAAGTCCTCTTCCACGCGCGCCAGCTCCAGCGGGTCCACGCCCACCACTTCGAACTCCGATCCACACTCTTCGCAGGCCACGACGTCGCCCTCTTCTACTTCATCGGCGTCGATGTCCAGAGCATTCTCGCATTCAGGGCAGTTCGGCATGGGGGCCTCCTTGCATCCTTTCGCAGTTCTGGTTACGTTGCTCGACCGCCGATCGCTCTGCGGCGCTTGGGCTCGAGATGTGCTTTGGTACTGAAATCAACGCCGGATACCTCTTCCTATCGTGGGATAAAGACGTCACAATTTCCGTGACCATCGCTAGTTTTAGTGAGAACAGGGCCTCAGGTCAAGAGGCCAATACTCCTCGCATCATTCAGACGATTTGTGGCCGTCTGGGTTGCGGGTAAAGTGCCGTCTTCGCCAAATGCATCGCAGTTTGTGCGCCCGTTCCGGGCTTGCCCACCGCCGCCAATGACATCATCCCGCTCCAGCGTTTACTCTGAGAACTGCGATGCCGCGCATTGGGTCAAGCCCGTTTGCCTTCCCCGATTTCAAGGGCGCTACGCGCCGGCTGATCCTTATCAACCTGGCCGCCTACTTCGCCCTGCTGGTGGCCAGTTTTGCGTTTTCCTCAGTTTCGGCCCAGCTTGTGGGTCTGCTCACCTTTGACCCGCCGGCCTTCCTCCACGGGGCGCTATGGCAGCCTCTCACCTATAGTTTCGTGCATCCCGGCCTGCTGGGCACGCTTCTCGAGCTGCTCTCGCTCTGGTTCGTTGCCGGGTTCCTCGAGGGCTTCCACAATGCGGGTTGGGTCACCGGCCTTTACGCTGTTTCGGTCCTGGGCACGGCCGCGGCGGGGCTGGCCATCTACGCGGCCAGCGGCACGCTGGGCTACTCCGTACTCCCCATCCCGCTTTATGGATGCTTTGGCGGCATCTTCGGGCTCCTGGCCGCCATCGGCCTGCTTTACGGCGACGTGCAATTCCTCATGTTTTTTGTGATCGGCATCAAGGCGCGCTACATGGTCATCATCTATGGCCTTATCGCCATCGCCATGCTCTTCAGCCAGCAGCGCATGTACGCCTTTGCGCAGCTCGGCGGCGCGCTCGCCGGCCTGCTTTACGCGCGCGCAGCTCCGCGGCGCGGCATGTCGTTCACGTTGAGCGAGAGCTGGTACGGCATGCGCAACCGCTACTACCGCTGGAAGCGCCGCCGCGCCGCCCGCAAGTTCGAGGTCTACATGCGCTCGCAGGGCCGCACCGTGAAATTCGACGGTCAGGGCCGGCTCATCGACGAAGACCCTGACGACAAGAAGCGCTGGAACTGAAAAGCAGGGAACAGGGAACCGTGGCGCCGGCATCCTTGCCGGCTGTCGTGCGGGCGTCTTGCCCGCGCCTCTTCCGTCAATGGATGACTGCTTTTCGCTCGTGGGATAGGACTCGCTGCCGGCGACACGATAAAATCCTTGACGAATGTCAGAGAAAATTGCCTTCCTCTTCCCCGGGCAGGGTTCACAGGCCGTCGGCATGGGCCAGGAGCTGGCTGACCGCTTTCCCGCCGCAGCGCAAACCTTCGCCGAGGCTGACGCCGCGCTCGGCTTTCCCATCTCGCGTCTCTGCTTCGAGGGGCCCGAAGAACAACTGCGCCTGACCGAAAACACGCAGCCCGCCATCTTGACCGTCAGCGTGGCTGCGGCGCGCGCGCTTGCCGAACACGGGGTTAAGCCCTCGCTGGCCGCGGGACATTCGCTCGGCGAGTGGTCGGCGCACGTCGTCGCGGGCACGCTCAGCTTTGCCGACGCGGTGCGCGCCGTCAAAACCCGTGGGCGCGCCATGCAACAGGCGGTTCCTGCCGGCCAGGGCGCCATGGCCGCTGTGCTGGCGCTCGATGCCGCACTGGTGGCTGAGGCCTGCGACGAGGCTGCGCGCGAAACCGGTCTTACCGTGCAGGCTGCCAACCTCAACTCGCCTAATCAGACCGTCATCTCCGGCGCCGCTGCGGCCGTGGAGAAAGCGTCGGCCCTTTGCAAGGCCAAAGGCGCACGCAAAGTGGTTGCGCTCGCGGTCAGCGCGCCCTTTCACAGCGAGCTCATGCAGCCCGCGCAGGAAGAGGTTGCGCGCGTGCTCGCGGGGCTTGCGCTCGGTGACCCGCACATTCCCGTCGCCGCCAATGTCACCGGCGCCCTTGTCACCACCGCCGACGCCACGCGCGACGCGCTCATTCGGCAGGTGACCGGCGCGGTGCGTTGGGTAGACTGCATGCAGACGCTGAAAACGGCGGGAACTGAGATTTTCATCGAGGTCGGCTCCGGCAAGGTTCTCTGCGGGCTGCTCAAGCAGATCGATCCCGCGCTGAAGTCGCTGAACGTGGAAGACGCAGCAAGTCTGGAGAAGACGCTGGCAGAACTGGAGAACGCGTAGGCGAACACAGTGCCCCGCGCATCAAAAGCGGAACGTGGGGCACCTGGTTACGGTTAGTAGAGCCTGTAATCGACTTCGATCGTAATCCTGAAGGGTGTGGGCTCGCCGTCTCTGGTCGCAGGAGCAAATCGGTATTGCTGGATCGCGCTTGCTCCATTTGCATCGAGGCCGTAGCCCAGCGACTTTCGAAGGCATAGATTTTGCGGGTTGCCATTCTTGTTCACGATCAGGTTGATCAGGACGGTGCCGTCGAATTCGCGAATATGCTTCTTTTTGAGTGCCTGTCTTGCCTGATCCGAGAACTCAGCCGGGGCCGTGTGAATAACTCTGGGAGGCCTCACACTTTCATCAGCCGCCGTTTCGACTCCGTTCCTCCCCAAGCCGTCGTTGAATTTTGCAGGACAGGCCGGCACTGCCAGGTCTGCCTGGGTTGAGTGAGGGTCTCGAACGAGCGGAGACTGCGCGTCCAGATCAACCGGCGCCGGGGCCTGTTGGGACCAAACGCCAGCCGCGGCAAGAACGATGAGACAGCTTGAAAGCCTCGACCTTCGCATCGCTTTCTCCTTACGGCACTGACGCAGAATTCAGCAATTCGTTAGACAACTCCCAGTTCCTTCAGCAGAAACGCGTCGTCGAGCGCAATCTCTTTTAAATAGTCGTAGCGGCCGCTGGCGCCGCCGTGGCCAGCCTGCATATTCGTCACCAGCAGCAGGGGATTTGCGTCTGTCTTTAGCGTGCGCAGCCTGGCGACGTACTTTGCCGGCTCCCAGTACATCACCTGGCTGTCGTAGAGCGACGTTTTGACCAGCATCGCTGGATATGCGTCGCGCTTCAGGTTGTCGTAAGGCGAATAGCTGAGCATGTAGCGGAAATATTCTTCCTGGTTCGGATCGCCCCACTCCTCGTATTCGGGAACGGTGAGGGGCAGGGAAGCATCGAGCATGGTGTTCATCACGTCGACAAAGGGAACATGCGAAACCACCGCGCGGAACAGATCCGGGCGCATGTTGACAATCGCACCCATCAGCAACCCGCCGGCTGATCCGCCTTCTGCCGCCACGCGTTTCGGATCGCCGTAGCCCTGCGCGGTCAAATACTCCACGCAGGCAATGAAATCGGTAAATGAGTTGCGCTTGACCAGCATCTTGCCGGCATCGTGCCATGGCTTGCCCAGGTCGCCGCCGCCGCGAATATGCGCGTAAGCCATCACCACGCCGCGATCGAGCAGGCTCAACCGATTGGAATTGAATCCCAGCGGCAGCGCGTACCCGTACGAGCCATAGCCATAGACGTACAGCGGGTTTTTGCCTGGCTGCCGCGCGTCCTTGCGGTACACGATCGATACCGGGACCTCCGCGCCGTCCGCGGCCCTGGCGTGCACGCGCTCGCTTGCGTAGAGGGTTCGATCGAACCCGCCCGGAATCTCAACCTGCTTCAGGAGTGTCGAAGCGCAGGTCGCCACGTCGTATTCGTACACCGAGCTTGGCGTCACCAGCGATTGATAAGCGTAGCGGAAGGTCGCCGTCTCCCAGATGCGGTTGATGTGGGGATAGGCGCTGTAGGCCGGTTCGGGGAAGGCAATCTCGCTCGCCAGCGCCGCCCGCGGTCCCTCGCCTGCAAACTTCCAAAGGCGCAGCCGCGGCAATCCGTCTTCGCGCTCGCACGCGATGAAGAATCCCGCGAACAGGTCCACTTCCTCCAGCATCACGGCATCGCGATGCGCCATCAGCTCGGTCCAATGCGCGCGGCCCGGCGTTGCCACCGGCGCGGTCACCAGGCGGAAGTTGCGCCCGCGATCGTTCGTCCGGATGAACCAGAACCCGTTGCGATGGTCGACCGAGTACTCGCGCTCGTTCTCGCGCGGCGCGATCAGCGCGAATTCGCCCGTGGGCGCGTCAGCCGGCAGGACTCGCGCTTCAGTCGTGGTGTGACTGCCCGACTCCAACACGATGTACTTGCCGTCGCGCGTGCGTCCCACGCCAATGTTGAATCGCTCGTCGTCTTCCTGAAAAACGAGTGCATCGGCCGAAACGGGCGCGCGCAGCTCCTGCCGCCATAATTGGTACTGCCGCTTTTGCTGCTCGTCCTCGACGGTGTAAAAGAGCGTTCGGTTGTCGGCCGCCCACACCACCGAGCCCACTCGCTCCACTTCGCCCGGCAGCGTCTCGCCCGTGTCCAGGTCCTTGATGCGCAGCGTGTATTGCCTGAAGCCTTGAGTGTCGGTGGTGTACGCCAGCCACCGGCCGTCGTCGGTAATGTCGGTATCGCCGATCGCGAAAAATGCGTGACCTTTAGCCAGTTCGTTGCCATCCAGCACCACTTCTTCGGTCGCATCGGTGCCGGGCCCCGCCGGCGAGCCGCGCTTGCGGCATTGAATCGCGTATTGCAGGCCCTCTTCAGTGCGCGTGTAATACCACCAGGCGCCGTCGCGAGAGGGAACCGAAATATCGGTCTGCTTGATGTGGCTCAGCATCTCCAGGTAAAGCTCTTCGCGCAGCTTGGCCAGCGGCGCCATCACCGCGTCGGCGTAGGCGTTCTCAGCCTCCAAGTACGCCGTCACCTCGGGATTTTCCTTGTCGCGCAGCCAGACGTAATCGTCGTTAAGCACGACTCCGAAAAGCTTCGTTTCGGTATGCACTTTGCGCGCGGCGGGGGGCGAGGGGAGTTCGGTCATGTCAGCTTTATTTTAGTTTGCACGCAGGGGCCGATGCTTTAGTCGTCGAAGCAGAGATTGACGGCGATATGATCAGGTCTATGACGGCGGCTCGAAAAACTCCGAAGCAAAAAGTCAAGAGGCCTGCCTTGCGCGAGCCTCGAATTCTCAAGAAAGTTGGCGGGCTGTCAGTGAGAAACGGCACCGACCGATTGTCGTCGCGCGAGATCGATCGAATCATTCGAGAGGTGCGCGCAGAAAAGCGCCGGCGTCTCGACGACTAGCTAACTCGCTGATTTGCCGCCCTGCCGCCGCGGGAACTTCTGCCACCCCGCCCGCGTACAATGAGGAAGGAATGAAAGGCTTTCCCCGCGCTCGTTGCATCCTGTTATCGTCCATTCTGGCGGCCTTCTTCCTGTTTCTCGCCCCCACGTTGCGCGGCGAGCGCGTTCAAGACCTGCCCCAGCCCACTGACTATGTCAGCGATTTCGCCCACGTGCTCTCGCCCCAGGCGGTCGCGCGCCTCGACGCTATCTGCGCGGAACTCGACCACTCCCAGGCCAACGCCCAGATTGCCGTCGTCACCGTGCACGACCTGAACGGCGACGAAGCCGACGACTACGCTACGCAGCTTGAAGACCGCTGGAAGATGGGGAAGGGCGCCCAGGGCCAGAACCGTTACGTGATGGTTCTGCTGGCCGTTGCCGACCACAAGTACCGCATCGAAGTCGGCTATGGGCTTGAAGGAATCCTGCCCGACGGCAAGGTGGGCGACATTGGGCGCGAAATGGTTCCCGATCTGCGCGCCGGCGACTACGACGGCGCCGTCACGCTGGCCGTGGGCGAAGTGGCCCAGGTGATCGCTGCCGACGCCAAGGTGACATTGAACGAAGATCCGCCCGTCGAGACGCACCAACCAGAGCACCAAAGCTCGCCGCTGGGAGGCCTTGCTCTTTTCCTCATTGTTCTGATCTTTTTCGGAGGATTTTCGCTGTTGCGCATCCTCTTGGGAGCCGGCCTGTTCTTTGGGGGCTGGGGCCGTGGAGGCTGGCGCGGAGGACCCTGGATTGGAGGATCCGGAATGGGAGGCGGCGGATTTGGAGGCGGAGGATCTGGAGGCGGCGGAGGGTTCGGCGGATTCGGTGGAATGGGCGGTGGCTTTGGCGGCGGCGGCGCGGGGGGAAGCTGGTAGGACGAGCTTCTAGCTTTTAGCTATTCGCTCTTAGCTGGCTGATACCCAATCGCTAAAGGCTAGCAGCTGGAAGCTGGCAGCCAGGAGCTGTTTCTGAGCAGCAGAGGAGAATGAAGTTTATGAGCAAGGGACTTGGAATTACATTGATCATCGTGGCCGTGCTGGTTTTGGCGGTTTTCATGGTTTTTGGCAGCTACGTGAGCGCCAGAAATCAGATGGTGGCCAAGGATCAGTCAGTGAAAGAGGCGTGGTCGAACGTCGATGCGGACCTGCAGCGCCGCGCTGACCTCATTCCCAACCTGGTGGAAACCGTGAAGGGATTTACCAAGGAGGAAAGCACCGTTTACGGCGACATTGCCAACGCGCGAGCCGGGATGCTGAATCCGCAGGCATCTCCGTCGGAGAAAATCGCGGCCAGCAATCAACTTGACGGAGCCATCGGCCGGCTGCTGCTGCTGACCGAGAATTACCCGCAACTGCGCTCCAGCGATCAGTTCATGCGGCTGCAGGATGAGCTGGCCGGAACCGAGAACCGCATCAAAGTCTCGCGCCTGCGCTACAACGACGCCATTCGCGAGTACAACACCTTCATCCTGCAGTTTCCTAATAATATTTGGGCGCGAATCGCCGGATACCAGGCGAACAACGCCTACTTTACCGCCAGTCCGGGCTCTGAGAACGCACCCAAAGTGAGTTTCTAGACCTTTCCGAGTTGATTGGGACCCCGGGGCACCCAATCATGCAGAAGGCTGGGCTGCGGCCGGCTCAAAACGCAAAAAGGCCACTCCGCCTGCGCGGGATGGCCTTTGCGGCTTTGTTGCCAGCGCCGAAAGCCCGGTTTTACTTATTTGAAGGAAGCGACAGCGCTGGCTTCGTCGTCGTAGATGTCGAAGACGGTGTACAGCTTGGTCAACTGCAGCAGGTCGTGGACCTTCTTGTTCAGTTTGAGAAGCTTTAACCCGGCGCCCTGGTTCTTGGCCGTCGTATAGGCGCTCACCAGTTCGCCCAGCCCCGAGCTATCGATATAGTTCACATCGCCCAGATCCAGCAGAATGTGCGTCTGTCCCTTGCTGATCAGGTCGCGAATCGCGTCGCGCAGTTGTACGCTGCCCTCGCCCAGTGTGATACGCCCACTGAGGTCAAGTACGGTCACGCCATCCACTTCACGGGAAGCTATCGCAAGTGCCACGGAAACATCCTCCTTGTCAGTACCTCGGTTATAACATCTTTACGGCCACCGGCATGCGGAAATCTTGCGGCCGCCCCTCTACCCGGAGAGATCGAATGATCCGCGCACCCCGCCGTCTGGAGCCAGGCTAGGTCGTCGTTTCCTCGCTCGGCGCCAGGTGTTTCACCAGCGTCAGCTCGGTCCCGGGATGCAGTTGTCGAAAGTGTACCTCATCCATCAGCGACCGGATGAGAAAGATGCCACGCCCCGTGCCACGCAGCTTGTTTTCTTCGGCCAGCGGATCGGGTATTTTCTCCGGATCGAATCCCCGGCCCTGGTCGGCAATCTTAATAATCAAATCCTTGCCCGTGATCTCGAACGAAACTTCGATCTGCAGGGCCGGATCGTATTCATTGCCGTGGAGCACTGCATTGATGGCGGCCTCGCGCACCGCCATGGCGACGTGGAACCTCCGGTCCTCGTCGAGACCTGCCTCGGTGGCCATCTGATCTGCGGCAGCCTCCACTTCCCCTACACTCTCCATCGTGGAGCTTAACCGAAAACTTCGTTTGCCTCTGGTGGTTGCGCTCACCGGCCCGTCTTCCGCCTCCGCAGGAGTGGTCCCTCGACTCCGACCGGCTCCTTGAACCTCTTCGAAGTTTCAAGTCTGCATGCGATTGTGTCAAGGCTGCACAACCTCGCCGGGAGCCGCATCGACAACCACGTGCATCAGGTGGCGGTGAAAGTGGCGGGAAGCGGCGACCTTGAAAAGCCGCCTATGGGCGTAGCTACCTAGGAACCGCCACCGGTCAAAGACCGCTGCAAAGGTCTACACTCATCCCATGAACACGCGAGCCGAGCCGCGCGTCGCAACTCGTGTCAGCCTGACGGCCATTCTCGGTACGCCGGTGACCGACTCGAGCGGCCAGCTCCGCGGCAAGCTTAAAGATATCGCCGTGGCCACCGGCCCCGATGGCGGCAAAGTGGCCGGTCTGGTGCTCAAATCCCGCGAAGGTCTTTCCCTTGTTCCTTCCCAGGAAGTGATGGAAACTCCCGCCGGCACCCTCGAGCTGCGCTCGCCTGGCGCGCTCGCTCCACTCAAAGACGAAGGCAATTTCCTCTACTTGCAGCAGGACCTCGTCGACCGCCAGATCATCGACATCAATGGCCGCAAAGTGGTCCGCGTGAACGATGTCGATCTGGAATGGATCCCGCAAGGCCTTTCCCAACTGTTGCGCGTCGTTGAAGTGGAAGTGGGCCTGCGCGGCGCCTTCCGCCGCGTCTTCAAAGGCGTTTTGCCGCGCACCTCGCTGGAGTCCGTCTCGCGCAAGTTCGGCGCGCGCGCCATCCCCTGGCAATTTGTCGACGTCATCGAGCCCGATCCCGCCCGCCGCGTCAAGTTGCGCATTGAGCACGAGCGCTTGGCCGGGATTCACCCCTCCGAGCTCGCCGACATCCTCGAGGACCTGGCTCCGGCTGAGCGCGAGGCTGTGTTCACTTCGCTCGACGAAGAGGTTGCAGCCGAAACGCTCGAAGAGGTCGAGCCCAAGCTGCAAAAGTCGCTGCTTGAGAAGCTTGATGAGGAGCGCATTGCCGACATCGTCGAAGAAATGGACCCCGGCGCTGCCGCCGATCTGCTCTCGGAGCTGCCCGAAGAGCGGTCCGACGCCATTCTCGAAGAAATGGAGCCGGAGGAGCGGCAGGAGGTGGAAGAGCTGCTGGAGTTCGATGAGGACTCAGCCGCCGGCCACATGACTACGGAGTTCGTCTACGTAGGTACTGACGCCGCCGTGTCTCAGGCGGTGCAGGCGCTGCGCAGCTTCGACGGCGACCCCGAAACCGTGACCGAAGTCTTCCTGCTCGACGAAAAGCGCGTCCTGCGCGGCGCCGTCCCCCTGGCGCGCCTGGTTATGGCGCAGCCCGAAACGCGTCTCGCCGTGCTGGCCGAGCCCCGCGTGCTCTCCTGCCCCGCCGACATGAAACAAAACGAGCTCGCCGAGATGTTCGACAAGTACAACCTGCACGCCCTTCCCGTCGTCGACTCGCAGAACCGCATGGTGGGCGTGGTCCAGGCCGATCAGATCATCAGCTTTTTGCGCGAAAAACTCTGAGTCTTCGCGCTCGCTCCCAGCTATCGAATCTCATCCTCTTCGGCGAGCAGCTGGCCCAGCCGGTCGAGCTTCCGCTCCCAGGCCGTGCGATGATCGCGAATCCATTGCTCGAGCGCGCGGAATCCGGCAGCCTCGACCCGGCAAGTGCGCACACGGCCAAGCTTTTCAGTGTGCGCAAGTCTCGCCGCCTCCAGAATCTCCAGGTGCTGCATCACTGCTGTCACGGTGATTCCCAGCGGCTGGGCCAGTTGCGAAACGGATTGCGGCCGATCGACCAGGCCATCGAGGATGGCCCGTCGCGTGGGATCACCCAGTGCGTGAAACAGCCGATCGATATCGACAGGACGATTTCTCACTACGCCAGCTCTTTCGCAAGCCGTTCGACAAGTCCTCGCCAGCCAACTTCAATCATCTTCACTCCATCTGGCCAATCGATGTAGGCTCCCTGATGCGTCAGGATCAGGTCCGTGCCCTTTTCCGCGGGCACAAACTCGAATGTCGCCAGCATCACCACAATGGTCTTCCCGTTCAGAGCCATTCGCGAGGTCATTACGATCCGTTTCTCCTCCACGATGTCCTGATACACGCTTTCGTTTGAGATTTCCGATCCTGCAATCGGGTGACCCTGCTTGAAGCGATAGCGAAACTGTTCGCTCCCGCCCGCGCGAAAATCCATATGAAAATCCTCGATCTCGTGATCGCCCTCGGCGTACCAACGGCGCTTGAGAGCTGGCTGCGCAAAGGCGGAGAACACGCGCGCCGGCCGCCAGGGAAAGTTGCGTTCGATAACGAAAGTGTTGTGAATGACGGTTTGTTCTGCGGTGGTCATATTCGTTCCTCCTCGGGGCAAATACTTAAGCAACAACTTAAGTATCGTGTGAATCTCGGGAATTGTCAAGTGAATACTTCAGTATTGGGACGTTTGCTTTCGCCGCCGCCCCGAGCCAGGATAGAAGTTGTTGCTACGGAAGGAGTTAACCAGCCGTCGCCGCACCCTTTGTCCCGCCCACCGCAAATACTTTGGGAGCTCGATCAGCCGCTGCGGGCAGCGCGGGAAACGGCGCATGCGGCTCCGTTTGGTACCAATAAGCGGTCGAAAAGAAGCTGTCGGACCGATCGTTGGCTGTGCCATGTTCGATAGTCACCTTGATCGATTTCGTGAAGGCGATGGGGCTCTCGATGTGCCAGCGGTAGAGGCAATAGCGTCCGCCAATGCGCTCCGGATCGACAATGTAGGGCGCACCCTGATGAAGATTGGCGAACGGCTGGCCGCCGAAATCCCATGCGCCGTTGTAATAGTCTTCCGTGCCCGTTCCGTTAATCGTGGGCAATGCGGCGCCATCGACAAAGGTCATGTCGTCGCCCTCGCCGAACCATCCATCCTGGTTTTGCACCACGGCCTGCGTCACGCCCACAAAATGTCCCTCGCCCGCCGCCTCAAGAAACACATAATTGTCGCGGCCGCTCAGGTTTTTTCCATCGCTCACCACGCCTTTGCACGGGGTGGCCTGGCGGAACTGTGCATGAAACCGTGCGAGTCCGGCGGGAAGGCTGGGCAGCATGACATAATCCGCTGCGAAATACAAATTCCGCGTGCGAACCGTCCCTTCGTTGGTCAGCGTAATGCGCGCCGTGCTCGCAAACGGCATGGGGAAATAGGAGTTCAGAGCTTTCATGGGCGCCACCGCCAGCAGCGACGACTGGTAAACGAAGTATTCGCCCAGCCCGAGGCCGAAAAAGTCACCGACCGGAACTTCGACCGACGGCGTGCTTTCCCCATCCCACCACGCGCGCAGCACCAGGTTCTTCAGGTGCATGGGATCGGGCGAGTTGATGGTGAACCACAGGTGTGTCACCACGCCCGCGCCCTCCACATCGAGCACCACGGCGGCCTGTCCCGGTTCCATCGCAACCCAGTCGTCGTTGCCTCCGGTGCGATCCCAGCTTGACGAGCGCAGATTCCTGTAACTGCGCAGGCGAGCCAGCGCAAACAGCTCCTCGGGCGCGCTGGCTTCCGGCGCGGCTGGCGCATCGGCCCGCGCCGCGCCATCGGCGCCCCAAGCCGGCAGGCCTGCAGCGGTCAAGCCGCCCGCCGTTGCCAGCGTTCCCAGTAGCCTGCGCCGTCCCCTAAAAATTTCTGCCGCATCCATCCGTTTCATACCCCATCCCTTCCAAGGCTCTCGCCGGTGAAAGACGTATTGTACGCGCGCACTGGTGCCGGTTTCTCGCCGTTAGGCGCAGCCGTGACTCAGCGGGCGCGTGCGTCGATTTTTTTCGCGAACCGGGTTCGCATTGGCTCGTCCGGCCTGTTATGGTCAGTGAGAAGAGATTTTGTCCGCAATCCTTATCAACATGACTCCGCCATAGGAACCCGTACGCATGTGGAAGCGCTGGCGAATCCGGCTCCTGCTTTTTCTGGCCGTTCTCGGACCCGGATTTATCACCGCCAATGTCGATAACGACTCCGGCGGCATTCTCACCTACTCCCAGGCCGGCGCGCAGTACGGGTACACGCTGCTGTGGACCATGATTCCCATCACCATCGCCCTCATCGTGGTGCAGGAGATGTGCGCCCGCATGGGCGTGGTCACCGGCAAGGGCCTCAGCGACCTCATCCGCGAAGAATTTGGCCTCCGCATTACGTTTTTGATCATGGTGATGCTGGTGGTGGTCAATTACACCAATGTAGTTACTGAGTTCATCGGCATCGCCGGCTCACTGCACCTGTTTCATGTCTCCAAATTCATCTCCGTACCCTTGTGCGCCATGCTGGTTTGGATCCTGGTGCTGCGCGGCGACTACAAAAGCACTGAGAAAATCTTTCTTACCGCTTCCCTCGTCTACATCGCTTACATTTTTGCCGGCATTCTCGCGCAACCCGACTGGCACGAGTCCCTGCGGGCCACCGTCGCGCTACCTGCCAAATCCGTCTGGCGCGACAAGGCCTACATTTACATGGCCATCGGCGTGGTCGGCACCACCATCGCTCCGTGGATGCAGTTCTACCTGCAATCTTCGATCGTGGAAAAGGGAATCGGCGTAAAAGACTATCCCGCCTCGCGTCTCGACGTGATCGTGGGCTGCTTTTTCACCGATCTCATCGCCTGGTTCATCATTGTGGCCTGCGCCGCCACCCTCTTCATCCACGGTATGGGAGAGATCAAGGTGGCTGCCGACGCCGCCGAAGCCATGCGT
This sequence comes from Acidobacteriaceae bacterium, assembly GCA_030037635.1. Classification (GTDB taxonomy): domain Bacteria; phylum Acidobacteriota; class Terriglobia; order Terriglobales; family Acidobacteriaceae; genus Telmatobacter. The sequence goes on from JASHQH010000101.1 coordinate 12,964, forward strand.
CCACTGGCCGGCGACTACGCATTCGTTCTCTTCGCTTTCGGCCTGTTCAACGCTTCGCTTTTTGCTGCATCCATTCTGCCCATCTCCACGGCCTATACCGTTTGCGAGGGCCTGGGCGTTGAATCGGGCGTCGACAAAAACTTCCGTGAAGCGCCGTTTTTCTATTGGCTTTACTCACTGCTCATCGCCGGCGGCGCCGTCACCGTGCTGCTCCTGCCCGATGTGCAGCTCATCAATGTCGCCATCTTCTCCCAGGTGCTCAACGGCGTCCTGCTGCCGGTCATCATCATCCTCATGCTGCTGCTCATCAACCGCAGCGACCTCATGGGCCGGTACAAAAATTCGCGTCTCTGGAACTGGATCGCGTGGGGCACCAGCATCATCGTGATCGTGATGACCTTGGCCATGCTGTGGGGCATGATTCCCGGCCACTAGCCCGGCGACGTTCAGTTCTCGACCGGCAACAGGTTCCCATCTTGCATGATTTCATTTGGAAGCGATCCCCGTCTTCCGGTTCGAATCGGGAGAGCCAGCTCAACAGCAAAAAGACTCCAGGCTGGTTCCACAAATCGGGTTTTGATCTTAGTGCCGCTGCTTCTACAGCAGTTTTCCCGCTGCCAGGTCCCGGATCAGGCCCCTGTCGGCGGCTAGAAACTCGTAGTCCGTCAAATCCACGAGCTTTACCCAGCGCACTTGCTCGTAAATCTGGTTATCGATCTCTCCGGCGAATTTGCGTACAGCAAAAAACTGCAGATCCACGGCGCCTCCACGGCGATAGTGGTGGCGGATGCGCGTCACGGCAGGACCAACCTCGGCGTGAATCCCCAATTCTTCGGCCAGTTCACGAGCCAGCGCCTCTTGCGGGCTTTCCCCGGGCTCGATCTTGCCACCCGGAAACTCCCAAAGCAGACCCATGGGCTGGCCGGCACGTCGCTGCCCGATCAGCACCTCGCCGTCGCGCACGATCAGGGCGGCCGCCACAAAGCGCAGCGCGGGACCGGGTACATGGGTTGGGGCCTTGTGGCCTTTGGGATTCATCGCATCGATTGTAAAAGAAGGAAAGGAGATAGCTGATAAAAGAAACCAACCGCGTCGTTCGTTCAAAGCCCTTCACTGTCTTCGGCTCGACTCCGAAACCATCCAGAATAAGCCATTTATTCGCCAGCAACGGCGGCCTCAACGCCCTCGGCCGCTTGCGGCCTGAAGTAGCCCCAATCCCGTTTCGCCGCCGCTGCCATCAACGATGGGGACGGATTCACCGTGAACGGGCAGCGGGCCATCTCCAGCATGGCCAGGTCGTGGACTGAGTTGCCAAAGACCGCATCGGGATGCGTCAGCCCCACGCGCCGCAATGCCTTAGCCTTGGCGGGTCCGGTAGGCACATCGACAATTTCGCCCGTAATTACGCCTTCCACCACGCGCACTTCTGCAGCCAGTATGTGTTCCTCAGGAATTTTGAAATCGCGCAACCCTTCGGCGATCACCCACCGGTTCGTAGAGCTCACCGCCCACAGATCGATCCGCATCTTTCGCATCCGCTCCACGAGTGCCGCCATCTCGGCAAAGACTCGCACCCGCACAAATTCGTTCACATAGCGGGCCGCGGCGGCGCGCAACTCCTCATCGCGCAAGCCGGCGTAGATCTGCACCATCTCGCCGCACATCGCCTCCTCGCTCACGTTCCCAGCCTTGTAGTCCCGGTAGCGTGTGTCGATCCAGTCCTGGGTTGAGCGCGACACCAAGCCCTGTTCCAGCGACCACGCCATGAAACCGTACCCGGCGTCCCCGCTCCACAGGGTCCCATCGCAGTCAAAGACCGCGGTCTTCAGGTGCGATTCAAATACCAGCCGTTCGAACTCTTGCGCGGTCCACTTGCGAATCCCCTTCTGCGGCGGTGTCACTGTTTTTTCATGACTGCGTTTTGAAGATTTCATCCAATTCTATTTTCGTCTATACGCGCCGGAATTTTTGAAGAACTAGTGAATGCCCAGGTACCCCGGTCCCGTTTTTGGCAACCGGGACTGGCACGAACGAGATGGAACGAATTCACGTTTCCAGACGCCTCAAGTCGACTCGGCGGGCGCTTTTTCAATCGTCTCTACGCGGATTTTGGCTATACGGCGCGCCTCCATCTCCAAAACCGTCAGCCGCCGGCCCTCGTATTCCAGCGATTCACCGGTCTCGGGAATGTGTCCGAGTTGCGCCAGCACGAACCCGGCCAGAGTTTCCACGCCGCCGTCGCGCGGCAGGCTCCAATCCATTTGGGTCTCCAGGTCGCGCAGGTTTACGCTTCCGTCCGTCACAATGGCTCCGCCGGCGCTGCTCCACACCGGGTGCGAAGGCGCGTCAAACTCGTCTTCGAACTCGCCGCCAAGCTGCTCAATGGCGTCCTCGGCGGTCACCAGCCCGGCGGTCGAACCGTACTCGTCAACCGCGATCGCCAGGTGCCGGCGGTGCTGTTTGAAATCCTGCAAAAGGTCCAACGTGGACTTGGTCTCAGGAACTACCAGGACGTCGTGCATGATCTGCGCAAGACGAACCTCCGGCGCTCCCGCCGGCGAAACCGAGGTCGCGCGAAAGTAATACGTCCGCGCCAGGTCGCGCGCATACACTGCGCCCACAATGTACTCGGGGCCGCGGGCTTCGTCGTAAACCGGAATGCGCGAGTGGTTGCGGGCGAACACCCGCGCACAGGCCTCCTCGAGCAGCATGTTCGAGGGCAGAGAAAAAATCTTCTGGCGCGGGGTCATGATTTCGCGTACCGGCACATCGCCCAGCTCCAGGGCGCGGTGCACCAGCGTCTCCTGGAACTCGGGCAGCAAGCCCAGTCTCCGGGCCGCCGTGGCAATCAGCTTCAACTCCTCGGCGGAATGGATCGACGCGGCGCGTTCCTTGGCTGAGATATCGAACGCTTGCAGCACCGCTGCTGCCGACCGGCTGAGCAAGCGCACCGCCGGACGCGCGATGGCCATAAACACCAGCATGGGCGGCGCCACAGCCACAGCCAGGGCCTCGGCGCGGCGCAGCGCCAGTGCTTTGGGCACCAGTTCTCCGGCCACCACGTGAAAATACGTGATCAGGGCGAACCCCACCACCACCGCCGCCACATGACCGTACACCTGCGCGTGCGGCAGCGCTCCGATCCAGCCCCCCAGCATCTGCGCCGCCAGCGGCTCGCCCAACCAGCCCAGGGACAGCGAGCACAGCGTTACACCCAGCTGCACCGCGGGCAGCAAGTCGTCCAGGTTGCGTTGCAGCCGGCGCACCGCGCGCGCTCCCGCAACTCCCGCTTCAAGCAGTTGCTCCACGCGCGTCTCGCGAATCGAAACCAGCGCAAACTCCGCGGCCACAAAGTAGGCGTTGGCCAGGATCAGCATGGCCACCGCGACCGGCTTGAAGATGAGCAACTCGTGCATCTGCGTCAGAGCATAGCATTCGCCGCAGATGGCAGAATGACCCAACCTGCCGCCCAGTATTGGTTTCCGTGGAACTGCCCCGTACCTGTGTGCGTAAACTTGGACGTGAGCAAGAGGGGAATCGCAATGAAGCGTTTTGTTTTATCGACTGTGGCGGCATGCGCACTTGCTGCTCTTGCCGTTGGTCCGGTCTGGGCCACAGAGCAGACATTTGAACGCGACCTTGCAGTAACCGGCAGAGTGGACCTCACCGTATCCACCGGATCCGGCTCGATCCATCTCACTGCCGGTCCCGCGGGACACGTGCACGTTTTTGGTCGGGTGCGGTCGAATTGGGGTGGAAGCGACGAACAAGTGCGCGAGATTGCCGCGCATCCTCCCCTTGAGCAGACCGGCAACATCGTCCGCATCGGCGAGCACAATGAAAACCTGCACAACATCACCATCGACTACGAGGTTCAGGCGCCGCCCGACTCGTTTTTGAACGCCGCCACCGGCTCGGGAAACCTGACCGATGACGGCGTGGGCGCCAACGCCAGACTGAACACTGGTTCAGGGTCGATCCGCGCCACGGGTTTGCAAGGTGGATTCACGGTTGGAACGGGTTCAGGCAACATTGACGCCGGGCAGAGCGGTACTGGAGACGTCAAGGCCGAAACCGGATCGGGCTCCATCGAGCTCAAGAATTTGCATGGCGGCCTGCGTGCCCATACCGGCTCGGGCAACATCAAGGTCGCCGGAACACCCGCAGCGGCCTGGCGCCTCGAAACCTGCTCCGGCAGCGTCGAGCTGTGGACCGGCTCCGCCCCATTCACGCTGGATGCGAAAACCGGATCGGGCTCCATTCACAGCGATCGCGACATTACCGTTCAGGGATCGACGGACCGTCACCATCTGATGGGGAGGGTCGGCGGCGGCGGTCCCACCGTCCACGTCGAAACCGGCTCCGGCAGCATCCGCATTCATTAGAGCGGCGCTACAGCAGATTCAGAGAAGGCTCCCTCAGGGCAGGTTGGGGCAGGTGCTGGATCCAAAATACTGCTCGCACTCGTCCGGGGTCAGGTCGCGAGTTACACGCGAGCGCGCCAACGTGAGCAGGTCGTGCACATCCACGTCGTAGACCTGAACGGTCGCATCTGCGCTTGCCGTGGCCAGGCGCTTGCCGTTGGGGCTGAAAGCGACAGAGCGGACCTCTCCCTGGTGCCCGTGCAGAGTCGTCAGCTCTTTGCCGGTTTGGGCATCCCACAGCTTCGCGGTGTCGTCCCAACTCCCGGTGGCCAGGCGCATCCCGTCGGGGCTGAAGGCGACGGAGTAGACCGTAGTGTCGTGCCCGCGCAGGGTCTTCAGTTCCTCGCCCGTTTCAGCGTCCCACACCTTCGCTGTGCCGTCGGAGCTCGCCGTTGCCAGGCGCTTGCCGTCAGGGCTAAAGGCGACGGAGTAGACCTCTCCCTGGTGCCCGCGTAGGGTCATCAGCTCCTGGCCGGTCCCGGCGTCCCAGATCTTCGCGGTCTTGTCATCGCTTCCGGTTCCGATCGCCAGGCGCTTGCCGTCGGGGCTGAAGGTGACTGACCTGACCCGGGCCCCATGCCCGCTCAGGGTTTTCAGCAGCTTTCCGGTCCGGGCGTCCCAGATCTTCGCGGTTGCGTCCCTGCTTGCCGTAGCCAGGCGAGTGCCGTCCGGACTGAAGGCGACAGAGGTGACCCAATCGTTGTGCCCGCTCAGGGTCATCAGCTCCTTGCCCGTCTCGGCATCCCAGATTTTCGCCGTATTATCATTGCTTCCGGTGGCCAGGCGCTTACCGTCGGGGCTGAAGGCGACGGACGTAACCCAGTTCTCGTGCCCACTCAGGATCATTAGGCGCTTACCGGTCTCGGCGTCCCAGATCTTCGCCGTATTGTCATTGCTTCCGGTAGCCAGGCGCCCGCCGTCGGGGCTGAAGGCGACAGAGGTGACCCAAGAGCTTTCGCGCACGGTCACCACCTCCGTTCCTTCCGGTTCGGTATCCCAGATCTTTGCGGTTTTGTTATCGCTTGCGGTAGCCAGGCGCTTGCCGTCGGGGCTGAAAGCGATGTCTTCGAACTTGTCCTTATACCCGCGCAGGATCATCAACGGCTCGCCGCCGGTCTCGGCATCCCAGATCCTCGCTGTGTTGTCCAAGCTTGCCGTAGCCAGGCGCCTGCCGTCCGGGCTGAAAGCGACGGCTTCGATCTGAGCTTCGTGCCCCTTCAGGGTTATCAGCAAATTGCCGGTTTGGGCGTCCCAAATCTTCGCGGTTTCGTCGTCGCTTCCGGTAGCCAGCCGCTTGCCGTCGGGGGTGAAGGCGACGGTTTCGACCTTATCCTCGTGCCCACGCAGGGTCATCAGCAGCTTGCCGGTCTCGGCATCCCAAATCTTCGCCGTTTTGTCATCGCTTCCGCTAGCCAGGCGTTTGCCGTCGGGGCTGAAGGCAACGGATTCGACTGTCGCTTTCGGCCCCGGCTTCTCAGTGGGCTCACCCAGGGTCACCACTACCTTGCCGGTTTCGAGGTCCCAAATCTTCGCCGTTTGGTCGTCGCTTGCCGTAGCCAGGCGCTTGCCGTCGGGGCTGAAGGCAACCCATTCGACCTTATCCGTGTGCTCGCGCAGGGTCATCAGCTCTTTGCCGGTCCGGGCGTCCCAGATCTTCGCAGTTTTGTCATCGCTTCCGGTAGCAAGGCGCTTGCCATCGGGGCTGAAGGCCACGGATTCGACCTTATCCGTGTGCCCGAGCAAGGTCATCAGCAGCTTTCCGGTCCCGGCATCCCAGATCTTCGCAGTTTTGTCATCGCTTCCGGTGGCCAGGCGCTTGCCGTCGGGGCTGTAGGCTACGGATTCCACCTTATCCGTGTGCCCGCGTTGTCCGTCCAACGTCATTCGAACCTGGGACGAAAGAATCGCCGAGTGGAGAGCAGTGGTCGCGAACGGGATGGGCTGAAGGCCAAAGGCGGCCGTCTGGTTGACGGCCTGCATTGCAAGCAGGACGCTCCTTTCCGGATCCGTGTCGTGTTGTCCCAATGAGTCTGCCGCGAGATCGAGAGACTTGGTAACTCTTTCCTCTCTTGTAGTCTCGCTGCGCTGAAAGAAAAATCCCCAAGTCGCCGCAGCCAGTGCGACGACAAGAAGAGCTGCGAGTGAAATCCAGGTTCGAAGCCTTGCTACTCTCGCCGCTTCTTCCCGCTTCACCTCCTGCGCCTCGCTCCAGTTCAGGAAGTCGAGGGCTGTTTCGAATTCCCTGGCGTCCAGGTAGCGGCTGGCCCAGACGCCCGTCGGATGGAACTCGTTTCTCCAGTTGACCAGGTTTCTGAGGGTTAGCCCGGCGATCCCTTGCACCGCATTCTTCTCTGGCGCCGTCGTGCCCGGCTGCCAGCCGGCTTCATGTGCCACCCTGACCAGCTCACGCAGACGGCCGACGTTGCGGTTCTCCTCCTCCATCCACTCCACAAGCCGGGGCCAGCCGCGAAAGACGCTCTCGTGGATCACATCCACGGTGTCCTGGTTGAGGCCGCTGAGGCGCAAAAAGCCCTCCCGATGGAAGCGCCTGACCACGTCTTCCGCCTCGGCGCCGCACAGCGCCGTAAGCTGGGCTCGCGTAGCCCAGCGGCGCACCGCGCGGCCCCGGTCGATCTCCGAAATTCTCTGGAAAACCAGCCGGCAGGCCTTCTGCTGGGCCGGAGCCAGGCCTTCATAGAGGCCGTCATAGATCTGGTTCAGATGCTGCTCGAGGGCGTTCTTCCATCCGCCCGCCGCGGTGTAGTGCGCGAACGTGATTCGTTTGCCCCCGGCGGCAAGCCACATGCGGCTCAGCAGGTGTTCCAGACGCGGCAACTGGTCGGAATCGGCTCCCACCTCGCCCAGCAGCCGCTGCACCACCGCCAGCTCAATGTCTCTTCCCACCGGCCCCTCGATGGCGCGCTGCAACTGGTCGCGGCGCAGGCGCGGCACCAGGTAGAGCGAGGCATTCATGCGCTCGGGAAGATCGGGAAACTGCGCACAGTCTCCCAGGTAGTCAGAGCGCATGACCATGAGCACATAAATCCGCAAATTGGGCTCGGCTGCGGCGTCCAAAAGCCTGCGCACCAGCGCCTGCGCCTGTTCCCGCGCTTCAGAGCCCCGGCCTGCGGCCTGCTCTTCGCGAAGGTACGAAAAGATCTCCTCGAACTGGTCGGCAATCAGCAGGACGTTGGCGTCGGCCTCGAGTGAGGCGGCTTCTACTGCACGGGCGATGCCCAGAGGTCCTTCGGCAATGATTTCCGTAGCATTGGTAATGCCCAGTCCACGTTCAAAGGCGCTGCCCAGTTCCTGCATGGGAGAGCTGCCGGGCTTGAACTCGATCACCTTCCAGCGGTGCCCGGCAGAGGGAATCATTCCGCTCTTCAGCTCCGGCAGCAGGCCGGCACGCACCAGGGATGACTTGCCGCACCCTGAGGAGCCCAGCACGGCCACAAACCGGTTGAGTTCGAGCTTCGAAAGCAGTTCCTTGACGTGCTCGTCCCGGCCGAAATAGAGGTAGGAATCTTTCTCTTCAAAGTACCGCAACGCCAGGTAAGGACATTCCGGGCCCTGGGGCTCGGACAGTTCCTTGCCGTCCTTGTTCCGGCCTTCAGCGAGGCGGGGTTCTCGCTCCTCAAGGTGGTGCAGCCCGATCTCAGAATCTTGGGCTGGCTGAGTCACGTGCGCTCCCCGGCAAAGTAGTCAGCTGCGGCCTGCGGCTTATCCAGCACCTGCACCGGCAGACGCTTAAGATCGCGCAGCTTGAAGTCGTCGGGCGGAGGACCTACGTAGATCGCACTGCGTAGGTGGCGTTCCTGGATATGGCGCCGCAGACGCAGAAACACCGTATCGAACCAGTCCCGTTCGGTGTTGCCGTAATAGATAAGACATCCATCGAGCTCTTCAAGCGCTTTCACGTGCTTGGCAATGGCTTCGTCAGCGGAACCGCTCAACGGAGACACCCAGGTGCTCACGCCCTTTTGCTGCAGCATATCGAGCAACGGCTCGGCCTCGTCCGCGTTGGCGCGATCCTGGCACAGGAAGTAGATGGTCGGATTCGACCCGGTGGCCTGGTTTTCAGCCTTGGGAGGCTGGGCGCTCAGCACCCGGATGCGCTCTTCAATGTCCTGCTGCGAGCTGAACCACTCGAAGCCGTCATTGGTCAGCTTGGTCAGTTCATCGGATTGGGTTGCTGTCCACACCAGGCGGGCTTTGCCGCTTTTGCACGCCAAATCCAGCTGCGTCTTTACCAGGTAGTCCGCCGCAGGCTTCCGGTCCAAAGGATGAACGCTCACAAAGCACCGGTCGAGCGACTCCTGAATATGCTTCTCCAGCTCGGCTGCATCCATCTCCATCAGCTGCGCCGGATTGGTCGGATACACATCGTATTTGTGGCTCAAAGAGTTGCGCAAAACCCTCGATTGATCCAGAAAGTTATCGGCCAGGTAAACGGCAGCGCGTCCCGAGCCCGTTGGGGCCGAATCATTTTTTGGGCTTACATTCAGAAGAACCGCCTTGATGGCCACCGACAGGTCACGAATCGCCTCCTTGAACTCTGCGGAACCGGGATCGAATTCGATGGGGTTGCCGTTGCGGTTCTTCCCCCAGAATCGCGTTGCCTGGCAGGCACTGAGCGGGTGCTCCTTCGGCGCCGGGCAAAGAAGTTCAACCGGAAAGATGCGGCTGCGATGGGCCGCATCACCCGTGACACTGAATCCGCCAAGGAAGCTATCCAGCTCCTTCTCGCAGTACTGGCTGTCAAAGAATGTGGGGGTCAGGATCGCAACCAAGGTGGCCGAGTCGCCCGATGCGTCGCGCAACTTTTCGTCCCAGGTGTCTCCGGATTTCAATCCTTCCTTATCCCAGAACGTAACCACTTCCTTGCCTATAACGCGCGTCAGGTCCTTCTTCAGCGCCTCGTAAAACGGCCGCACCCACTCCACGTCGTCGTCGCTATAGCTGATAAAAAGGTCGTACTTATATCCGTGAGGGAAGACGCTTTGCATGGCCATTAAGGACCTCGGTGCTTTAGCCAATTATGCGTTAGCGGAGCCGATGGGACGATTCTAGCGCTGAATTGTTTTCTACTGCAACTTTGCGTCTTTTCCAATACAACTTAAGCCTGAAGGCAGCGTTTTCCCTATTTAAGCTCCTGATTCGGCCTGGACACGGCGGGCGGAACCGGTTGCCGCTATGGGAGTGAATCGAATGGATCTGGGTACTTGACTGAAAACTCGGCCTCCGGCTTGCCCTTCAGGTCGCTCCAATGGTCGCCCACGTTCAGTACCATGGTGTACCCCTCGGTCGCAATTTTCCCGCGTTCCTGGGTCTTGAACGCTCCTGGCGGCTCTGCTTCCGAGCCGGGAGGAGCCAACGCCAGTTGCTGCCAGTTATCGTAACCCTGCCCACGCAAGTTGCGTTCCGTCGCCTGCCGCTGCCACTCGGGTCGCGTACTGATAAAAAAGACGTATACGCCTAAGCGCCGGGCTTCCTTATAGAGCCGCAGCGTCCCGGCGATAGCGGGTGCCTGTGAGCTCTCCACCCACGCATCGAAGGCGTCAGCAGCGTATTCGAAGTTGGAGTCGGAACGCTCTTGGTAATTCGAGAGCGAGGTTTCGTCGATGTCGAGAATGAGCGCCAGTTTTTCGCCCGTGCGCCGGCGTTCCACACGCTCGCGCAGGAATGCGATCGCGCGGTCTGCCTGTACATCCAGGTCGTGCGAATAACAGCCGCACTTGCACGTGCAGTCATGATAGTCGCGCAGTTCCTTCTTCAACGCGCCCAGGTTCTCGATCCGCTCGCCGTCTGTATCGGAGTTGAAGGCTGGGCTTTGCGGCGCCTGCGCTGATGGAAATCGCGATCCCCACGCCAGAACCAGCGCAGTCGCCACAATGGCCAGACACTTCTTCATCGGCAAACCCCTCTTTTCTGCCAGCCTGCCAAGTGTAAACGATGCCGGCCGCCCCGGGGCTCCGGCCCGCACCCGGTTGCGTTTCGGTTCTACCTTGTTTTTGAAAGGGCACGGCTTTCAAACTTGCTGAAAAACTCGTTCGTACGGTCGGCTTGTATCAGGGCACGAGTTTACTCGTGCCGCAAGGCACGCAGAACGAGTCGGGGCTTTAGCCCCTGGGGTGTTCCCCATCGACCTGAGACACCACCGCCGCCCTCGATAAACTGGAAGCATGATCCGAGTGTTCCGGCCGATTCCCGTCGAGTGCTTGAAGCTCCTCGTCTTCGATCTCGACGGCACGCTCATCGATTCGGCGCAGGATCTTTGCAACAGCGTCAACGCCGCGCTCGGCGAATTCGGCCTCGGCGTCCTGCCCGAGCCGGCCATCGCCGGCTTCGTGGGCAATGGCGCGCCCCTCTTGATGCGCCGCTCCCTGGCCCTGGCTTCCAACATCCTCCCCGGCGAGGTCAACGAGGATCTCTTCTCCAAAGCCTACGCGTTCTTCCTGCAGTACTACCGCGAGCACAAGCTCGACTTCACCTATGCCTACGAAGGCGTTCTCGAGGCGCTCAAGGCGTTGCACGAGATCCACGACGCACCCGGCGGCCGCTCCCGAACCATGGCCGTGCTTACCAACAAGCCGGTGCGCCCGGCTCGCGGCATCTGCGAAGGGCTTGGCCTCGCCGGTTACTTTATCCATATTTATGGTGGTGACAGCTTTCCGCAAAAAAAACCCGATCCCTTCGGCCTGCGCTCGCTCATGGACGAAACCGGCGCCACCCCCGATCAAACCGTGATGATCGGCGACAGCCGGGTTGACGTCGAGACTGCGCGCAATGCCGGCGCCTGGGCTCTGGGCTGCACCTTCGGCTTTGGTCCGCAAAACCTCATGCAAACTCCTCCCGATGTGCTTGTCGACAGCGCAGCCGAGTGGACCCGCGCACTCAATCCTGCGTAAGAACGAGTAATCTCAGGCCGGCACCTCAACCCCTCTGAGGAACTTTTACCCACTCCGACGCGTATATTGGCTGTAGAGCCGGGAGGGCGTTTCCATGTCCGCGAAGCTCCTTGGGCTTTGCCTGCTCAGCGCGAGCTTGCTGGGCGCTGCCGCGCCTGCACGCGCCAACCAGGATCAGGTACAGTTCCTCCACAACATTAATGTCGGCCCCGGCGAGTCGGTGCACGACGCCGTCTGCATCTTTTGCGGCGTTCATGTTGAGGGAGAGGTCGACGGCGACCTCGTGGTGATCTTCGGCAACGTGCGCCTGCACGGCCAGGCCCATCACGATGTGGTCGCGATCTTTGGCAGCGTTACCGCTGCCGGCGACTCCTCCATCGGCGGCGATTTGGTGTCGGTCTTCGGATCGGTTCACCTGGGCGACAATGTCAGCGTCGGCAAAGACATGGTCACGATTTTCGGCGTTCAGCACGTCCCTCGTTCCGCTTCGGTGGGCAAGGATCGCGTCTCCATCTCGCCCTGGATCTTCTTTGGCCCCCTGCTCATCGTTCTGTTCGCTCTCATCCTCATCGTCCACGAAGTCCAGGCTCACCGGCGCCGTCAATTCTTCCCGAACTATCCACTACCGCCGCGCCAGTAGGGAATCTCCCAAACCTCCACGCCTCGCCAAATCAAGGACTTCGCTCCATCGCGTGGAGCATGCTCAAATTTTTCTGAACCTGTTCGATTTTTTTCTTGACCTGGCACGTAGGTGGCGTATCTTGTATTTGAACGTGTTCAAAACGGCTAGATTTGAACGATCCCAAATATGCATCAGGAGGTTAATCATGTATCCGCCCAACGGTTTACCCGATCACCTTGGAACCTATTATTCCGTTTACCTGGGCGCTTGCGGCATTCTCATCGGGGCCCTCGGCCTAGTCCTGCATCGCGCTGGCCGTACCTTTCTCGCCGACGCCTTCGCCGGCAATTTCGTGCTGGTTCGGGCCGTCCAGCGCCTTCTCGACATAGGCTTCTACCTGGTCAGCCTCGGCTACGTGGGCCTCACGTACTCGACCGATGTACAGATCTATGACTTCGGTACTGTCATGAAGATCGCCATTATCAAAATCGGCGGCCTGCTGCTCGTGCTGGGCGTGGCGCACGCCTTCAACCTGCTCGTGCTCGCCGTCCTGCGCATGCGCGGAAACGCGTCTCATCGGGCCGCGGCGTGATTCCACATCCGCCACGGCCTGAGTACGACGGCTCACCTACCATTTCAGAGGAGTAGATTGACATGCCCCGCCAGACCCCCAAATCTGAAGCCACGCGTCAACGCATCCTCGCCGCGGCCCTGCGCGTCTTTCGCGAGCGCGGCTTCGATGCGGCCACCATGCGCGAAGTGGCCGCCGAAGCCGGCGTCGCCGTGGGCGCGGCGTACTACTACTTTGCATCCAAGGACGCCATCGTCATGGCCTTCTACCAGCAGGCGCAGGACGAAATGGCGCCCGCGCTCGACGACATCCTCGACAGCGCCCGCACCCTCGAACAACGCCTGCGCGGCATCATCGACCAGAAGCTCGAATACTTCGCGCCCAATCGCGCGCTGGTGGGCACGCTCTCCGCGCACAGCGATCCCGCGCATCCGCTCTCGCCCTTCGGCAAAGCCACCGCGCCCATCCGCGAACGCGACATCTCCTACTTTGCGCGCGCCGTCGCCGACTCCCAACTTCGCCTCCCCCCGTCGATCCTGCCCTATCTGCCGCGTCTGCTTTGGCTCTATCAAATGGGACTCATGCTCTTCTGGGTCTACGATCGCTCGCCGCGCCAGGCGCGCACCCACTTGCTGTTCTCGAAAACCCTCAGCATGATGCTCCTGGTCTTCAAATTCGCCGCCATCCCCCTGCTCAAGCCGCTGCACCGCACCGCCGCCGAACTGCTGAAAGAAATCTACGGAGACGCATGAGATGAGCGACCGTCCTCTCCGCATCGTGATTCCCGGCGGCAGCGGCCTCGTCGGCCACCTGTTGGCCCGCTATTTCCAGGAGCAGGGCCAGCACGTCGCTGTACTTACGCGCTCGCCCTATGCCGCTCCCTGGCCCACCGTGCATTGGGACGGCGAGAGCCTTGGTCCTTGGGTTGAAACCCTCGAAGGCGCCGACGTCTGCATTCATCTCTCGGGCCGCAGTGTCAACTGCCGTCTCACCGCCCGCAACCGCCGCGAACTCTACGACTCGCGCATCGGCCCCACGCGCTTGCTCCACCAGGCCTTTGCCTGCCTCGTCAACCCTCCGCGCCTGTGGATGAACGCGTCGACGGCGACAATTTACCGGCACGCCCTTGACCGGCCGATGGACGAAGTCACCGGCGAAATCGGCGGCAACGAGCTGATTTCGCCGCGCCGACGCGCACCCGAAAAATGGAACTGGACCGTTAAGCTCGTCAAGGACTGGGAAGCCGCGTTCTTCGGAACGGAAACGCCGCGCACGCGCAAAATCGCCCTGCGTACCTCGCTGGTCTTCAGTCCTGCGCCGGGCAGCGTCTTCGCGGTCCTCTCCCGTCTCGTGCGCGCCGGTCTCGGCGGCACGCAGGGCAACGGCCGAGAGTACGTCTCCTGGATCCACGAGTCCGATTACGCCCGCGCCCTCGAATTTCTCATCGACCACGAAGAGATCGACGGCCCCGTCAATCTCGCTGCACCCAACCCGCTGCCCAATGGCGAATTCATGGCCGCTCTGCGCGAAACCTGGGAGATGCCCAACGGACTGCCTGCGCCGGCCCGGCTCATCGAGCTCGGCTCCTTCTTTCTGCGCACGGAATCGGAGCTGGTGCTTAAAAGCCGCTACGTTGTCCCCGGCCGCCTGCTCAACGCCGGATTTTCCTTCGATTTCCCCACCTGGCCTGAAGCCGCGAAGGACCTGGTCGAGCGTTGGCGCGCACGGGACGACTAGAGCTCGCCCCATCACCCCCCTGCCTCGCGCGGGCTCACGATACATCCCATTCAAAATGAGGCCCATCCGAGACTCTAAACATTAAGGCTGGCACCCGTGGTCCCGTGCCCCTTTCAGGCAATTCCCCTCTGCGCGCGGCGGTGCTACCGTGTGTCCTGTATCCCTTCCCCTGGAGGTGAGACATCCCGCGGTCGTGCGGGATCGGCGCCTCTTCCGGCCCTGACCTCCCGGACCCCGGCTCCGACCCCACAAATCGACCGCGCCGCCAGCATCCGCGGCAGGAGGATCTTCGCGATGCCTTGGCTGAGTGGCTTGAAAAGTGCGCTCCAATGGCTCCGCGAGCCTGAGGAGCAACAACCCGAACGATGGCCCGCGCCCGGCCTGACCGCCGTCTTTGAGCACGAAGGCGCTTCCACAACCACCACCATCAAAGACATCGACGCCTCAGGCATCTACCTGTTCACGACCGAGCGTCCCCGCCCCGGCCAGCTCGTCAACCTCATACTTCGCAAACAAGGCGAGCCGGAGCTGGACGCAGAGCTGCAGTTTTCCGTCTCCGCCACGGCCGCCTTCAATGGCGCCGACGGCGTCGAACTCGCGTTCGATTTGCCTCTAGCCATGGATTTGGCTCTCTGGGCAGTGCTCGTCCGCAACATCGTCACTCTCACTGATCCCGACCAGCTCGCCGAAGTCATCCGCACCGTCCGCACTATGCTTTTTCTGTGCCGCCTCTGCGGCGTCGAAGCTGAGCAGCCCATCCTTCTGTTCAACGGCCAACTCGACAGCGACCGCACGGCAACCCTCTTCAAAATCGCCTTTGCCGTCGAGAAGCAGCTCACGTCTGAGCCTGACGGCGCCCGCATGCGTGCCCATCCCCGGCTCGCCGCGACCATCCTGCGCGAGGGATCCTGGGCCCCTGACGAACTGATTCTGAAACTATGGACCGGTCTCCTCGCCTCATCCTGCTCCGTCGAAGTGCCCGACGACTCCAATCAGATCTTTGTCGACCTGCTCGTCCACTTCACACCCACCGAGGCCAGGATCCTCGACCACGCATGCGAGCGTGCCCTCGCCTCCGCGTCCCGGTCCGAAGACTCTGCTTCCCCATCCGTCATTCTCACCCCGCAGCAGATGACCGATCTGACCGGCGTGCACGACCTTACCCGAAACGCCGCCAGTCTCGCCTATCTTTTCAACCTGGGATTGATGGAGCGGGTTTTCGACTTCACTTCCTATCACGATATCGACAGCTTCGATGTCACCCCCTCCGCACTCGGCCTCGAGCTCTACAGGCACTGCCGCGGCCATCGCGAAAAAATCGATCCGCACCTCGTCGAAACGGCCAAAGAGCACCTGGCCGTCTTCTTTCCACCGCCCCATCCCAGCGTCTTCGAAAACTTCACTCCGCTCGTACCCGACTCCTCTGCCCAGAACTAGCACCTCAGCCTAACCCTGCCTCCAAGGCGTCCGAAATCGAACAATCCTCCTCAATTGCGCACACCAAACCGCGATCTCAACGTCTCTATCCTATTCATTTCACGCGGCCAATAGGGAATTTCCAGCGGCACATGAGATGCTCTAACTCTGGCCAGCACCGGTGCGTGCGGAGGTTGGTTGATGAGAGTTCTACCACAGGATTTGAACTATGCTTCCCGCCAGTTGCGCCAGGCGCCAGGGTTCGCCATCACCGTGCTGCAGACGCTCGCGCTCGGCATCGGCGCCAACTCGGCCATCTTCACCCTCGTCAATGCCATCCTGCTTCGTAACCTTCCGGTCACCGATCCCAAAACCCTCGTCCGCATCGGCGACACCGACGATTGCTGCGTGAACGGCGGCTGGGCCGACAACGGGGACTACTCGCTCTTTTCCACCGACACCTATTACCTGTTCAAGAAAAATCTGCCTGAGTTTGAAGAATTGGCTGCGATGGAGTCCGGGTATGCCTGGCGCCCCATAACCGTGCGCCGCGCCGGACCTCAGACCTTGGCCAAATCCGTGATGGGAACCTTCGTCTCCGGCAACTACTTCCGCGTCTTTGGTCTTTCGCCTGCAGCCGGCCGGCTCTTTGTGGATGCCGACGACCAGAAGGGCGCGCCCATTACCGCCGTCATGAGCTATGACGCATGGAAGCAGGACTACGCGGGCGATCCCAGCGTGGTGGGCAGCACGTTCTACATCAACACCAAGCCGGCCACCGTGATTGGCGTCGCGCCCAGGGGATTTTACGGGGACCGCATCGATACGAATCCGCCCAAGTACTTCCTGCCCATGAATTCCATGGATACAGTCATCGGCGCACCTTATTTCACTGATCCCGACGTTGAGTGGGCTTACATCATCGGCCGCGTGAAGCCGGGAACTTCTCTGCCCGCCCTCCAGGCCAAGACCAGCGCATTGCTCAAACAGGAGTTTGCGACGCTCAAGACATTTACTGATCCGCGCGCACAACGGGTTCTGCCGCGCACCCACGTCGTCCTCACTCCCGGCGGCGGTGGCATCCAAGCCATACAAGACGACTACAAGGACCACCTGATGCTGCTCGAATGGATCGCTGCATTGGTCCTTCTCGTCGCCTGCGCCAATATCGCCAACCTGCTGCTCGTGCGGGGCATGAGCCGCCGCGCCGAGCTTTCCATCCGTTCCGCACTCGGCGCGCAGCGCCGCCGCATTGTGCGCCAGCTTCTTACTGAAAGTGTTCTTCTCTCCGGTCTGGGCGGCTTGCTCGGCCTCGCCGTCTCCTATCTGGGAGTCCACGCCCTGCTGGCGCTGGCCTTTCCCAGTCAGCAGAACATGCCCGTCGCTGCTTACCCTTCGCCGCTGGTCATCGGCTTTGCGGTTGCGCTTTCGCTGGTAACAGGCGTCCTGTTCGGTCTTGCGCCGGCGCTGATGGCCGCGCGCACCCAGCCTGCCGAAGCTCTGCGCTCCAACGCGCGCACCACCGCCCACGGCGCATCTTACATGCAGCGGGCGCTGGTCGTTTTGCAGGCCGCGCTTTCCCTCGTTCTGCTGGTTGCGGCAGGCCTGTTTGCACAAAGCCTCAACAAGGCCGAGAGCGTTGACATGAAACTCGACGCCACTAACCGCTACATCGCTCACATCAATCCGCAAGCGGCCGGCTACAAAACCACAGACGTCGAGCCCCTTTACCAGACCATCGTCGACCGCTTTCACGCCATTCCCGGCGTTCTCAAGGTTGGCCTGGCCACCTACACCCCTATGGAGGACAACAATTGGGGATCGGGCGTAAAGGTACAGGGTGACCCAGACCTCAACAAAGGCGCGTCCTGGGTGAAAGCCACACCGGAGTACTTCGACTCGGTCGGCACCCACGTCGTCATGGGCCGCGGCTTCCTGTCGCAGGACACGCTGAATGCGCCGCCCGTCGCCGTCGTCAATCAGGAATTCGTCAGGCAGTTCTTCGGCAAGCGCAACCCCATCGGCCATCGCTTTGGTTTTTCAGGACCCAGCAAGGTGGGCAAAGATGGCGCACACGAGATTGTCGGCGTGGTTGAAGACACCACCTACACCACCGTCTACTGGAAAAACCATGCTATGTACTTTCTGCCGCTCACCCAGCGCTCCGGCCTGGCCAACGACCCCGACGATCCAATCGAAAAAGACCTGTCGATGTACGCGGGAGCCCTGGTTATCCAGACTATGCGCCCCATTCCCGGCTTTGAAAAAATCGTCGCCGACACCCTGGCCAGCATCAACCCCAACCTCACCATCGTGAAATTCCAGACGTTCCAGCAGCAGATTGACGATCGCTTCATTGAGGAGCGGCTGACCGCGCGCCTCACCTCTCTCTTCGGCATGCTGGCGCTTCTGCTCGCGGCCATCGGCCTCTACGGCGTCACCGCCTACACCGTCGTCCGCCGCACGCCTGAGATCGGCATCCGTATGGCGCTGGGAGCGGCGCGCAGCCGCGTCATCGCAACCGTGATGCGCGGAGTTATGCTGCAGGCCGTCGCCGGTCTCGCCATTGGCATCCCGGTAGCCATCTTCTGCGTGCGCTACGTCAAGTCGCAGCTTTACGAGATCACCAGCGTGAATGTGCCGGTCATGTCCATCGCCATCGGAGTGCTCGTAGCCGCGGCTGCCATTGCCGGCATCATCCCGGCGCTCCGCGCAGCCTCCATTGACCCCGTAAAGGCCCTGCGTGTGGAATGAACCGCCGCGTCCGCCGGTTCACGAGCGCAAATACAACTGCGCACTCCTTCCGCTCAGGACTTGGGCGTGATATCGGTGACCGGCAGGTCCCAGTGCCCAAGAAGAATTTCGAAGCGGCGCTGCTCTTCCTTCTTGTAGGTGTCCTGGTCAGGCCAAAGCTGCTTGATGAATGCGTCCTCGTCGGGGTTGGCGCTGGTGGCCACGGTGGAGTCCTTGTAGACGATGGTCACGCGGTAGTCCCAGCGGCCGTCTTCGGTGGTGTGGTAAGCAGGCTGCTCGATCTTGAGCGACAGAATGCGCCCGGTGGATTGGATCTTCTCAAGCAGCGGCCAGTGGTTTTTTAGAAACAGGCTGAGAAATTCCTGCTGATGGCCCCACTGGCACTTGTAGTAGTACTCGATGGTGTAGGGCTGGCCGGCGGCGGTTTGCGTGGGCGCTCCCTGGGCAACAAGCGCGCGCGAACCGCACGCAAAAAACGCCAAGGTCAGGACGGCGAGAAGAACTCTGCGCATAGATGCCTCCACTTGTGAGATGGAAGCATTCTAGCGGGTCAGCGAGCCGCCACGGCGGAGCCAGCGAGGCCCCGGATATTCGGGCGCAGCCAGGCGGCAAGTTCGGGTTCGGAGATGGCGCCGTCGGCAACGGACAACATCGCAGTCACGCCGTCGCGATCGCTGGCTGTCAGCTCATAGCCGTTCTTGAGCAGAGATGTTTCCGCCACAACCCACGCGGTCCGTTTGTTGCCATCGAAAAACGGGTGATTACGCGCGATGCCAATGGCGTAGGCCGCAGCCAGATGGGCGACATCGGGGTTTCCGTACGCTTCGAGGTTTTGCGGCCGCGTCAGCGCTGACTGTAGGAGCGGCATTTCCCTGATCCCAGGCAAGCCGCCGTGCTCCGCAATTTGTTCTTCGTGAATGGCGAGGACGGAGCTCTCTTTAATCCATCTCCAGGCCGGAGCCGTCATTTGGCTAGCTCACGAAGCAGATTGCGGCGCTTGCGCATGACCTCGCGAGCGAGGACCATGTCCTCCTCGAATTCCGCATCGTAGGGCGTGAGCCGAAACCCGTCGGGCGACTCCGTGAGGAAGACGGAATCGCCTTTGGCGATCTTGAGCCGGCTCAAGACTTCTTTCGGCAGGATGATTCCCGCTGAACTCCCGATCGTCGTCACCTTGAGCTTGACCATGGCCGTCCCTCCGACCCCTCGATTATAACAAAGGTTATAATGAGCTGTTGAGTCCAAGAATTAAAGGGAGTTATGAGGCTTCGAGCCCCGCCATGTGACGAAAGTGCCTAATCCTTATGCACTGTCGGGAAGAAAATGCGGCTTTTGGGGATTGTGCCGGCGCAGAAAACCCCGTACTCTTCAGGGGCCGGTAGATAAAAAACGGCCCCCGTTTTTAACGGGGGCCAAGTTGCCTTGGTTCTCTCGCGTTGCGAGAGCTTGTTGGCGGCCTTACGGCGGGGTGGCCGTTGACACTAGAGCATAGCCTCGGGGGAGGATGGCCGCGATTTACGGCTGCTCCGTGCCAGCTGGAGGTGTAGCGCTTTGGGGTGACGCTGCACTCCGGGCCGCCAAACTGTTTTCCATCAACCGCAAATGCACCGTGTTCTTTCTTACCCGCTCCGGCTTTTGATCCGGATTGTCGGTGTTGTTCATCGCCATTTCGTTGCCGAGGGCGACGGCGTGCATGCGGTAGACGGGAATCTGATGTTCCGTTACTAGATAGCGCTTGACGGCTTCAGCCAAACGCTCGGAATTCTGGATGCCGACGCTGCCTGCGCCGGGTGAGTGTGCTTCGATCTCGACGATGTAGCCTTCGCGACCCGCCAAGCTCGCTGCCAGCTGATCAAGCGCCGTCTTGGAATCGGAGGTCAATACGCTGCTGCCTGGGTGGAACGTGATCTCCGCTTCGGTAATCTGGTGATACTGGTCGAGCCCGTTGACAGTGTTGTTGATGTTGTCAACGTGCTGCGAGGCTTGCTGCGCGGTATTGCTGGCAGTTTGCGCCTGCGAGTTGGCGTTCTGGGCCACCTGGTTGGCCGCATCGGCCGACTGCTGTGCCCTCTGAATTCCAGCTTGTGCCCGCGCATCCACGTCCTTGATGTCGCGCGCGTTCTTCGCGTTTACTTCGTCGAGTTCTGATAACCGGTCGTTGATGGGGTCAATCTGCTTCTTGACCCACTTTTTCCGCGCAAACGGATTCATACGACCCCAGAACCCCTCCTTCGGGGGAGTCAACGGCTGTTCTGCCGTAGAGGAGGGCTGCTGTTGCGCCTGCATTGACGGTTGCTGTTGCGCCGCCGAAGAAGGAGTGGCTTGGGAATCCCCGGCTGAGGATTGCGCTTTCGCGCAAACAGGGATTGCAATCGCAGATGCCAGCGTCAAAATCGCGACCTGGCGAGGGAACGAAATGAAATTGTTCAGTTTCCGGCTCATTGGGTCAGCCCCTCAAAAAATAGGATGCTTGCCTTGAGACATGGATCAGTCATCTCATACATGGAACGTTGCTCAGTTCCGCTTGCCCCTCCTTGTTGCAAGGGTGGTGCCAAAAGAGCGGGTCCCGGGCAAAATCTCATATCTATCTGAATAGGAGAGCGTTAAGGGCATGGCTTGACCCAAAAACAGGTCAGCCGAAGTGGCACAGTAAACGGCTGTATCGGGTAATTTTTTCCAGCTTAAGTACTTTCTACTCAGTAAGGAAGGGCGAATCCGGGTCAACCGCGGGTTGGGCTTACTTTAAATCCACGTGAATGATGCGAACCTCAGGGTATGCGCCATCCCAATCTTGTGGCACGTTGTCAAATATCAGCCTGAAATCCCGGGCGTCGCCCTGTTTGAGCGGGGCCGCCGACACGGGTTCCACATCAATATACGGTTCCCGGGTCCTGATGAGCATCAGCGGCTGCGTCTGGTTCCAAGCCACCTCATGCGCCGGGTCACGGAAGAGCACCTGCACTGCAATTCCGGTCACCGTCCTGGCCCCGTTGTTCACAATCTGACCGTCGAGGTAGGTCGACTTTCCCCCGGCAAGATTCGCCGCTTCGCTCATGGCCAGCTGGCTTAGGACGAGGTTGGCAGCATATGGATCGAGCGGCGCCGAGGTCGGCGTCATCTGTGAAGTGTTTCTGCCGTGCTCGAAGATCAGCACCACGCCTGCCAGTATGGCGAGAACGATGGCCGCAGCCACCACCATGGGAAGCCAGCTTCGCTCCTGCTGCGGCGCAGGGTGCACAAGTTGTGGTCCCGTGCTCACGAG
>JASHQH010000102.1 GCA_030037635.1 Acidobacteriaceae bacterium
CGTTTTTTACCTCACCGGCCAGGGAAAGAAACTCACCGCCGAAGCACAGGAAACGTTAGGCAAAGACCTGACCGCTGCGCTCGAAGCCATGCGCCAGCCGGCGTAAGGGGAGCCGATTTCCCTTGATCGCTAGCTACCTACCCCCCTGGGGGGGCCCCCCCATTTTTCGAGTTAACGCGTTTGTTTTGAGCAATATGTATCCTCGATGGCTGGCTCCAACCCGTTGAAAGCAGGCGAGTTATGAGCCAAATTCGTCGAGATTAAGGACTTAAATCCGCCTTTCCGAGCTGATTTTGCGTCTTCCATGGCAAAACCAGAGTTGGTGCGCCCTGTTGAGTTTCGTCGAAGGTCACTGCTCCCTGGTGCTCCCACCCCGGTGGTCGCCCGCAGAAGACGCGTTTTCTTTGACTCTGATGCGATTGTGCGCGATTTAGCGGAAATTACCTGCAAAGTCTGCAAAATTTTTATTCCCTTTGGAATGATGGAGATAGGGTGTATCTGGCGAGACGGGAGGACTTGACATGGGGTGGGCGCCGTTCGCCGGAGCTATGGGCGGTCACCCGGTTGCGCGGAATTTAAAGAAGATTTGGGAGTATCGAAGAATTCATTGCGGCTGCGCCGCGTACGCAATTTCCAAAAAATCCGGATGACGGTTTCGGTCCGGCTCAAGCCGGCTTGGACGCGCGCAAAAAAGACTCACGCCGCCTCGTCCTTGTGCACAAGGTATTCGTCGACGAGCACCGTGACCAGAACGGCCGTGGGGATGGCCACCATGACGCCCAGAACCCCCTCCAGAGCCGAGCCAAGAAGCAGCGCCACGAAGATGGCAAGCGCCGGAAGATCGACGCGATTGCGCATGATGCGGGGAATGAGCCAGGAGTTTTCGATCTGCAGCCAGACCGCGAAGAAGATGGCGACGCCCAGCACGCGGCCCCACGAGTCGATGGCCGCAACCAGCAGCGCCAGCACCAGAGATACGGCAACCCCCAGCACGGGAATCACATTGAGCACGCCGGTGAGCACGCCGAGGGCGGAAGCGTAGCGGATTTTCAACGACAGGAACACAATGGTGCTGACCGTTCCAAGGATCAGCATGAGGCTGGCCTGGCCAAGCAGCCATTTCTCCATGCGGCTGCCGGCGTGTTGCAGCGTGCGGTCGAGCCGTTGCCGCGAGTGCGGCGCGAGGAACGAGAGAAACCAGCGATACGCCCCTTTGCCCTCGAGAATGAAATAGAGCGTGAGCACAAAGCCCGACACCAGCGAGACGAGCGCGCTTGCCCAGCTTCTTACCGAAGTCAGCAGCGACGAAGCAAGGTGGCTGACGGAGCCCTGAACCCAGGCGATGATCTGGTTGGTGTCTAAACGATCCAGGAAGGGGAACTGCTTAACCTTCGCCAGCAACGTCGGCGCGCGATCGGGCATTTCATTGCTGAGCGCCTGCAGATCGCGGATGACTGGTGGAAAGGCCAGAAAACAGAAGGCGGTAATTGCGCCCACCACCAGGAGGAGAAGAATAAAGACCGCCGTGGCGCCCTCAAACGGCTTCCACCGCCCCACTTGCACCCGCGCTGTGGCGCGCACCACCGGCGCCAGCACAACGGCAAAGAGCGCCGAAACGTAGAGCAGCACCAGCATGCTGCGAATGATCCACGCGACGTAAAGCGCGAGCGCCACCGCGAAGGCGAACACGATGTGGCCGCGCACGGTTTGCGCATCCTGGCCGGATTGACTCATGCGATCGTACCTACGGCGATTCCTGAGTAAGTGTATCCTCTCGGGATCTGCTCGATGCCGACAGCTCCTTGCTCCACCCCGGCGAACCAGGACCTGTTCGCGCGGCCGCCGGCCCGGGTCGCGCCGGCTTCAGATTGTCGGCTTCGGCGGCACACCGGCTCAGGAATGGCTACAGCGGAGTCATCGTTTTCGGGAACTCGAGGAGACGAATGCAAACTGCCAAAGACCCGGTCCTAGCTCCCGCTGAGGATGGAGCCCACAATGCCGCCCACCACGCCCGCCGGGGTGGCCGCCTGCGCATCGTAGTGCGGCAGGTATTCGTTGATCTGTTGCGCCAGGCGCGAGATAGGCAGCGTTTGCAGCCAGATGGTGCCGGGCCCTGACAACTGCGCCAGAAACAGGCTATCGGCGCCGAAGAGCATGTTCCGGATGCCGCGCACCATGGTGATCTGGAAGTTGACTGAAGCTTGAAACGCGCCCACGTGGCCCGGGTGCACCATCAGCATCTCGCCCGGAGCAAGGGTCTTCTGCACCAGTTCGCCCGAGAGCTCGAGCCACGCGGTGCCCGCTCCGGAAAGCCGCTGGAGCAGAAATCCGCTGCCGCCAAAGATGCCGGCGCCGAGCGATTGCTGAAATCCCAGGGTGATGGTGACCTGCGGTGTGGCGCACAGGAAGCCGTGCCGATGCACCAGATACTCCATCCCCTGGCCGACCTCGACCGGCACAATGTGGCCGGGAACCTTGGTGGCGAATGAAACTACGCCCGGAACCTGCATGGCGCGGTACTCGGTCATGAAGATGGTGCCGCCGGCCACAGCCCGCTTGAAAACGCCAAAGACCCCTCCACCGCCGCCCATCTGCGTGTGCGTCGTCATCTGGATCGAAGAGGTCATCCAGGAAAGCTCTCCGCTCTCTGAGAACACGCTCTCGTTGGGCTGAAGCTCCACGTCAAGAACGGGCATGGTGGTACCCAGAATCCGGGTCTGCATGGGGAAATCCCTCCTGTCAGATAGACAGTGTAACGGCACTGAAGCGCGCTGCAGGAAAATGTTTTTTGAATCGGCAACCGGCTGTAGGCCGCGGAGGGCTAACGCTCGTCGCGGTGGGCGACGATGTAGTCCTTGATGCGGCCGTAGACGTCGCTGGGCAAAACGCCGCGGTCCAGCAGGTCCTGCTTGGAGCGATAGGGCCTGAAGCGGACGATGCGTCCCGCCCAGCTCGCCGTCATTCCCGGGACTTTGAGAAGTTCGCCGGCGCTGGCGCGGTTGATGTCGATGCGCGCTTCG
>JASHQH010000103.1 GCA_030037635.1 Acidobacteriaceae bacterium
CACCTGCCTGACCTGGATCGCGCCGCAAGCTTCTACAACGAATTGCGCTCAGCATTTGATGTTGCCGCTCGAGCGGAGATGGTGCACGATCCTCGCGGGTTTAGCTATCTGCCCATGCTCATGCATGAAGACCCGCAGATGCAAGAGGACGCGTGGGACCGTCCCCGTCCACAAAGCGCACAATGGGCGCTTTCTCATGCCATCTTTCCAGGCCTGGTCTTCGCCAAAGACGACCCTGTCGTGCGCGGCCACATCGCCTTGATGCAGGCGTGCACGCAGGAAGATATTCCCGCTGAGACAGGATGGTTGCGGCACGAAGCGGTGTGGAATTACAACGCGGCTTTCGTAGCCGAAGTCTATCTATGGGCAGGCTTGCGTGCGTGGGCGCATCGCACCTTTACCGGGTTTCTGAACCATGCCTCGCCGCTCTACGCGTGGCGCGAAGAGCAACCGCTGCAGAATGCTCTTCTCGGCGGAGATTGGGGCGATATGCCCCATAACTGGGCGAGCGCCGAGTGCATTCGCTATCTGCGCCACATGCTGGTGCTTGAGGATGGCGCGAAGCTCCGGCTGCTGGCCGGCATCATGCCATCAGATCTCAAGGAACGCTCTCCGTTCTCGTTGATCCAAACGCCAACGCGCTTCGGCCGCATTTCGCTCATCGCCGAACCGTCAGGCGCTCGCGGTTGGAGGGTACGCTTCGAACGGGAAAGAAGCTCCGAATCTCCTCAGATGGTTGAGATTCCAGAAAGTTTGGGCCAAGGCATGAGCCTCGCTCGCCTGGAGGGCGCCGCAAAACGAAACGCTGAGGCAGGCACCGTCACCGTCGACCCGTCTGCTGATTCGTGGACTGCCTGGTGGGGCAACTGAGATTGATCAGATGCGAACGCGGGCCTGAATGGTTCCATGTTCGCGGCTCGCGTTTGCGCCAATCGGCCTGACTGTGTACCGGCCCACCGATGCCGGCACAATGAAAGTCTCCACATAATGAACGGGGAAAGGAGCGAAAGCGCCGCTGGGGCTCTCCACTACGACTTCCTCGCCTTCCACCAGGTTCAGTACATGAACCGACCCCTCCGTGTCGTGCGGAACCGTTCCGGTAAACCAATGCCGGCGCGTTTCGATGAACTCAAGTTCATGCAGTCCGGTCCGTTCCTCGCGCCAGCCGTCGCCACAAGCCAGCGGCTCAATGCGGTCGATGAGCGAGCGGCGCACCCATTCCGTGGTCCGGTCCCACTGGATGTTTGCCGCACCGTGTTGCAGATGAATGGGTCGGGGCCTGCCATCCAATCCCAATCGTCCCCAATCCCACAGCTTGAACGTAAAAATGTATGGCGTGGCGCTGATCTCGAGCACCATGCTGTCTTTTCCTGAGCAGTGAACCGTGCCGGCTGGGATCAGGAAGTGGTCGTGCTTGCGTGCCGGGAAACGGTTCACGTACTTCTCAGCAGGAAATTGAAAGCAGCTCTCCTGGGCCCGATAAAGATCATCGAGCATGGCGACTCGATCGATGCCATCTTTCAGGCCGAGATAGACCGACGCGTCCTCCTCCGCATCCAGAAGGTAGTAGCTCTCGTCTTGCGTGTAATTCATTCCGAAGTGCTCGCGAATGTAAGACGTCAAGGGATGAACCTGAAGCGAGAGATTTCCTCCACCGACGGTGTCAAGGAAATCGAAGCGGATGGGAAACTCGGCGCCGAATCGCTCGTAAACGCGTTGACCCAGCAGCTCCTTAGGATGTGCGAGTACCAGGTCGAGAGCTGGGATTTCCACGCGCCCGTCACCAAAGCCAAGCAGCAGACTATTCTCTTCGGGCACGCAATCAAAGCACCAGGCATGGTTGGGAGAACCATCGTCGGGCAAATTGCACACGCGCTCCATCCAATGACCGCCCCACGGGCCTGGGTCGAAGAAGGGAACAACCCGGAACGGCCGGTCGACGAGGTTCCGCAAACTCCGCCTGAATGTCTCGCCGGAGATCGCCTTCGGTCTTTGTGGTGCGTTCGTGTCGAGCAGGAAATCGATGCGATCGAGCAGGCGAACTTTCAGGCGATCGGCCGAGCGCCAATCCACGAAAAAGGCTCGCTTGTATTTGAGAGACGGCTGCTCTTCAAGATTGCCCGCGCCAAGATTGCCGATCTCGTTGCGGCGCTGGCGCATCTGAATCTCCCAGCGGGCTAGGTCCGCATACGCCAGGATCGAAGGATTCGGGCAAACCAGCGAAGCCCCTGTGCCGATCACGATCGTCACTTCCCCGGGCCTTGTGCTGCAGCGCGTTTGCGCATCAGTCAACTTGGAACGATCAAAGAAATCGGCGATTTCAATCGAATTCATCTCCCCGAACACGGGGTCATCGCCGAGGAGAGGATTCAGCAGCGCCTCAATCTCTTGCGATGGCCGGAACAGACTGTCGGTGCACAGGAAGTTGGCGCCGGGTATTGCCTGGCGCAATCCCATTCGAATCTCTTCAAGATGGACTCCCGGATAGCACTCCACAGCGATCAGGCCGCCGGCGCCGGTACGCTCGCGCCACTCGGCTCCAATCGCGGGCCAGCTGCTCAGGCACTCCGTCGCGCTACCCGACTCCACGCAGGGAAACCTATCGTACACGGGCACTCTCCTCACAAAACAGCGGAACGACCCCAAAAAGTGCCGCGTCGTTGCCGAGCTGTGCTGCACGCACTCGAACCTTACCCCAGGGCGTCCAGGCATAACGCGAAACGTAATCTTCGATAAATGAAATCACAATATTAGCGCTCTTCATTACGCCGCCGCCATAGAGCAGCAACTCCGGATCGAAAGCGTGAATTGCAGCGACTGCCGTGGCGCCCCAAACGTTCAGGCAGTGGCGCTGAATCTCAATCGCAGTCCGATCTCCGTTGGCGGCACAGGCGAAAAGATTCTCGAAGTTGATCTCCTCCCTCGCCAGCGCACTTTCCTTAAAGTTCGCCCATTCCGCACTGACCAGCGGCAACGCCCATCCTGAAGCTTCTGATTCGGCGCAGCCCACTCCGCCGCAGGTGCAACGCCGCCCGCCGAGTTTCACCGGCACGTGGCCGCCTAACACACCCGCCTGCCCGTGCCTTCCATGCAGAAGCCTTCCATCGATCATCGCCACGCCGCCAATTCCCGTGCCCAGCGTGAACATGACGACGTCGGTTTGCGACTTTCCTGCGCCGGCGTGACACTCTCCCAACAGTGCGAGACGAGCGTCGTTCTCCAATCGGAGGAGCAGGCCCAACTGGCTCTGCGCCCAGCCCACGAGATCAATCTCCGGCGCGTCTTCAAACTTGCCGTTTGTCGAGGTGACCCGCGAACTCAGCGCATCCACCAACCCACAAAATCCAAATCCGATTCCCTCTGCGGATCCGTCACGGTTCAACCGCTCGAGCGCTGCCTGGATGGCCGGAAGAGCAGGGCCGAGCAAGGCCAGATCCCGAATGGGAACCACCTCCCGCGCCAGAATGGCAACACCCTCAACCAACGCGCAGGATGCATGCGTACCCCCGAGATCCACCGCCAATATCTTCATGACCAGCGACCCTCTTCGACGCGCTTCAATCGGCCACGGCGAAGCAGGAAATCATTCGGTTTCATTGGCTTCAAGCATGAAGGCCGGTGCGCACAGAACGCTGCTCGCGCTCCATCTCATCCACTGCGCACATTCGCCAATCGCTCGATTTTACCAGATTTGTTCGTTTTACGGGTAAGATAATTTCGAAATTGCCATAAAAGAACTTACGTGGTAATCTTTTTAGCCATAACAGAAATCAACAACTTCTGTCTTGATAAGCTTTCGAGCCCGGATGGGCTGGCACTGGAGAACGAAATACATGTTTCACAGTCACCTGCGTGGCCTCGGACGCGTGCTCACGGCGCTTTTATTTGCCTTCGGAATCGCACCTGTCCGGGGCGCACAGAAAAGCGAAATTCGCACCGTCTATATCATCCCCAGCAGTCATTGGGATCTCGGATTCAAGCTGCCTCCCGAAGAGCAGCTCGACGACATCAAGCAGCATTTGGATGGCGTCATTCAAACCGCGAAGAAGGACCCGGACTTCCGGTGGGTCGTCGAGAGTGTGTGGCAGGTGCAGGCATGGCTCGACCGCACCCACGATCCTCAGGCGATTGCGGAGTTCGCGAACCTCGTGCGCAGCGGCCAAATCGAGCTGTCAGCGGCGTGGGGCAGCGAACACACCGAGTTTATGGGCGCCGAGCAGTTGAATCGCTTCATTTACGCGAGCAAAGACGTTGACAAGCGGCTCGGCGTAACCACCGATCTGGCCATGATGGACGACGTTCCGGGTTTCACGCTTCGCCTGCCCCAGGTTCTGGCGCGCAGCGGGATCAAGTACTTTGTCACCGGCTCCAATCTCTTCATCGGAGGAGGAACCAGCCTGCATCCGGGCAAGATGCCCTTCTACTGGCGGTCGCCCGACGGAAGCACGGTTCTGACTTGGCAAACGCAGAGCAAGAACGGCGGCTATGTTGAGGCCATGGCGGACTACTATCTCGATCCTTCCGCGCACTACTATAACCAGCCGGCAGACCAACATTTCTATCCCAAGGAGTGGGAAGGGCAGCCTCAGCTTGAGATCATGCAGCGCGGGGTGGACAAGCTTCTTGCCGAGTACAGCAAGGCAAAATACCCCTACGATGCCGCCATGGTGTTGTACGTGCATGACTTCGTTCCCGCGTCTTATGAGGAAAACGGACTCCTGCCTGCAGTCCGCGCATGGAATGCGGCGGGGAAGGAGCCGCGACTGGTCGTCGCTACGCCCGCCGAGTTCTTTAGCTACCTCGAGAAAAAATACGGGAACCCCTTCCCGGCCTACAGCGGAGACTTCAGCGGCATGTGGTCTGAGATCAAAACCAACTCGCCGGGAATCACCGCCGATGCCCGATGGGTGCAGGATTATCTTCCCCAAGCCGAGGAACTCTGGTCGCTGCTCTCCTTCCGTGCGCACACGCAGTTTCCCGCCGACGCGATCGCCGACGCGGCCACCAAGATGCTGAAGTACGACGAACACTCCGGCGCTGGCCAGGCGGGCTGGCCCAAAGTGATGACGCTCGAGCAGACCAACAGGCAGAACGAAGAGTACTCAATGTACGCGAAGACTTCGCGTGCCGAGGTCCGCGCCATGATGATGAGCGGCGTGGCTGAGATGTTTTCAGCGGATCGGGATCCGAACAACACGCCAAAATGCGTGGTCTACAACCCTCTCAGCTGGAAGCGCTCCGAGCTGGTCCAGGTCCGGCCGCCTGCTCCTGAGCTGACCGCAATTCGCGATGCCGCCACAGGCATGCTGGTTACGGTTCAACAGGAAGCCAACGGTGCTCTCATTTTTGCAGCCGCAGACGTGCCCCCCGCCGGCTTCCGCACTTACACTTTCGAGCGCCCTGAGAAACCTCCTGCTTCCGTGGTCTTAGTGGCCGATGATGTACTCGACAACAATGACTTCACCGTCCGGTTGCGCGCTTCCGACGGCTCGATCGCCAGCCTTATCGACAAGCAAGTCCGCAAAGAGCTCGTCAAGCAGGACCCCAATACCGTGGTCCGCATGGGCCAGATGGTGCGCTGGAATTTCGCCAACTATCTTCCCAACCCGGAGTGGAGGCCCGTCATCCGCCATCTTCGCGGCCCACTTACTGATGAGTTAGTGGTTACGCGCCCAGGCACATGGTGGCCCGCCACCCGCATCCTCCTTGAAAACGGGATGAAGCAGGTGACCATCGATAACGTCTACGACCGCTCGCGCATGCCCTTTGTTCCCCTCGACAAAAACGCGGACTTCTACAGCTTTGAATTCCCGTTTCAGTTCGATAGCACGGCGAACGTGATGGTTGATGACGGAATCGGCTTCCATAACCTGCCCAAGGATTATCTTCCCGGAGCGAAGGTCGACCAAGTCGCGGCAATTCATGCCATCGTTCTGGAGGACTCAGCCGACGTCCCTCCAAGTGCAGTTACGCTTCTCCAGCGCGAAAACTTTTTCGACGTCCCCATCAGCTGGCCGGGGTCCGGCGGGGAACCACCCACGTTCCTGAACGAGATCCGTGTGAATGCCTTGCGCAAGGCCGATCAGGCAGACACTGCGGACAAGGGCGTCGTCACTCTGCCCACCGTCGAGCCGGGATATGGACCGCTGTATTCTTCGTCGTTCGCCCTCACTGTCGCGTCGAAATTCGATCCTGTAGCGTCATGGCGCCAGGGCTGGGAGTTCAATGTGCCTTTAGTTGTCTCCATGCTCTCGTCAGATCGCAAACCGCGGAGCCCCTCGGGATCATTCTTTGACCTTTCGGCGCCAAATGTGGCCATTCTGGCTTTCAGGCCCTCGACAGACGGAAATCCGGATCACTATATGATGCGGCTGCAGGAAATTGCCGGCCGCGGCGCGGTTTTTTCGCTCAGTTCGAAACTAAAGGTCGCAGGCGCTGCGGAGACTTCGATGACCGAGGACCAGGTCATTCATTCAGCGCTGAATCTGTCGCAACTCAGCATCGGTGCGCACGAAACTCTCACCCTTCAACTCACAATTCCTCACGGTGCAAACGATTGGAGCCAAGACGGAGCGCAATGAACAGCTGAAAACAAACTAGTTAAGCACTAGATAGGAGAATCCCCTGTACTCCGCCACATAGTCAATGGTCTTCGCTCAGAAAAAGAACCCCGCGCTCGACCGGCAGGACATGGATATAGTGATCAAGGCCCTCAAAGCCATCGGTTGAGCCCAATCCGGCCGTCGGCCGCTTTCCCAACGCCGCTGTGCGCTCCACACTTTTGTGTGAGAGCGCGGCGAGCGCCAGCTCGCTTAAAATTCAGGCATGTGTGGAATTGTCGGCTACGTGGGAAACAAGAAGGTGGTCCCGGTGATTATCGAGGGGCTGCGGCGGCTGGAGTACCGCGGATACGATTCGGCCGGGATTGCCGTAGGCAGCCCGAAGTGCGCAAAGCTGGACGTGCGACGCGCGCCGGGCAAGCTGGGCAAGCTGGAAGACGCGCTGCGCGAACAGCCGCTGGACGGGACGTTCGGGATCGGGCACACGCGCTGGGCGACGCATGGGCGGCCGACGGAGGAGAACGCGCATCCGCACCGCGACTGCTCGGGACGCATTGTGGTGGTACACAACGGAATCGTCGAAAACTATCTCGATCTGAAGCGCGAGCTGACCGCGCAGGGCCACAGTTTTGTCACCGAGACGGACACCGAGATTATCGCCCACCTGATTGAGCAGGTGCAGAAGGATGCCGAAGCCGCGGGACAGGCCGTGACGCTGGAAGAGGCGGTGCGGCGGGCGGCGAAGCGGCTGACGGGCGCGTTTGCGCTGGGCGCGCTGAGCGCGGCCGAGCCGGACAAGATTATTGCCACGCGGCTGGGACCGCCGGTGATTGTGGGCGTGGGCGAAGGCGAGGCGTTTGTGGCCAGCGACGTGCCGGGAATTCTGCACCACACACGCAACGTGTACTTTTTGGCCGACGGCGACATGGCGGTGCTGACGCCGGGAGGCGTGACGCTGACGGATTTTGAGGGGCGGCCGATCGCGCGTGAGCTCACGCGCATTCAGTGGGACCCGATCCAGGCGGAAAAGGGCGGCTACAAGCACTTCATGCTGAAAGAAATCTGGGAGCAGCCGCGGTCGGTGACCGATACCACGCTGGGGCGGGTGAGCCTGGACTCGGGCAAGATCTTTTTGGGTGAGATGGAGATTGCGGACGAGGAGCTGGCTGCGGCGTCGAGCATCAACATTGCGGCGTGCGGAACGAGCTGGCATGCGGCGCTGACCGGCAAATACATGATCGAGCGGCTGGCGCGGCTGCCGGTGGACGTGGACTACGCGAGCGAGTACCGGTATCGCAATCCCATACCGGACCGCAATGCGCTGGGGCTGCTAATTACGCAGAGCGGTGAGACGGCCGACACGCTGGCGGCGCAGCGCGAGATGAAGACGCTGGGCTCGAAGACGGTGGCCATTTGCAACGTGGTGGGCGCAATGGTGGCGCGCGAGGCGCACGGCTCGATTTATACGCACGCGGGACCGGAGATCGGCGTGGCCTCGACCAAGGCGTTTACGGCGCAGTTGACGGCGCTGTTTCTGCTGGCTATGAAGCTGGGGCAGCTGCGCGGGCGCCTCGACAAGGAGCACTCGGTTGCGTATATCGAGGAGCTGGGGCGCGTGCCGGCGAAGATCGAGGAAGTGCTCAGGGCGACGTCGAGCCAATGTGAGGCGCTGGCCAAGGATTTTTCGACGGCGCGGGACTTCTTGTTCCTGGGGCGCGGAATTCATTTTCCGATTGCGCTGGAAGGCGCGCTGAAGCTGAAGGAAATCTCGTACATTCACGCGGAGGGGTACCCGGCCGGCGAGATGAAGCACGGGCCGAACGCACTGATTGACGAAACGCTGCCGGTGGTGGTGCTAGCGACGAGGGACGAGGCCGACCCGGCGTCGAAGCTGCGGTACGAAAAGACGCTATCAAATATCCAGGAAGTAACGGCGCGGAGCGGGCGCGTGATTGCCGTGGCGACGGAGGGGGATACGACCATCGGCGGGCTGGTGGAGCACGTGATTGCAATTCCGCCGGCGCCGGAGCTATTGAGCCCACTGATTGAGATTGTGCCGCTGCAGTTGCTGGCGTATTACATTGCCGTGCGGCGTGGCTGCGACGTGGATCAGCCGCGAAACCTGGCAAAGAGCGTGACGGTGGAGTAGGCGCAGGCGGCGCGAAACAACAACTTCGTCTTCCTGACTAAGGATGACGAGAGGAACTGAGCGAAACCGCCGCTGGAAGTCAAGTGCCGCCGGTGGTCCGAAGTAGAATTGTGAGGGTTCCCTTATAGCGGAAGCTGTTCCTGGTCCAGGGACAGGGAAGATGCTTCAATCGGAGGCGGGGAAGTCCCCGCACATGAATCTCAGGTTATTGCCACTTATATTCGGGGGCGTCACTTCAGTTTCTCTCGTTGCCCAGATCCAACCGAGGCCTCTGGTCACGCAGCCCATCGACGAAACGAAACTGATTACGCTCGAGGGCAACGTGCATCCGCAGGCGCAAGCAAGCAGCGATCGCGGACCCGTGGCCGAATCCCTTCCCTCCGGGCGGATTCTTGTGCTCTTGGACCGTCCACCCGAGCAGGCGGCGGCGCTCAGTGAATTCATGAGCGACCTTCACACTCCGGGTTCAGCTTCCCACCACCAATGGCTCACACCTGAGCAATTCGGTGCACGATTTGGTCCCGCCGACTCCGATGTTCAGCAAGTGTCCGAGTGGCTGAACGAGTCAGGCTTTCAAGTGGCCGGTGTGTCGAAAGGCAAGACCCTGATCGAATTCTCAGGGACCGTGGGCCAGGTGAACAAAGCCTTCCATACTCAAATTCGCAAGTATGCGGTGAACGGCACGGTGTATTACGCGAATGCCACCGATCCGCAGATTCCGGAGGCGCTCGCGGGTATCGTGCGCGGAGTCTCCGCGCTGAACAACTTCCGCCCCACGCCAAACCTGAGCGTAGTGGGATCCGGACGCGTTGATCCGGTCACCCGCAAAATCACGCCGGATTTCGACGTGACCGCGCCGAACGGGGCCTTCTATGCAATCGCACCGGAAGATTTCGCCACTCAGTACGATCTGGCCCCGCTCTATGCGGCCGGCATCAACGGCAGCGGAGAAACCATTGGCGTCATCAACGATTCGGATATCGATGTAAACCTGGACATTGCCTACCGGAGCCTGTTTAATCTAACCGCCAATCCGGCCCAAGTCGTGCTCGACGGAGGCGATCCCGGGATCAATGACGACGCAACAGAGGCTTACCTGGATGTAGAGATGGCCGGCGCAGTCGCGCCCGCGGCCACCGTGAACCTCTACATTGCCTCATGGGATACGGTTGCCGATGCGCTGGACTATCCCCTGATTCTGGCCGCGAGGCGCGCTATTGAAGACAATCAAGCCGACGTACTTAGCGTCAGCTTCAGCGAGTGCGAGGGCGACATTGGAACGGCTGACAATCAGATTCTGGACGCGCTATGGGAGCAGGCCGCCGCGCAAGGCCAGACAGTTCTGGTCTCCTCAGGAGACGACGGCTCGGCAGGCTGCGACCCTGCCGCTTTCCCGCAGGTAGCAGCGGCTGAAGGTCTCGAGGTAAACGGCTTCGCCTCAACCCCGTGGAACATTGCGGTGGGCGGCACCGATTTTTACTATTCCGACTACGCCAGCGGCGCACCCAGCGCAGCTACGCTGTGGAATGCCACCAACGATAACAATCTCGGATCGCTGAAGGCGCCTCTTCCGGAACAGGTGTGGAATGATCCGCTGGGTTTCGATGCGCTGGTGTTCAACAACACCTATTTTCTTCCCAACATTGAAGCGGGCAGCGGCGGCGCCAGCGGTTGCATCAACTCTACCGTGGCCGCGGCGGGAGCCGCGCTCCCGTTTGTCTGCAATCCTGTATCGACAACCACAACCCTGACGGGCTATGCGAAGCCAAGTTGGCAAAACGGGCCAGGCGTTCCGGCCGACGGCGTACGTGACCTTCCCGATGTCTCTCTCTTTTCGGGCAATGGCGCCAACCTGTCGGCATACGCCATCTGCGCTAGTCCCGGCGACTGTGTGGCAGTGACTGGTCAGCAGATCCCCGTCACTCTGGTGGGCGGCACTTCGGCATCCGCGCAGGCCATGGCCGGCATCATGGCGCTGGTCGATCAGAAGTACGGACGCCAGGGACAGGCCGATTACACACTCTACGCGCTGGCCCAGCAAAAACCATCTGCATTCCATGACATCACGCTTGGTGGGAACAATGTACCGTGTGTGGTAGATAACGGTGTGTTGTCGCCGAATTGCATCATCCCCCAAGGAGGCAATTCCCTCGATGCTACGTTGTCAGGCTATTCGGCAACCACCGGTTATGACCTGGCGAGCGGCCTCGGTACCATCGATGCAAATGTGCTGGTGACCAGCTGGAACGCACTCACCTTCGCGTCTACCACCACATCTTTGCAGATTTCGCCCACCTCTTTCACACATGGCACGCCCGTGACCCTCAAGGTTGACGTCGACTCATCTTCCGGAGGAGCGGCTCCGCAAGGCGCCGTTTCCATCCTCACCGATTCAGCTCTGCCCGCAAACCAATCCGTGGATTTTCTCCCCCTGGGCAGCAATGGATCGGCCAGCGGCAGCCTCGATTCTCTGCCCGGAGGAACATACGACATCTGGGCAGATTACGGCGGAGACGGACTGCACTCCAGCAGCAATTCCTCGCCAATCTCAGTCACGGTAGCCCCCGAAGCCAGCGGCATGAGCATCTCTGCCTTCGAAACCTACTCGGATGCTCTTTATAATCCCAGCGTTGGCTGCACGCCGGTGGTCGGCACATATGAGACACCAGTCCCCAGCGGCTCTACCGTCGCTTCAAATACTCCACTTTGGCTCAGCGTGCAGCCGCGAGGCTCGACATCGAACCTTGCAACGGCCACCGGTTTCGTTACTTTCACTCTGGACACTCAGCCGGCAACGGTTCCGCTGAATGTATCGGGAATCGCCACCTGGGTTACTCCCATGGGTGTAAGCCCCGGCCTTCACACGGTAGTCGCCAGCTATGCAGGGGATGCAAGCTACGGTGCGTCTACGTCTGTCCCATTTACTTATACCGTGCAGCCCATAGAGAGCATTTTTTCAATAACTCCCTATTCGGTGGGCACTTCGTCGGGCGCTCCCGTGTTCGGTCCAGGATGCTATCCAAACAACCAGTGCAACATGTTCACAGGGGATAATCTGCAGGTTGCAGTATCGCTCGGCGGTGACAATTGCAATCTTGCCACTGGCACCGTCACCGTCACTTTCGGTTCGCAGACACAAACGGTCACCCTCACCCCCTGGGGCTACCCCACGGGTCAGCTGTCGCTCGGATGGGTAACATTCGCGAATCTCCAGGCCGGTACCTATCAGTTAACCGGCTCCTACAGCGGGGACTCCTATTTTTCGCCGGCGTCTTCTGTACCATACACGGTCATTGTGGCGCCTTCCACCGATCCGCTGCTTCCCACTTCGACCACCGTATCTGTTAACCCCTCCACCGTTTCCTATGAAAATGGGAGTACGACCTTTACTGTGATCGTAACCGGCTCCGACGGACCGCCGACGGGATTCGCCGCCGTCTATGCCAGCGGGGATTCGATTGCGGAGTCGGGCCTGCTCCCCTCGGGTTCCAATACGTCAACGGCAAGCGCTCAAGTATCTCAGGTTTCTCTCATGAACGCATTTGGCCAATACAACGGTCTGGAACAAATCGTCGCCGTCTACTCCGGAGATAGCGTCAACCAGGGATCGATTAGCGCGCCCGCAACTCTCAACGTGGTATCCACCAGCGTGTCTCCTGATTTCATCCTGGCCCCGCAAGTCAACCAGCTCACGGTGCAATCGGGCAGTTCCGCCACAGTGGCCATCAACCTTGCGCCGCAAAATGAGTTCATCGGAGCGGTGGCCTTGAGCTGTGCGCCGTCGTCCAGCCAGGTTACCTGCAGCGTGAATCCATCGACGGAAACACTGAATGGAGCGGCGACAGCAACGGCTTCCCTGACCATTACCGCGGCCGCGCAGACAACCGGGCGTGCGGCGCCAAGGCAAGGTTTGCCGGCCAAGTGGCCGTTGGGCGCTGGGATGCTGGCCGTTTGCTTCTTTCTGGCCGGCGGGCGGGCTCTTCGGCGGCTTAGACGGAGCATGCTTCTGAGCCTCTGCCTGCTGGCGGCGCTGTTGACGATCAGTTGTGGCGGTTCTGTCAACAGTAGCGGCGGGGGTGGTGGTGGCGGTGGTGGTGGAAGCGGACCTCCTC
The DNA here is from genome assembly GCA_030037635.1 of Acidobacteriaceae bacterium. Lineage (GTDB taxonomy): Bacteria > Acidobacteriota > Terriglobia > Terriglobales > Acidobacteriaceae > Telmatobacter. The sequence continues at coordinate 12,822 of JASHQH010000103.1, forward strand.
CGGTTCTGGTGACTTCGAGCGTACTGGTGACCGCCACGGCCAACGGCATTGTGCACAATGCGAAGATCACCATGGTAGTCCCATGATCGGTTCGGCTTGGTTTCATACCGTCTTGCGGCGAACTTGGACTCGCTCATCGCCAACCTTTCTTGCCGCGATCGTCTGACCTATTTCCTGTTAAGTCAGCAGCCTGAAAGAGCCAGATTGCACTGTGAAGCCAGTCACATGCAAGGTCGCCGGAATTGTATTCAATAAAGTATGCCCTTCATGACCAGCCAGGCATGCTCCAACACACGAGCGCGCGAGGCCTCCACACCCTCCCGCGGCCTGGTCCTGAACGTTATGCGGTTTGCGCTTCACGACGGTCCGGGCATTCGCACCACGGTCTTCCTGAAGGGTTGCCCGCTGCATTGCTGGTGGTGTCACAATCCGGAGAGCCAATCAAGCAAACCAGAGGTGATCTATGTGGCCGACCGCTGCATTCGGTGTGGCGACTGCGTGCTGGCCTGTCCGCAGAACGCGCTGCATTTAAGCGAGGAGGTTGTCCGCGACTTGCGGTCGTGCCAACGCGGCGCCCAGTGTGCTGATGCTTGCCCGACCGGCGCGCAGCAACTCCTCGGCAGCTGGAAATCGGTCCCCGCGGTGATGGCGGAGATCCTGAAAGACCGGACCTTCTTTGATGAGTCCGGTGGAGGTGTGACGATTTCCGGCGGCGAACCTCTGTTGCAGGCGGATTTCGCAGAAGCGCTACTTGCGGCGTGCGGGGCACAGCGGATTCACACCGCACTTGATACTTGTGGGTACACGGAGTGGCGAAAACTGGACCGAATCCGCAGGCTCGCGGATCTGATTCTGTTCGATCTCAAGGTCATGGATCCGGCCAGGCACCTGCAATTCACAGGGGCCGGGAACAAACCGATATTGGAAAACCTGATTCGTCTGTCGGAATGCGGAACCGCGGTCGTCGTCCGCATCCCAGTGATCCCAGGGGTGAACGATGACGAAGACAATCTCACCTCTGTTTCCCGTTTCTTGTCTCCGCTCGGGCTGAGGAACATTGATTTGCTTCCGTACCATCGCATCGCCAGCGGTAAATACTCGCGCCTGGGCATGCCCTACCGCATGGAAGGTCTTTGCCCGCCTGGCGCAGAACGCATGCAGGCCATCGCCGATCGTCTGCAGCAGGAAGGATTTCATGTCCACATTGGAGGTTCGTCATGAATGAGCGCGTCGCCAGACTGCGTCAAGAATCATTGCAAACCAAGCCCTGGGTCTCTATGGAGCGCGCCGCACTGCTCACCGAGTTCTGCCGCAATGACAAAACCACATCTGTGCCTATACGCCGCGCCCGGGCCTTTCAATATTTGATGGAGCGCAAAGAAATCTACATCGGGCCTGACGACCTGATTGTTGGCGAGCGCGGTCCAGCGCCCAAGGGCACGCCGACATTTCCCGAACTGTGCTGCCACAGCATGGAGGATCTGGACGTCCTCAACTCTCGCGAGAAGATTTCTTACGCCGTCAACCGGCAGGCGCGCCAGACGCACGAGAATGACGTGATCCCTTACTGGCAGGGCCGATCCATGCGCGACCTGATCTTCCAGGAGATGAATGCCGGGTGGAAAGCTGCCTACGAAGCCGGCATTTTCACTGAATTCATGGAGCAGCGGGCTCCGGGGCACACCGTGCTGGGAGATGTCATTTATCGCAAGGGCCTGCTGGACCTGAAGGCTGACATCGAGCACGCCTCGTCTTGCCTGGATTACCTCAACGATCCCGAGGCCTGCTCGAAACGCGACGAACTGCGTGCCATGAAGATTGCTGCGGATGCGGTGATTCACTTTGCCGAGCGCCACGCCGAAAAAGCCGAGGCGCTCGCCTCTTCTGAAACAGATCCGGCCCGCAGGTCCGAATTAGAAAAGATCGGGCAGGTTTGCCGGCATGTGCCCGCCCACGCTCCGCGTGATTTTTGGGAGGCGTTGCAGGCGTACTGGTTTACGCACCTGGGCGTGGTAACGGAGTTGAACACCTGGGATTCATTTTGCCCGGGACGCTTTGATCAGCACCTCGATCCCCTCTATCGGAAGGGTATGGAGGAGGGCACACTGACCCGGGAACAGGCGAAAGAGCTCCTGGAGTGTCTGTGGGTCAAGTTCAACAACCAGCCCGCCCCTCCCAAGGTAGGTGTGACCGCGGCGGAAAGCGGCACTTACACCGATTTCGCAAACATCAACAACGGCGGCCTGAAGCGCGACGGTTCTGACGGAGTGAACGACGTTACCTATCTCATTCTCGACGTCATTGATGAGATGCATCTGCTGCAGCCGTCGTCGAACCTGCAACTGAGCAGGAAGAATCCCGATGCATTTCTGAAGCGCGGGCTGGAAATCGTCCGGCAAGGTTGGGGTCAACCCTCCATCTTCAACGCGGATGCAGTAGTGGAGGAACTGTTACGGCAGGGTAAGGCGCTCGAGGACGCGCGATGTGGAGGAACCTCGGGATGCGTCGAAACAGGCGCATTCGGCAAGGAAGCCTATATTCTGACGGGTTACTTCAACCTGCCGAAGGTGCTCGAGGTGACACTGAATAATGGCGTGGACCCACTCACCGGAAAACATGTCGGAATCGCGACTGGAACAGCGCGGGATTTCTCGTCGTACGACGAGCTGTTTGACGCCTTTCGTAAGCAGTTGCACTACTTCATTGATGTCAAAGTTCGCGGCAACAATATCATCGAACGGCTGTACGCGGAGTATATGCCTGCGCCATTTCTATCTATTCTGGTCGACGGCTGTATTGCAAAGGGTAAGGACTACAACGCCGGAGGCCCACGCTATAACACCACCTATATTATGGGGGTCGCTCCGGCCAGCTGCACCGATAGCCTGTCTGCCACAAAGCGCCATGTGTTCGATCGCGGAGCCGTAACCATGGGCGAGTTGCTCGACGCCCTGGCTTCGAACTTTGATGGACACGAAAAGCTGCGCCAGCTTTTGTGGAACAAGACGCCAAAATTCGGCAACGACGACGAATACGCTGACGCGATCCTCGAGGATGTGTTCAACGCCTTTTTCGACGAGGTGAACGGACGCCCAAACACCAAGGGCGGCTGCTACCGGGTCAATTACCTCTCGACGACCTGTCACGTTTACTTTGGATCGATGACGGGCGCCACGCCCGACGGCCGCAAAGCCAGGCAGCCCCTCTCAGATGGAATTTCGCCCACCCAGGGTGCCGACCGATGCGGGCCGACAGCGGTCATCAAATCAACTGCCAAAATGGATCACCTGCGCACCGGTGGCACTCTTCTCAACCTGAAATTGACCCCTGGGTTAGTGAAAGGCGAGGAGGGACTGAATAAGATCGCCCAACTCGTGCGTTCCTATTTCCGGCTGGATGGACATCACGTGCAGTTCAATGTGGTCACTGCGGCAACTTTGCGCGCGGCTCAGGTCGAACCCGAAAAGTACCGCGACCTGATCGTGCGTGTCGCCGGATACAGTGACTATTTCTGTGACCTGACTCGTGCACTACAGGATGAAATCATCGCCCGCACTGAGCACGAGAGCTTCGCCGCGGCATCCGCGAGCTCGCCAGGGCGCGAACTAGCACCCGTTGGGGCTCGCGCGGAGAATTGAACGAACCGACCGCGTTTATCTGATCTACTGGTTGGGCAGCGATGAGGCTTCCCCCCAATCTCCTGCAGAGGCACTTGCGCTACTGCGTTTTCCCGTGCATCATTGGTTGCGATTCACTTTCTTGTTCAAATTGGAGCCGAAATGCCAATCCCCGTTCTGAAAGCGACCGCTGCTCATGCCGAGACGTTTGCTGGAGTTACCTATCATATCGAGGGCGAACTCGTGCCCGTGCTGCATCTGGAACTGGCCGGCATGCCCGTCTACTTCGAACACTACATTCTCCTCTGGAAAGACCTTGGGATCCAAATCGGCATCAGGCCGCTAAAAGGTGCTCTCAAGCGCGTTCTGTCCGGAATGCCTGTCTTCCTCACCGAGGCCAGCGGTCCCGGCCAGATCGGCTTCAGCCGCGATGGTGCGGGCCATATCTTCGCCATGCATCTCAATCGCGGCGAAGGGCTTGACATGCGCGAGCATCAGTTCCTCGCTGCTACTGGCAGCGTCGATTATTCCTTCACTCGCGTCAAAGGCGTCTCCAATATGCTGCTCGGCGGCACAGGATTCTTTATCGACCATTTCCATGCTCTCGAGGCTGACGGCATCGTATGGGTGCACGGCTATGGCAACGTCTTTGAAATCCTGCTCGGCGCAGGAGAGCGGATCGACATCGAGCCGGGTGGCTGGGTCTACAAGGACTCAACAGTGCAGATGGAAACGCAGTTTCAAAAACTGACAACGGGACTGTTCGCGAGTGCCGGCAATCTGGTATGGAACCGCTTCACCGGTCCGGGGCGTGTCGGAATTCAGTCGATGTACATACACATGCCAACCGCAGAGTGATTCATTCGGCGTGCGGACGACCGTGGAGACACTGCGTTCGGTTAGTTATTCGGACCTTCCCAGATTCGCGTGAATGCATCACTCGTCGCAGATTACTGATCCATCGAGGGCCCTGGGGTTCCATCAGACCAGCGAGCCACCAGGAACATGAAAACAGTTACTCGCTCCTCAGGATCTGTCGCCGCGATCACCGGCGAGTCATTCGCTTCCGCCCCCCAGCTTCTTACGGCGTCGCCCGAAGCGTAAATCATGACATGAGGATGCCAGCTCATGTCGTGATCGCTTAAATACTGCTGCTTCGACATCATGTAGCACATCGCTCCAGGCTCAAGCACCGGCAGTTCTTTCTTGTCCAGAGCCGCAGCCGTCGTCGCCCCGATCTCCGCTCTCGATTTTCCAGCGAGCACCAATTTGGTTTTCATCAGAAAGATGGGCAGAAACGATCTTGCTGCTGCCGCATTAAAGCAAATGGGAGCGCGCACCTTCTGATTCCAAAAGTCAGCATCATCAATTCCCTTCGCCCACGATCGCTCGACAATGCAGACAAAACCATTCGAGCCCTCCACGGCCGTCGCGTAGCCATCGCGCCGCAGCACCATCACATCGGCTTTCTCGGCAATCGACGCTGGACCGGCACTGCGGGCCAGCGCAATCTCAGCCTTCTCGTCCGGAATCAAATACTGATCGAGAGACGCCATGTTCGGATAGGGACTCTTCTCAACCTGCGCTCGAGCCCAGAGTGGGCACGACAGCGCTAACACGGCGCCAATTGCGCACACTGTAATTCTGACGTTCTTCCTCCGCATTTGATCCTCCGGTAGAAGCAATTTGGCAGCGATGAAGCCGATGGAAATCTTCTCCCACTGAGCGACCCCGGAAGAAGCTCCATAAAAGTACCCACCGAGCGCCTAACCGGAGAGAGTAACCCACGCCGCCTCAAATTAAACCGGCCTTTATGCAGATAGGGCGGTTGATTCGACGAACCGAGGGTTTCGAGCGCCAGGCCGAAGCTTTGTGCATAGGTTCATCGGTTTAGAGCTCAACTTTCTGCGCAAACTGTCCACGGCAGACTGTTCGATGCTATAGCTGTTTGTCAATTTCGTCCGGATGACAACCAGTGCTCGAGTCGATCAGCGTAGGTGCGGCTGGAGCGGTGCTCGGAGCCGTCCGAGAGTTTCACCGTGAATTCGCGATTCTCGATGGATCGCAGTTCCAGTATGCCTTCTGACCGCACAATCCTGGACCGGTGTATGCGGATAAACTTTGCCGGGTCCAGCCTCTGTTCGAGCGACGCCATGGTCTCGCGCAACAGCAAAGAACAGCCGTTGACGTGGAGTTCAACGTAATCACCGGCAGCGCCAATCCACACAATATCCTCGGCGTTGACAATTTGAAAGCGCGACCCGGTTTGCACGGTAAGCCGGGAGGCGTATCGATCCGTGGCGCCGTCCAGCATTTTCATGACCCGCTCCACCATCTCCGCCCTCATTGCGGAATCGACCAGATGGCGGGCACGACCGACCGCTTCAGCGAAGCGTGTGTCGTCTACTGGCTTCACAAGGTAGTGCAGCGCATGAACATCGAATGCCCGCAAAACATGCTGCTCATGCGCCGTTAGAAAAATGACTGCGGGCAGGCTTTCTCTCGGCAATGCGTGCAAAACCTCGAACCCGTCCATGCCCGGCATCTGGATGTCAAGAAATACCACGTCCGGAGATTGTTCCAGAATCCTCTCCACCGCCGAAACCCCATCTCCGCATTCACCAACAATCTCGATATCCTTGAACCCACGCAGCCTGTGAACAACGCCACGGCGGGCCAGGGGTTCGTCGTCGACGATTAGAACACGCACGGTGAAGCCTCCTGCAATTTCCCCTCCCGGCGCAAAGGCAATTCCAGCACTACTTCGCAGCCGCCCCCCTCAGGCCTGGAAAACGAGAATTCACAATCGGCCCCATAAAGTGTTTTCAGGCGATCCGCCGTGTTTCCCAGCCCGATTCCGTTTCCATTCTTTTTCTGCTCGCCCTCACCAGGCCGTCCGGAGTTCTTGATCACAATTCGCAACCTTTCGGCATCGGCAGCGCTCTCGATGGCAATGTACCCGCCTTCGATTAACGACGCCACCCCGTAGCGCACAGCGTTCTCAACGAGCGGCTGCAGCAACATGCTCGGCACCAGCGCATCCCGTGTTTCCTTGGGAACGACCACATCGATTCTCAGCCGCTCTCCCAGCCTGGTCTGCTCGATCGCCAGGTATCTCTCAGTAAGGGCTAGTTCCTGAGCAAGCGTCACCTCCGCCCTCACGTCAGGATCCAGGCTTGCGCGCAGAAGATCTCCGATCTGCGCCAACATCCGGGTGGCCGCAGGCGCATTTCCATCCAAAATGAGAGTAGAGACCGCATTGAGGGAGTTGAATAAAAAGTGGGGATTCAGTTGGTAGCGTAGTGCCAACAGCCTTGCCTCTCGAACCTCAGACTCGGCGCGAAGCAACCGTTCCTTCTCCTGGCTCGATTGCTGCCATTGCTTGATGCTGAAATACAAACTGCACCACATAAAGAGAATGAAAAACGACCACATTACAGTGGCCACCACTGCGTGCCAGGGTACAGGATGGAAAAAACGCAAGATCAAGCAGGCCACGCAGCCTGCTGGAATCGAAGTGAGCATGGCCGCGGCGGCTGCTTTCAATTCAAAAGCAATCCACGACTGCGATTGCCGCAGCAGCCAACGGCAAACAGGGCGAAGTGCAAAACTTCCCAGGAACATCAGGACGATGGGCACCGTCTCTACATCGAGAGACACTCGCTTGGTTAAGAAACTATGAATGGATTCCAGAAGGTCAAAAAGATAAAAGCAAATCCATCCAATGATCTGGATTTGCCAGAAGGACCGTAAATTCAGGACGTTCCTTCGCTTCATGAAGAAAATTCATGCCTAAATGATGTGCCGTTCTTCCACGGCCTGGCGAGCAAATCCTTCGGCCCGTCGCATCATCCGGCGGCTAAGTTGGCGAAATTGTCGGATCGGAGCCCAAAAGAATCAGAGATTCTTGCGTAGATTTTGCTTCAAAAACACAAAGGCCATCCCGTTGCGGGATGGCCTTTTGCTTGAAACTAATGCCGGCGATCACCTAATCTCCCACACGGTCGCCCGTGCAGTACCATCGGCCCAGCGAGGCTTAACTTCCGTGTTCGGGATGGGAACGGGTGATCCCTCGCGGTATGGTCACCGGCAAA
>JASHQH010000104.1 GCA_030037635.1 Acidobacteriaceae bacterium
AGCAGGGCGGCAAGCGTGTTGGCGAGCGTGAACATCGGATCAGGTTCCATTGTGCCGCATGGCGGCGGCGCACCAACGTGTAGGCCGGGAGAAAACCTTGGTCACATCGGCGGGCGGATCCTGGGGTAAGGCGTTGCGCGGGCAGGCCGATAGCAGGATTGTCGGTTGAGCTTGAGGAGGGCCAAGGTGACAACTCTGACCTGGAGCCACGCATGCAGCGTGGGCGTGCGCGCGATGGACGATCAGCACGGCATCCTGATGGACACACTGAATGAGCTGCGGACGGCGGTAGTGAGCGGGCAGGGACGCGAGCAACTGAGCGAACTGCTGGACCGGCTGATCGAGTTCACGCGAATGCACTACTGCGGCGAGGAGCGGCTCCTCGAAGAAAACGGATTTCCGGGACTGGCACAGCACCGCGCGGCGCACCAAAGATTACTGGCGCAGATGCTGGAGGCGGCGCATCGGCTGCAATATGGCGAGGGCGTGGAGATGGGCAGTCTCCTGGAACTGCTGCGAGACGGCTACGTGGAGCATACCGAGGGGTCCGATCAGGAATATGGGCCGTGGCTGAATGAAAGAGGCGTGTACTGAAATGCAGCTTCTGGCTTTTAGCTGATGGCCGCTTTCTAGCTTTCAAAGGAGAGCTGCGCCGCGGCCCAGTCGGGTGGCGTGGGTTTGGGCTCGCTGGCCAGGTCGTAGACCAGGCGCTCCAGCACGAGACGCTTGTCCGGCGGCGAGGAACGCAGCTCGAGATCGGCGCGGGCCACCAGGCGCAGGGCGCGGGTCAGGTCGCGGCGGCTCTTGTAACGGCGGGCCTGGCGGATAAGGTCGTCAGCGGCGAAAGGTGGCATGCGGAAACCCTGCCATAGCGCCTGCCAGATGGCGCGCGAGTCGCGTACATTCTTTTCGAGAATCACGAGCATCTGGCGGAAGGTGCGGGCGAGCATGTAGAGATGGCCAATGGCGGCATCTTCGCCGGCGTCGGAAGAGTTGAGCAGGCCGTGCAGCAGAGCCAGGGCGCGCACGCGGTCGCGGGCGCTGATGGCGTCAGTGAGTTCGTAGAGCGAGCGCTGCTTGGCGCTGAGGACCATGGTTTCGACGTCGCCGAGAGTAATGCGCCCGCGCCCCGAGGCGAAGAGCAAAAGCTTCTCAAGTTCCGACGCGATGCACATCATGTCACCGCCGAGCGCGTCGACGAGCTCACGGGCTGCGTCGGTTTCGAGATGCAGGCCGGCTTGTTCGGCAGTCGCCACGGCCCAGCGCATGGCATCGTCCTCATTCACACGCGCCAGCTCGACTATGCCGCAACGCTCGCCCAGGGTTTCGCTCAGGCGTTCGAAGCGGTTTCTGTCGTCGAGTTCCATGCGGCGGGCGTCGGAAGGGATGCGCAGGAAGTCGGCGATGAAAAGCAGCAGCGCCTGCGGATTGGGCGATCGAAAATAACGATCGATGGCGGCAAATTCTTCCTTTTTGGCGCCGCGCGTGTAAAGCTGGCGCAGGTTGCGCACGAAAATAACCTGGAAGGGAGCCATCAGAGAGGGCGTTTGGGCGCGATCGAGGATCTCGAAGATTGAGGTCGTGGTGAGATCGAGGTCGGAGAGGCAGAAGTCGCGGAGATCGGGTGGAACGAAGGCCTTGATGACCGCGGCGCGGCAGTGATCGAGGAGAAAAAGCTCGTCGCCGGCGAGCACGTAGCCGGGCCGGAGTTTGCCGTTGCCTGCGGCGGCTTCGATTTCCGAGACGAAGCGGCCGACGGCGGAAAAGCCCGAACCCCAACGGCCATTACTCACAGCGCGATGCTCCTGGAAGCGCGAAACCAGCCGGCGATCTCCATGTGGAAACAGAATATCGTTTCGGGCGCGTGGCGGTCAGCAAGGAAAAGCCGTTGCGCATCAACAAGCGAACGAGAGGCTAACGGCAAAAAACAAAGGCGCCGTTAGGATAGGCGCCCCACTGCTGATCCTCGCGGGATTCTTCAAGTCAGAAACCTTCGAGGACGTCAGCGACAAGCTGGCGGGCGAATTCGCGCGAGAGCCGCTGCATGGCCGCGGGGTCTTCCTGGACAAACGTGGGAAGGTCGGTGCTGGATTGATATTGTTCGCGGTAAACGTAATTTTTGTTCTGGTAGAGAATCTTGCCGTCGCGAGCGGTGAGGGTGACAGAGGCGACGATGGTGATGAGAAAGCTGGACGACTGCTGCGTTGCGAGGTTGTAAGTGAGGGGTGTCGTGGTCTGCTTGAGAATGGTGCCGTGCAGGACCGCATCGGCGCCGTTGCCGGCATCGGTGGTGACCCGGAAGCGTGTGCGCGCCGCGAATTCGCGGACCACGGCCTCAGTAAGCGCCTGCTCGGTGCCGTTGACGTCAGTGCGGGTGGCGAAGACCGGGACGGCGAGAGTATGCAGATCGGGAGGCAGGTGGGTGGCCGCGCCCAGGGTGTGGTAGCCGCAACCGGCCAGAGTGAGCAGGGCCGATGCGGCGGCGAGGCGAAGTAATCTGCGCATGAGGCCATCTTAAGGCAGGGACCAAGCCGCCCGGGGGACGGGCAACAGGAAACAGGGAACGGGGAACAGGGAACAGGGAACAGGGAAAGAGTCCCCTTGCTGCCAGCGCCGCCAGCGCTGACCACTGATCACTGAACGCTGACTGACCGCTGTTTCTGATTCCTGATCCCTGTTGCCTGTTCCCTGTTTTTATACTGGAACGAATGACCACGCTCTCTGAGAGCAAATCGGGGCCGAAGATCGGACCGCGAAGGATTGTACTGACCGGCTTTATGGGTTCGGGTAAAAGCACGGTGGGGCCGCTGGTGGCCGAGCGGCTGGGCTGGAGGTTTGTCGACGCCGACGATGTGATAGAAGAGGAAGCCGGTTGCACGATTGCAGAGTTGTTCCGGCGGGAGGGCGAGGCTCGGTTCCGCGAGCGCGAGCGGACGGCGATTGCACGGCTTGCGGAGGGCGAAGGTTTGGTGCTGGCGCTGGGTGGAGGCGCCATTGAGGATGCCACGACGCGGTTGCTGCTGGAGCAGGCGCAGGAGACTCTGCTGGTGCACCTGAAGGTGGAGCTGGCCACCACGCTCAAGCGCTGCCGCGGCACGGAGGGCCTTCGGCCGGTTCTGGCTGACCAGGTGAATCTTGCCAGCCGGTACTCCCGGCGCCTGCCGCTTTATGAGATCGCGCATGTCGCCATTGACGTGGATGGGCTGACGCCCGAGGAAGTGGCGGCGGCGATTGTTCGCGCCGCACAGCACCGGCCGGGTTGACGAAATTGCCCTAAATCGCCATGATGCTTCGTGCGGGAAAAACGGTGAAAGCATGCAGAGCAAGGAAGTTCGCAAACGGATTGGCGATATCGGAATTATTCCCTGCGCGCGCGTAAAGGTGCCCGATCACGCGCGATTTGCAGCCGAAACTTTGTACGAGGCGGGGATTCCGGTTCTTGAGGTTCCGCTCACGGTGCCGCATGCCTGCGAGGTGATACACGATCTGGCCGAGCGGCGCCCGGATCTGATCGTCGGCGCGGGAACGGTTCTGGCCGAGGAAGACGCGCGGCGTTGCATCGACGCCGGGGCCCGGTTCATTACCAGCCCGGGCCTGGTTCTGGAAGTGGTGGCGACTGCCAGGCGGGCCGACGTGGTGGTGTTTCCCGGAGCGCTGACGCCGAGCGAAGTGATCGCGGGCTGGAAGGCGGGCGCCGATTTCGTGAAGATTTTTCCGGCCGCCACAGCGGGAGGGCCTCAATATATTCGCGCGCTCAAGGTGCCGCTGCCACAGATTCCGATCGTTGTGACCGGAGGGGTGAATCAGCTGACTGCTTTCGACTACATTCTTGCCGGGGCACATGCCATCGGGGTGGGCGGCGAGCTGCTGCCCAAGGAAGCCCTGGCGCAACGCCAGAAGGACCGCATCCACGAGCTGGCGCGGCGGTTCCTGATCATGGTGAAGGAAGCGCGGGCGCAGCGCGACGGGGTATAAAAGCTCAGCCAGGGTCGCTTTTTTGGCGGCCTCATGACATTCGATTCCAAATGCAGGTCCTTCGACTGCGTTTGGCGCACAACCACCCCAAGGCGCACAAATCGCCCGTTGGGGGCGTCGGGTCCGCGCGCCAAACTTCGCTCAGGATGACCGAGCATCATTTTTGCGAACGCGAGAGACGTGACGCTCGGCTCAAGCAAAATGCTGCCAGCCGCCGGGTATGATGGGCTGCGGACCGTGCGCCGTCATGAGCGTGATCTGCGGGGCGGATGGGCGCCGGCGAACGATGCGGCCGATGCGCGCAACGGGAATGCCGGCGATGCGGCGTGGAATCCGCGAGGCAGGCGGCGCGGCGAAGAGAAGTTCATAGTCTTCGCCCCCGTGGAGAGCCTGCGCGAGCGTGGCTGCGGGATGGATGGGCAGGGCAGCGGCGTCGATTTGGGCGGCCACGCCCGATTCTTCGCAAAGATGAGACAGGTCGGTGGAGAGGCCGTCGCTGAGGTCGATGGCCGCGCTGGCGAGGGAGCGGCGCGCCAGCCACAGCCCCTGGGCGATGCGTGGCTGGGGATAGAGGTGCGGCGTGAGGATGGCTTTCAGGCGGGCGGGAATGCGCGGAGGGTTGGGGAGCGCTGAGCGGGCTGGGGAGTTCTGCCGGCCGCCGAGTTGGGCCAGTGCGGCCAAACCGGCCGCCGAGCCGCCCAGGCTGCCTGTGACGTAAAGCAGGTTTCCGGGGCGCGCACCGGAGCGCAGGAGGGCCTTGCCGCGGTGCACCGCGCCGGTGAGCACGATATCGGCAATTGCAATAGGCGACTCGGCAAGATCGCCGCCGGCCAAAGGCGTTTTGTACGCTCGGGCCAGAGCGAAGAATCCATCGAAGAGGCGCTCTACCCATCGCCGGCGCTCACGCGCTCTTTGGTTTTGGACCAGATCGCGGGGAAGGCCGAGCGACAGAAACGCTGCGACGGGCCGCGCGCCCATGGCAGCCAGATCGCTGAGGCCGCGCGCCAGAACGCGATGGCCGATGGACTGGGGGGGGTGCCATTGGAGACGAAAATGGCGGCCGGCAATTGACAAGTCCGTGGTAACGGCCAGGTCCTCACTTTTGCTCAGGCGAAGGAGGGCGCAGTCGTCTCCAATCCCGAGCTGGAGGGCATTCTTCTGCGTCTCTGCAGCAAGGGCGCGGATGTGCTTGAGCAGGGCCCTCTCGCCCGGCTTGGCGAAACGGGAAGACGATGAACTGCTGGAATGCATCCTTTTGAGGATAGAGCGGAGGGAACCGTGCAGGATAGTAACCTGCGGGGAGGCGGTTCCGGAGCGGGAAAGTGGACCGGCAGTGAGGAAATTTCTGGCCTTAAGTGATTGCCAGGGCATAGAATACAGAAAGAGGGATTTTGGACTCCGTGTGCACGCCGGCCGGGGTGACGAAAGGACAACGAACCAGAGTTTACGTTGACGGTTACCAGTGGTTTTGCTAGGCTGATGAGACGTTCCAGAATCTGCCCGTTCAGGGCATGCAAGCCTTATGCGGCTCAACCCGCCGCTGATGTACTATCCCCCGATCACCGATGCTTGGCAATAAGCGGGCCCCGGGGGTCTTGGTGATGATGTTTCGCAGGAAGTTTTACATCGTTTTTATTTCGAGGGATGAGGACGGGCAACTGCGGAAGATCCCGCTTCCGCTGAAGTATGCCTACGGGTTCCTGATAGCAGCCATCATCGGCGCGTTCACGATTGTGGGCCTGGCAGGCTCATACACGCGCATGCTGCTGAAAACCGAGAATTACAACCAGGTGCGTGCGGAGCGCGAGACGCTGCGGCAGAACTACCAGCGCATGGCCGAGGTTGCGCACGACCGCGGTGTGCAGGTGTCGTCGCTGGGTGCGCTGGCCAGCGAAGTGAGCGCGCTGTACGGATTACGGCAGAACCGGCTGAACGCGGCCAAGCGGGCGGCGCCGGTTGGCGATTCCGGGCCGGCTCCGGCATCGGCGCAACTGATGCAGACCGATGATCCGAGCCAGCAGCAGGTGGCCAATTCCATCGACACGTTCGCGGAGTTGCGCGACGACGCGCTTTCAGGACGTGTGTCGCGGGCTTTGGAAGGCGGGCTGACGGCGAATTTTGCCGGCGACTGGACGGAGCTGGCGGACGCGCCGTCACTGTGGCCGGTACAGGGCCCGGTGGCTTCAAGTTTTGGCGAGCGCCAGGACCCGTTCAACGGTGAAGGCGCGTTCCATAGCGGCATCGACATCGATGCGCCCTACGGAACGCCGGTGCGCGCCGCTGCGGATGGGACAGTGACCGGAGCCGAGATGGCCGCAGGCTACGGGCGCGAGGTGCGGCTGGATCACGGCCACGACGTGGAGACTTTGTACGGGCATCTCTCGGCGTTTGCGGTGGTGGCGGGGCAGCGTGTGACGCGAGGACAGGTGATTGGATACGTGGGCCAGTCGGGACGCGCTACCGGCCCGCATCTGCACTACGAAGTGCGCGTGCACAATGTGCCTGTAAATCCGCACAAGTATCTGCGCGTCACCTACCAGGAAGCCTCGAATCTCGACCCAGGCAGTAGTTCGGGACAGTAAAGCGAATTCTGTTCAAGAAACCAGCGGCTCCCGCCAAAGGGAGCCGTTTTTATTTGCAGGGAGAGTTGGCAGCGCCAGCCCGGAGGCCGAGTGAACGCTTACTCGTTGGCGAGGGGCGCGGGCTGCGCGTTCCGCGGCGCCCTTGATGGCCTCTGATCCTTGAGCCAGGAGCGAAGGCTGAACCCGTAAACGCCGATGCAGAACAGATTTGCCGGAATGAATCCGAACTGGGCAGTGCGCACGCCGATGACGCAAACCACCAGGCTATTGACACTGGCCAGAACCAGGCCGGGCCATTGCTTGCGTCCCAGCAGGACGGTGGAAAGAACCGTGAGGCAACAGGATAAGTAATCTAACCGAAGCATAGGGAGTCCCCAAACCTCCATGCATAGACTGGCAGACCTGCGTTGGGAATCTGAGTGATCTATATCACAGGTCGTACCGCCGGACAATGGCGAATTGGTCGCACGGTTCCAAGGGTCATCGGGGCCTTCTTGAACTTCCGGTCTTCGAGGAAATGAAAGTGAGGCGGAATCATGAGCGCAAATGTGAGACGCAGGGGATCGTTTCATTCCGGGGTTAAAGCCCGCGATTATCTTGCGCCGATGTGAGGGACCTGAAAGGCCCCTGCTCCCTGCGTATTTTCTCGAGTGGTCTAGACCTTGGCCAGCAGGCGCTCAGCTACGGCTTCCACAATCTGCTCGTGGACCTCGTCGATGCTCAGGTCGCCTTCGATGAGGACGACGCGGTCGGGCTCGCGCGCGGCGATCTCGCGGTATTTTTCCCAGACGCGGCGGTAGAAGGCGTCCTGCTCGACTTCGAAGCGGTTTTCGTTCCGGCCGGTTTCGGCCTCGACGCGAAGGTTGCGATGACGGGCGCGGGCCAGCGAAGCTTCAAAGCCGGGCAGGAGGAGGAGGGTGATGTCGGGTTGGAGTCCGCCGCAGATGAGGCGGTGCAGGTCGAGAATAGCGGCCGAGCCAAGCTGGCGTCCGCCGCCCTGGTAAGCCTCAGTGGAGTCGGTAAAGCGGTCGCAGACAACAATTTTGCCCGCGTCCAGAGCCGGCCGGATGATTTCAGCGATGGCCTGCGCGCGGGCGGCGAACATCAGCGCTGCCTCGGTCATGGGATGGAGGGGCGCGGAGCGGGAATCGAGGAGAATTTCGCGGATGCGGTCGCTGGTGGGTGTGCCGCCAGGCTGCCGCAGGACAACAGGCTCCTGGCCGCGCCGCGTAAGCCATGCCGCCAGACGCTTGATCTGCGTGGTCTTGCCGGACCCGTCGAGGCCTTCGAGCGTGATGAAGACACCGCGCGGCATGGGGTGAGTCTATCACTCTCCCGGCTGGCGTTTTTCTGCGCGCCGAAGCGGCCTTTGCGACTCGATACGCAATGGCCGCGCGATTTTCTTCCAAGGCTTAAAGCTCCATGCTGATCCCGCTTTCCGACTTGGGGGCCTCAAGGCCGCTCTCCCTGCCCCCGCTAAGCTGCCTGCGCATCGCGCTGGAGGCGGCCGAAAGGGAGAATCCGCCGGTACGAAAGGGCGGCACATGTTCCTTAGCCGCTGTTACAGAACCAGTTACGGTTGTGGAAAACCAGTTACTGGGGTGCAACTTCTGCCTGCAGGAAGGGTTCCAACTGGCATAGACTGGATGCGCCACAGATTTGCAGGCGGTATCCTTCACCCCCAAAGGAGGTTCTCTTATGCGACAGTTTCGCTTTCTGCGCCTGACGCTTCTGGCGCTTTTGATCTGTCTGATTCCCGCTGCGTCGAATGCGGCCGTGCTCATCAGCGTCGGAATTGCTCCACCCGCGTTGCCGGTTTACGTGCAACCACCCTGCCCTGAAGCGGGCTGGATGTGGACACCGGGCTACTGGGCTTACGGCCCTGATGGCTATTACTGGGTACCCGGCACGTGGGTAGCTGCGCCGGAACCCGGCCTTTACTGGACGCCCGGATATTGGGGCTGGTCCAGCGGGCTGTATGTGTGGAATCCCGGCTACTGGGGCCCGACCGTGGGATATTACGGCGGCGTGAATTACGGATTCGGGTTCTTTGGCATCGGCTTCGTAGGCGGAGTGTGGCGCGGCGGCGTGTTTGCCTATAACACTGCTGTGGTGCGGGTGAACACAGTGGTCGTCCGCAATGTATACGTGGATCGCACGGTGATCTCATCGCATACAGTGGTGGCCAACAGCCATGTTGCCTACAGCGGCGGACCGGGTGGAATCAACCATCCACCGACCGCGGCCGAGCGCACCGCCATGGAACAGCACCACTTTGCGGCAACTTCGGCGCAAACGCAGCATGAAACCACGGCCCGGAACAACACCAACAATTACGCCAGCCATAACGGCGGACATCCTTCGAACCTGGCGACGGCGCGGCCTGAGGCAATGCACAACGGAACGCATACCCAGGCGACGACTCCGGAGATGCACAACGGCACGCACACGCCAACCAACAATCAATCTCATACGCAGTCGATGCCGCACACGAACAGTCAGCCGCAGGCGCATACGTATAATGCGCCGGCGCAGCACAACCCGGGGGGTGGTGGGCAGTCGCACCAGCCGCAATCGCACCAGTCGCAACCCAAGAGCCAGGGTGGTGGGCACGAACACGAACACTAAGAGCGAGCTGGATGGTTTGCTCTTGACCGAAGGCCCACGGCTTGCCGTGGGCCTTCCCATTCAGAACAGGGAACAGGGAACAGATAAAGGTCCCTCGCTGCCCGATGTCAGCGGCCAATGGTCGACCGGCCGCAGCTCCAGCGAACGCTAACGGCTTGCATTGTCGGACGAGGGGCCGTAGTAGCCTTCGCGTGTGATCACGTTCAGATCGTTCTTATCGGTCTTCAAGACGATCTTGTGGAAATCGCCCTCGTTGTCGAGTTTGTCGGGCGTGAAGGTAAGCAGGTACTGCTGGCGCAGCACGGTCGCGATCTGGTTGTAGATCTCGTCAAGGTTGTCTTTTTTCTTGGCTTCAAAATACTGGCCGCCGGTGCGCGAGGCGATCTGCTGCATGATTTTCTTGCCGTCGGGGCCGGGCTCGCGGTTGCCGCCACGGCCACCACCACCGCCAGGATAGCCGCCACCGGGGTAGCCGCCGGGGTAGCCGCCCGGATAACCCCCGCCGGGGTACCCACCGCCCATGCCGCCGTGACGCCCGCCGGGATAACCGTTGTTCTGCTGCTCTTCTTCGCCCTTGAAGTAAATGGTGAAGACCTGGACGTTGGCTCGGTCGGCAGCGTCGATGGCATCGTTGAGCGTCTCTTTGCTGCCGTGATCAACGCCGTCGGAAAAGACCACCAGCGCCTTACGGCCGCCTTTGGGCTTCATGAGCTCGTCAGAGGCCAGATAAATCGCGTCATAGAGCGTAGTGCCGCCACCATGCATGGCGCCGCCCTGTTGCCGCCCATAGCCGCCGTTGTTGCCATTGCTGCCACCGTTGCCGCTGCCGCTCGATTCAGGGCCCTCGTTGTTGCGCTCCTGCGAGGTGGGGGTCATCTGATCGATTTCGTGGTCGAGCTTGTCGCGGGAGTTGGTAAAGTCTTCAAGCAGCTCCACCTCGCGGTCAAAGTGAATGAGGAAAGCCTCGTCGCCCTTGACGCTGACCTGCGGGGCCGGTGACGAAGACGCGCCGGCCGCAGACTTGGGATCGGCGGGCAGCATCAGGTCAACGAACTTTTCCGCGGCCTTGCGCTCGCTGTCCATGGCCGAGTAAACGCTGCGGCTGGTGTCGACCAGCAACCCGAGCTTGAAGGGAAGATTGCTCTGCGTGGAGAAGCTCTTGATCACCTGCGGGCGCCCGTCATCGGTGAGCGTGAAATCCTTGGCGGTGAGATCGGTGACGAGCTGGTTGTGCTTGTCGAGCACCGTAACCGGCAGCAGGACTTCCTGCGCCCGCACCTTGATGGTGGTCATGGGCTGCTGGGTCGACGGTTGCTGAGCCGCCTGCGAGCCAAGCAGGAGGGGCAAAGCCAGCAAAGAAGCAACGAGCGAAATGGATGTCCTGATTCTCATGGCTTTCTGTTTGTTTCAACCGTTTAGACGCGGCTGGCCGCGCTTCGTTGACTGTCGCCGGCTCCTCAATGCAGGGGGGCCTGGGCAGCGGTATGGCCGTTTTTCGGCTCGCAAAGTTGGAGCTTGTTGCCGAACGGGTCGAGTAGATTCAACCGCGGCGTGCCCCAAAAGCTTTCGGCGATGCCGGGATGCCAATAGGGATAGTTTTTGGCGCTCAATTCCGCGTGCAGATCGCGAACGCCCTCGAACTCCACCTGGAAATTCGCGCCCGGAGAGCCGTCGCCGTAGTGCTCGGAGAGATGCAGGACAAGGCCGTCGCGCGAGACCTGCATGTAAAGCGGAGCATTTTGGTCAAAACGATGCTCCCAATCGAGACGGCAGCCGAGGTAATCGAGGTAGAATTCGCGCGCCTTATCAACGGAGAAGATGCGGAGGATGGGGACGACGCGGAGGGCGCGAGGGCTCATGGCTGTTACCTTAGCAAATCTTCCAGGGCGGTGCTGAGGTCGGTTTTCTCGTCGCGGTACTTGACGATGACAGGGGCGTAGAGGCTCAGGCCCCATTCACGGCCCTTGCCTTTGGTGACGGCGCGCGCACCGGGCACCACGACGGCATTTTCAGGGACGATGAGCGGCAGTTCGCCTTGAGCGCGCCGAATGACGCCGGTGACCAGGTCGAAAAGGGGGGTTCCGCGGGTGAGGACGGTTCCTGCGGCGAGGACGGCGCCGCGGCGGACGATGGTTCCCTCGTACACGCCGCAGTTGCCGCCCACCAGTACGTCGTCCTCGATGACTACGGGGCTGGCATTGACTGGCTCCAGCACGCCGCCGATCTGCGCGGCTGCGCTCAAGTGGACGCGCTTGCCGATCTGCGCGCAGGAGCCGACCAGGGCGTGGGAGTCGACCATGGCGCCCTCGTCGACGTAGGCGCCCGCGTTGATGTACATGGGCGGCATGCAAACCACGCCGCGGGCCAGGTAGGCTCCGGAGCGGACCGACGAGCCGCCGGGGACAATGCGAATGCCGTCCTCGGCAGAGAAGAGGCGCGCCGGGTAGGTGTGCTTGTCGACGAAAGAAAGTGCACCGGAAGCGGATGCTTCCAGCATGCCCAGGCGAAAGCCGAGCAGGATGCCTTGTTTGACCCAAGGGTTGACGCGCCAGCCGGAGGGGGAAGCGGGATCAGGCTCGGCGGCGCGCACCTGGCCGGCTTCAAGGGCCGCACGCAGCTCGAGGAAGGCGGTGATGGCCTCGGGATCGCTGATGGCAGCGGGCCCGGCAGCAAAGTGCCGCTCAATCTCCCCTTGCAATTGGCTGGTCATTGCAATCCGAGTGTATCAACGCAAGGGACGAAGGGGCCAAGGACTGGGAGATCGAGGGGCAGAGGAGAGAGAGCCGGGAACCGGGAGGCAGCGGTCCGGCTTCCGGCTGTTTTCCCGCGCCTTGCTCCCTCGCTGCCTTACTCCCTGTTTCACGCGGCGCGGATGGGATCGAGGGTGGGTTTGGGCCGAGCATTGCGGTGAGCGGCAATGGGCTGCAGCCGGAATGCGTTTTTTCCGGAGGGGATCAGGGCCAGCGGGACTGGCGCGTCGCCGCGCCGGCCGTTAAAGTTTTTCGATTCGAGCCACGCGGCCAGGCGGGGATCGCGAATTTCGGTATGGCCCTGCCAGAAATCGGGCCTAAGCCCGCACTGGATCACGAGGTGATCAAGCTGCAACTCGATCACTGCAGAATCCCTGGAAAAATAGCGGCGTACATTCAAAGCGCTGACAATGACGCCCGTGAAGACGCGTCCACTGCAATGTGTTTTGACGACCATACATACCTGATGATCCAAGGCGAAAAGGAGCCCGATGGAATGAGGCCAGTCTACCGGGGAGTTCAACGGTGCAGGTTGTGGCGGGATGAAAAAGCGCGGGGCGATTCCTGATTTGAAATGGGCGGGCCAAGCGAGCGCGGAATCGGGAACCGCGAGAGTGCCGGCCCGGCACGCTGACACCGCTCAACCCCGTGTCCTTCAAGGACCTGTTGGGAAGTGTCGATTCATCAGCCTCTGCCTGCGGACGCAATCGGGCGCTGATATGCGATACTCAGAAACGGAATGTACAAACGGATCGTTCTCAAGCTTTCAGGCGAAGCTCTGGCCGGCGAGCGCGGCTTTGGCCTCGACGCCGACAAGGTGGCCGAAATTACCGGCGAGATTGCCGAGGTGCACGAGCTGGGCGTGGAAGTGGGCATTGTGGTGGGCGGCGGCAACTTCTTCCGCGGTGTGGAAGAGCAAGCCAAGGAGATGGACCGCGTAAGCGCCGACAACATGGGCATGCTGTCCACGGTCATCAACGCCATTGCCCTGCAAGACGCGCTGGAACAGCGGGGCATTCAATGCCGGGTGATGACGGCGGTGTTCATGAATCAGATCGCGGAGCCATATATCCGGCGCCGCGCCGTGCGGCATCTTGAGAAACGCCGGGTGGTGATCTTTGCCGCCGGGATCGGGAATCCGTTTTTCTCCACTGACACTGCGGCCAGCCTGCGCGCCATGGAGATCAAAGCCGACGTGCTGCTGAAGGCCACCAAGGTGGAAGGCGTTTACAGCGCCGACCCGGTGCTGGTAAAGGACGCGGTGAAGTACGACGTGATTACCTACATGGACATTCTGCAGCAAGGCCTGAAGGTGATGGACCTGACCGCGGTGAGCCTGTGCAAAGACAACAACCTGCCCATGATCATCTTCAATATGAACCAGCCGGGAAACATCCGGCGCGTGGTGATGGGCGAAAAGGTGGGTTCGCTGGTAACGGCGTAGAAGCAGGGAATAGCCAATAGCCAGTAGGGAGTAGAAATCAGAGCCGTGGAAATGCTTGAGATTTCGCGCCTTTAACGCCCTCGGTATCCTTTGGCAAACTCCAGAATCGGCAAATGATTGTTTTCGATTCACTACTGGCTACTCCCTGTTCCCTGCCTCTACGGAGCGTCTAACTGTTCGTGGATACCCGCAAGCCAGCACCGTTAAACGCACTGACCGGCTTACGGTGTTTCGCGGCGGTCAACATCGTCTTATTTCATTTTTCCAATCC
>JASHQH010000013.1 GCA_030037635.1 Acidobacteriaceae bacterium
ACTGTCGCGGCACGCATCGTCAGGTTTGTCGGTGGCGCAGCGTGGGCCGACCCCACACAACTCGAGGAGATCTCCGTCGAACCCGCGCTTCTGTCGCTGGTCTGTCGCGAGCTCAATGAGCAGCGTATTGCTCGCGGGCAAACAGAGATCAGCGCCGACCTCATCCAGGGTGAGAACACCCAGCAGATCATCGCGCAATTCTATGATCAGGGTTTTGCCGGACTCGACGTCAGGGTGCGCTACTTCGTCGAGGACCGGCTCCTTACCGCCGCAGGCTACCGTGACAGTTGCGCTCTCGACAACGCCCTGGCCGAGCCCGGTGTCAGCCCGGCGGCAATTCAAACTTTGGTCGATCGACGCATCCTGCGCCGTGAAGAGCGCGGCGGATTGGTTCGGCTCGAGCTCATCCACGACGTTCTCGCCATCGTGGCCAAAGCCAGCCGCGATGCGCGGCGCGAGGCAGCCGCCCTTGAGTCCGCGCGGCTGCTGCTGGCCAAGCAACGGCGGCGCCAGCAAATCATCGCCGTATCAGCCGCGGTGCTGGTGGCAGTGCTGATCGGGGTTTCGTGGCTCGCGCTGATCGCGCTGCGGGGAAAACGAGAAGCCGTTTCCGCCGAGAAACGGGCCGACCAGCAAGCCAGCGTCGCCGACCAACAGAAAAAAGTCGCCCTGGACCAGAAAAATGTTGCCGTGAGCGAAACCGCCAAGGCTCTCGATGCCGAACAACGCGCCAATGCGGCCACGGACGAAGCGGTCCAGGCCAAAGACAAGGCCACCGACGAGGCTGACGCGCGCGAGAAGCAGCGCTGGCAGGCTGTCATCTGGGCCGCGGCCGCCGACGAGCAATTGGACTCGCATGGCACAGGCGAGCAACTGCGCGCGTGCGTCGACTCAACCAATCGCCTGGCCGGCGATTCGGCCACCGCATCGCGCGATTACATGCTGGGTGTCTGGCACGTCGACGGTGATCTAAAAACATCCACTGACGTGGAGTGGCGCAGCGACGGCACCTGTGTCAACCGGCATCTCTACCAGAACGGCCATGAGCTCGACCTGAAGAATGACGTCTGCACCTGGACCTACCAACCGGTCGCTGGGCATTCGAATGAATTCGTGGTGGACTTCCAATCCAAGATCCTGGGCCCCATTTATCCCAAGCACCTGGTCTTCAAGATCCAGAGCCGTACGCGCATGCGCAATATCAATATCGGCTACGACGCGTTTCGAATCATCTGTCCCGCACAGGAACTCTCCATCCGCCAAAGCGAACTCGCAACCCTCGAAGAACAAGCCAACGAGCATCCCGGCAACCCGGCGAATGAAGTTGACATTGCCAGGGGATTCGACAATCTGGGTGTGGCTTGGGCGGCCCAAGGCAACTATGCAAGCGCCTTCAAGGAGTTCGAGCAGGAACTCGACACCTGCCAGAAGCTCGCCCAGGACAAACCTGCCGGCGCTGACTGCCAGAGCAGGTTGGCTCAGTCGTTCAGCCAACTCGGCGATCAACAATTCAATCAGGCGGTTACGTTTGATCAGGCCGGCAACGCGCAAAGCAGTTCACAAGCAATCATGGCGGCGATCGCGTCCTATCAAAAGAGCCTGGCGATTCGCCGGCAACTGCTTCAGTCCACGCCCGGCGACGTGGATGCGCAACTCAACGCGGCGATGGCCTCCAACCAGTTGGGCATTGCCCTTTTTTGGGTCCGCCGCGAAAAAGAGGGGCTCGATGCGATTCGAGCAGCGGTGCAGCAGCTGGAGGGCATTACCGATGCGCATCATGGCACCCCTGAGGTCAGCTTCGATCTACTCCTGTGTCTCTTTAATCTGAGCCAGCGGTCTGATAACGCAACCGAGGCCAAGGACTCTCTCACCAAGGCAATCGCCATCGGAACCGAGCTGGATCGCGAGCATGCGCTCCCCGACAAAATGGCCGGTGTGGTCGTGTCTCTTGAAAACGCCAAGCCGCGGGTGAATAACTAGAGCTGGCTGCATAAATGCGGTTTTGGAAAGGCACGACTTCAGTCGTGCCGTAAGAAGCCTTATAGACGTTGGGGCTTTAGCCCCTGAGGGATGGTTTTCCAGCCCGCTACAGTATTTATGCAACCAGTTCTAGGTTCTCGTCGTGAGCCTCAGTGCCGTCGCCATCCCCGGCCAACGGGAGTTTTCACTGGTAGTTCTCCGCTTCAGACAAACATTCACGGGTCACGCCGTCACTGCCATTTCGTCGCAGACGTGGTGGGCCTTGCGGTCGAGCATGGCATGCACGGCTTCACACGCTCGGGCCAATGCCGGGCGGCGATAATCCCAACGCGCATCTGCTGCCGGAGGAATCACGGCCATGGTGGCGTTGGCCTCGAACACCAGCACGTCGCCGGATTCAGTCAGGACAAAGTCGACTCCGCCATAATCCAGGTCAAGCTCTCTTTGAATTGCCTTGAGCGCATCGACAGCGCGCGCGCCCAGCACACCGTCCATATTCTCCAGGAACTCCCGATCTTCAGCGCGATGCTCGGCTGACTCCGCCATCTCCGCGCTGAAGTAGTGGATCTTCCAGTGATGCGAAATTGCACAATGAAGGGGGTATAATCGCCCGTCGATCATCATAACCCGGTACTTGCGCGATTTTCCGTCGCGGTCGCGCGCATCGAGATACTGAATCACGGTCAACTCGCTTCCAGGAAGAGAGCCGACTGCTTTGGGCAGGTCATCTACACATTCGACGCGCAGAAAATTCTCTCCCTGGTGACAGCCGGGTGTGCGCAGCAGCAATGGAAATTCGAAACCGCGACTCACCAGCGTATCCATTGCGTCGCGGGCCTGGAGCAATGGCCTGGGCAGGTTGACTGTATGGGGAGTGATAACGCCCGGCAGCGAAGCAAGCCGGCGCGCAATTTCTGAGCGCCCCGTGGCCAGCACGGCGTCGGGATGGTTCATCACCGGCGCCGATGTATCCTGTACGACCGCCTTTGCCCCTAGAAGGGCGGCGCCCGCAACGTCGGCATCGCCAATCGAATTGACGACCATCTGATGCGGCGGCAGCGGCATGCCTGGCTCGTAGAACTCAGCGGCTACAAGATATCGCTTGAAGATGCTGTCGCTGAGGAAATTCGTGAATCGGGTATTGCCGTGACCGATCGCCGCCAACTCCAGCACCGTGATCGGTGGCTGTTTTCCGCGATAGGTCAGAGGCACGATGCATCGCCCCCGAAACGCGGCTCGGCGGTGCGCGTACGCTTCCTCAGTCCGGTCAAGGTCTGTCAGAACCGACGACAGCCCGAGATGCGCCTGCCAATAATCGGGATCGGTCCTGAGCGCGATCTCAAAGTGGTCACATGCTTCAGCAAGTTCGCCTCTCTTGCGCAGGCTGTTGGCGTAACTGACCTCATACATCGGATGACCGGGGCTGCCGGCCACGGCCCGCGCAAATGCATCGTGAGCTTCGGCATTCTGCCCGGCAGCGCTCAAAAGGATGCCCACGTTGTTCAGCGCCCCGCGATGAGCCGGATCGAACTTCAGCAGCTTCCGGTAACTTCGAAGGGCCTCCGTTTTGCGGTCGGTCAACTCCAGCAGGTTGCCGCGCAAAAAAAGCAGCTCAACCGAATCGGGCTGCTGCGATAGCCGGCTTTCCACGACTCCGAGCGCTTTTGAGAGTTCCCGATAAGAAGGCGCTTTCTGCCTCTTTGCCATTACCTTGTTGCCGGCGATGCTGGACTCGATAGCATTTCCAAACGCCAGAACGCCGTCGATCAAGGCGTCGATTTCGGTGCGGCTGGTGCGATGGTTGACGATGGCCGCCCGAATGGCAACCTGTCCGTCGATCCTGGTTGTCGATGGAGCTACGATGCCTGATTCCTGGAGCGCAACCACAATTCGTTCGTTCACCTGGTCCGGCTCCTCTGAACGATAACGGAAGCAGACAATGTTCAATTCGACTGGCGCCAATAGCTCCAGGCGCGGCATTTCCCCAATCCGGCTTTCAAGGTACCGGGCCAGTTGGCAGGTATGCCCGATCGCCGCTCCCAGCGCATCGCTTCCGTAGACTTTCAGCGTGAACCACACCTTGAGGGCGCGAAATCCCCGCGACAGGTCCGGTCCGAAATCGCAGGGCCAGGGTGAGCCGCCGGCGAGTCCACGTTGTCCGCGCGTCAGGTAGTCGGCGGAAAGAGAAAAAGCGCGCCGGTGTGCGGCGCCGTCACGCACCACGATCAAGCCGGCGTCGTAGGGAACCTGTCCCCATTTGTGAAAATCCATGGCCAGCGAGTCGGCGCGCTCCATCCCCTCCAGCTTGGGCGCTACCTCAGGCGCCAATCTCGCCAGCGCGCCGATGGCTCCGTCCACGTGGAACCAGATCCCTTCCCTTTGGCAGAGATCCGCCACGCCGGCCAGGTCGTCCACGGCGCCGGTATCCACAGTCCCCGCAGTTCCCACCACAAGAAATGGCGTCAACCCCGCTTCCTTGTCCTTGCAGATCGCTTCCTCTAGCGCGTTCCCATCGATCCGGCGCCGGTGATCCACAGGAACCAGCCGCAAGCAATCGGAACCAAGGCCTGCGATCCTGATCGCTTTAGGAATGCAGCCATGAACCGCGGTCGAAGCATAGGCAGTCAGCTTTTTCATCCCTGCAGCTGCCCCGCGCTCGTTGCTCGGGTTGCCCAGCGCCGCCTCGCGCGCCACAACAACCGCAATCAGGTTCGCCATGGAGGCGCCGGTCACGAACAAGCCCGATGCTCCCTGCGGAAACCCAACCACCTCACAAGCCCATCGAACCACCTCGCGCTCGACTTCGATGGGAATCTGATCGCGCCCGCCCAGGTTCGCATTCAATCCGGCCGCAAGCATCTCGGCCAGCATGCCCACCGCGGTTCCGCCGCCATGAACCCAGCCCATAAATCCGGGATGCACATTGCCCACCGCATAGGGCAGCACGTAGTGCATGAATTCCTCGTGAACCTGCGAGAGCGGGGACGGCGATTTCGGAAGCGAGCTGCGCCGCCGCGCCCTCACCTCGCCCGGAATCGGCTGCCAGACTGGACGCCTGCGAATCTCCCTCGTGTAATCGAGCAGGTCGTCGAGCATGCGGTGCGCCTGCACCCCGAACTCCACCCAGTCTTGCGGATCCAGAGTCGTCTCCGGTCCGGCGCAAGCCTCAATCTTCGCTGGCTGCAGCAGGCGATCATTCAACAGTGGCATTCGCACGTCTCGCAATGGCAAACTGCTATCTGCCGGTCCTTCCGTGCAAATGCATCGCCGCAACTTGTGTTGGATCGGCCCCGATAGATTGGAGTGCACTCAGAAAGAGTGGAACATTTCTTGTCATCGTCTAAGATCCACTCCACCGAAAAGCGAAGTGAGGTACGTCACATACCACAGGGAAAGATTCACCTATAGAGAAAGATAAGGTTGCGTGCGCAGGGCTTCGATTCCTCGCCCAACCTGCCGTCTCGCCTGATTCTTTCAGCTGAGACCATTTTTCCCATGCAGACGAGATGGGCCCACGTTCGTTGGTCTCCTCTCACATGCGGAATCGGTAGACGTGAGGGTCATGCAAACTAGCTTTCATAACGAGCTTTTTGAAATCTGGAACACTTTCTCCGAAAACATTCTTGGCTCCGCCCCGCATACGATTCTTACCGTCAAGTGCAGGGCCTGCGGCCAGATTGCACACACAAGCCTCACCCAGTTCCCCTTTCAGTCGTTTTCCGTGGAATGTTCTTGCTGCCGGAGAGCCATGCACTACCGGCCCTCTGAAGTAACCGTCCATGTCGAACGGCATTTGCCTGGGTCCAGCCGCGCGGCAACTGCGCCCGGATTAGCTCGCCGCCTCCAGAACCTGAAGGGCCGATCGTCTCCGAGGCCAAGGTTCGCACTTTCTCAGCTGCTCAAGAGCGGGATGCCGCGCGCTATCTTCAGGTTCAAAGAGCAGCCCAACATCTATTGAGCACAGTTCCCGCCTCCTGGTTCCGGCGCCGCCCTATATATCGATACAACCTCGGTCGCATGGCTCCTGCCATGCCCCTCCATTTCATGCATGGCGAAGTCAAATCCGTCGGTCCTGACACCGCCGGCCAGGTCCCGCACGCGTTGGCCGATCTCATCCATCGTTGACGCGGCCGGGTTGGCGCCTTGCTACCATCAGCAGGTGGATCGATCCAATGGATACGAAGCGGTCGCGAATGAATTCCTGGCGGGCCGTGGCAGTCGCGCTAGGACGGTCGGCATCGGTGTGAAGGAGGTGCGGAAGTGGGCAAAAACACTTCCGCGCGGCTGCAGCGTGATCGATCTGGGCTGCGGGCCCGGCATTCCCATCACGGCGGTACTGGTCGAGGAAGGACTTCAGGTCTTCGGGCTCGATGCATCGCCATCGTTTGTTGCCGCATTCCAACGCAACCTGCCCGGCACGCCCATTGCTTGCGAATCCGTGCTGGATTCGAGATTCTTTGATCGAACCTTCGATGCTCTCCTGGCGTGGGGGCTGATCTTTCTTCTCAAGGCTGAAGAGCAGCATCGCCTCATCCAGAGATTTGCCCAGGTACTGGCGCCGGGTGGCCGCCTGCTCATCACTTCACCCGCCAAACCCGCCGTTTGGAACGACGCCATGACGGGGTTGGAATCAACTTCCCTGGGAGCCACGCAATACAAGGAACTGCTCGCAGCGGTTGGTCTATCGATTGTTGAGGAATACGAGGACGAAGGCGAAAACCACTATTTCGATGGCGTCAAGCAAAAATAGGGGAAGGGAACTGTTTCCCGGTCAACCACCAAGGCATTTATTTCTTGTTCAACTCCACTTCGTATAAGTTCACCACCGGGGTGCGAGCCGTCACCACCGGCAGATCGCCCGGCGCCAGTCCGATAAGCCTGTAGTCTGTGGCGGAAATGGGGCGCAGATTCTCGATCGTTGCCACCGTTTCAGGCTTGCCGCTGGGCACGGCAATCCGGTAGATCGGCTTGTCGGTTTCAAGAAAGTCTTGAAAGTATACTGATCGTCCGTCGTGGGACCATGTGGGATCTCCCACGCCGTGCGAAGTCAGGGTCGTCCAGCGTCCTGTCGTGCGGTCAAACAGCAGCAGGGCGCGCTGATCCAGGGGCATGGCGACCATGTAACGGCCGTCGGGAGAAAGACGCGGGCTGAAAAGTCCTGTCGAGCCTGGAATCTCCGTCAGCTTTCTTGTCTCCAGGTCCAGCTGGTAGATCGCCTTGGGTTGGCCGTTATCCATACGGTTCGGCAGGCGGCCGAAGATGATCGACCGGCTATCCGGCGTCCAGGCCGGATCGGCTTCATTGCGGTCTTCATTCAGAATGGGGACCAGCTTTCCGCCATCGGCATCGATCAGATAAATCTTCCACGGCTTGCCCGCCTCCTCGCCCATCACGGCCAGGCGGCGATCATCCTGCGACCACCTCATGGCAAATACGTGAAGCAACGAAGTGGTCAGCTCGATGCGCTCGGAGCCGTCAACCCGGCTGCGCCACAGGGAGTCGTCGGCGCCGTTGAGCCACGCGATCCACTTGCCATCGGGCGAGTACTGCGCCAGGTCCGCGGCGCTCAGGTTCGGGTCCAGAGGGGTGAAGGCGCTGGAGTTGGGCGTGCCGCGGAGCAACTCGTACTGGGCGCTTGCCCCGATGAAATAAATGCGGTCGCTGCCTGGCGCGGTGCTGGGGGCTGCATAGTCGAGCGGGCCGTCCGTAATCTGGTGCGGCTCTCTGCTGGCCAGGTACCAGGGCCGCTCCCGAAGCGCCCATATATCGCTGTGGCCGCTGTGCGACGACTGAAACACGAACTCGTCGCCATCAGCGGTCCAACTCCCGCAGCATTCTGAGGCTGACTGGCTCCATCCCGGTAGAAGTGGGTGAAGATGCGAACCGTCGGCCCGAACCTCCCACAGTTCCGCCGTCTGGCGCTTGGGATCGCGCAAAGTGAAGCGCAGGCGCTGACCATCAGGCGACCAGCGCAGCCAGAAAGCAAGTCCGGGCGTAGTCACAAACTTGTGCAGATCGCCGCCATCGGATCCGACCACCAGCAGATCGTTGCCGCTCGCCACCAGCAGGCGCTGGCCGTCAGGCATCCAGGTTGCATCGTGCGCCAGAACATTCGGTACCCGCTGCGCATCGCCGCCGAGCGTGGGCACGATCCATAGAGGTTGCTCCGGTTCGGCTTGCAGGTGGCTGCGCACCACCAGCTTTGAGCCGTCGGGTGAAAGCGAGCCGATCAGCGGTGCCCCAATGGCCGATGGGAGATGAATGTGGCTGATTTCTCCATTGGCGACCAGCGCCACAGCCAGCACCGGCGTCCCGTTGTCCATATGCGAAAAGTAGATGCGCGTGCCGTCGCTGGCGGAACTTGAGAAACTCTCCACATCGAGATCGTTGGTGAGCACGTGGCCCGAGAATGTTACCTGGGACACGCGGTAAGGCTGGTGCACAGGGCCGCGCACCAAAACGTACACGGCAAGGACCAGGCAGCAAACTGCCATTACCCCGGCGAGCCACCACGCTACGAGAGTGCCTTTGGCAGCGGTGCGCACGGGGGCTGCGGCCGCAGCCGGGGCGGCAGAGGGGTCGACAACCTTGACCGGAGCAATGAAGCGATAGCCGCGCTTGGCGAGTGTCTCAACAAACCGCGGATTCTCTGCGGAGTCGCCCAACGCTTCGCGGAGCTTGTTGACGGCGATGCCGAGACTGTGGTCAAAATCAACCGTGGTGTCAGTGCCCCACAGCTCGCGCTGCAGGATCTCCCGCGAAACCACTTCGCCGGGATGTTCCACCAGCGCCGTCAATAGCTTGAAGGGCAGGCTTTGCAGCCGAACGCGCACTCCCGATCGGCGCAATTCCCCGGCCTTCAAGTCTGCCTCGAAGATTCCAAATTCTACTTTGCTCGCTGCGTCCTGCTGGAGATCCATGTTTGTCACGGCCCGAAGAAACTCCGCATAAAAGTGTAAGCCGGAGCAAGGAAAATCACAATTTCTCCATTGAAACGCTTCGATTTTGCCCCCTCTGCTGGAGAGATTTTCCATTAACGTCCATAACACGAGACAGTTAGCTATTGATCACCAATTGACGGCGAATTGGCGGTCTGTGGGTTGACCAACACATTCGGCGAGGTGTTTCCTCGTCGATGGCCGCCGGGGGAGTATCAGCCTCGTTGCATTCCCGGCGCAACCCATTGACGCTTGGCAACGCATAACACCTGACAACGAAGTTTTTTGGAGGACATTGTGATGTCGAACACAGCCAATATCATGGCCGGCCTTGAGCGCCGCACCCGTCGGATCTTGATGACGCTCGCGGTCCTGGTCATTGCCCTCGGAATGCCCGCTCTCGTCGCGCAGACGGACACGGGCAGCATTTTCGGTACGGTGACGGATACATCGGGCGCCGTCGTACCCGGCGCCACCATCACCGTGACCAATCTCGCGACCAATCGCGCCGTTACCGTCCAGAGCGAGTCCGATGGGAGTTTCTCTGTGAATGCCCTGCCCGTTGGCAACTACAAGGCGGAGGCAACCAGGCAGGCCTTCCAGAGTGAAGCCACCACGTTTTCCCTGCAAATTTCCGAGGTGAAAGAGCTCGACTTCAAATTGAGCGTGGGTTCTGCGAGCGAGACAGTGCAAGTCACCAGCGCAGGCCCGCTGATTGACACGGCGAGTTCCTCGGCCGGCGAAGTGATCGAGGGACAGCAGGTTGTCGATCTCCCGCTCAACGGCCGTAACTTCACCACCCTGGCCTTGCTCACTCCCGGCGTCAGCCGTGGCCAATACTCCGATAATGCGAGCGCGCCCAGTAACAACGCGGAAACCTGGCGGAACGCCGATTCCGGTGCAGCGGCTCTGGCCGTCGACGGTTTGCCCCCTCAGTCCGACAACTTCATGATGGATGGCATTGACAACAACGAGTCGCTGGTAAACACTCTGGTGATTTTCCCGGCCATCGAGGATATCGCTGAGTTCAAGACCACCACCAGCACGCCTTCGGCGGAGTTTGGCCGCGCCGGCGGCGGTGTGGTTCAGGTCGAAACCAAATCCGGAACCAACCAGGTTCACGGCGCTCTGTATTGGTTCAACCGTTCCAAGGAAGGCGCCGCGGACGACTTCGTCGACACCTCGACCCCGCAAGTGCTTCCGGAGCTGAGCCGCAACCAGTTCGGCGCCGCTGCGGGCGGACCGATCTGGAAAAACAAAATTTTCGCCTTTGGCGATTACCAGGGCTGGCGCGAGTCCATCCCCAACGGAACTACCTACACGATCGTTCCCACAGCTTTAATGCGCACCGGCAATTTCACTGAATTGCTCAGCTCGACCGGGGCGGCAACAGCCACCAGCGTGCCGATTCAGGCCATCTGCCCGAACCTGTACACAACCGGCTCCACGCCCACTCTGCTGCCGCAGTTTGTCGCGGGTAACGGCTACGTTTATAACCCGCAAACCTGCTTGCCCTTTGGCTGGACCGGCGGAGTCAGCACCTCGCAAGCCGGAAACACCGCACTCAACATCATTCCAACTACCGACCAGATTACGGCCGGCATAAACTACCTGGGCATATTCCCCTTGCCGAATATCTCGAGCGCGAACATGGCGGCGAACAACGATAACTTCGAACAGGCGCAGGAGGAAATCATCGACATGAACGATGAAGATGCGCGCTTGGACTGGAACCTGAGTTCGAAGGACACGGTCTTCGCTCGCTACAGCATCGGCCAGGACTTCCTGAATGGCACAACTTATCTGAAGGACTCCAGTCACGACGTACCCTCCGGCAACGGAACCAACCCGTCCCATCCGCGGCAGGTTGCCACCGGCTACACGCATATTTTCAGCGCCAACATTATCAACGAATTCCACTACGGCTGGATTCGCGATCTTTCCGGATATCAGCAGCCCGACGCAGGCACTGCGGTGGCCACGAGTCTGGGCATCGCCAATGCCAACACCTCTCCTTTGCTGGGCGGGCTGCCGATCATCGGTGGATGGTACGGCAACCTGAGTTACCTTGGCGACGGCGGCCCATACCTGATTGTCGAACCGACCAATCAATTTTCCGATGCGCTGAGCTGGAACAAGGGAAAGCACACCTTCAAGTTCGGAGCCAGCATCATCCATCGCGATGTGAACTGGGACCAGGGCAACGACGCCAAGGGGTACTTCTGGATCGACGACGGCGACTATGGCGCCTATCCTGCCCCAACCTCGGGCCACGGAACCTTCACCGGCTATGAACAATCCGAGTTGCTGGGTGGGTTCATGGGCGCGTACGAGGTTGGCGCCTTCTCCGGGTACTATGAGACACGCAGCTGGGAGAACGGCTACTTTGCCCAGGATAGCTGGCGCGTCGGTCGGAGAATCACTCTCAATCTCGGCCTGCGCTATGACACCCTGACCCCGGCGTCGGAGGCTCACAACCACATGTCCAATTTCAATCCGGCGACAGGCGAACTGGTTGAGGCCGGAACCGCCGGATGGCCCGCCGCTTTGGTCAACACACCGCACGACGACTGGGGCCCGCGCGTCGGAATTGCCTACGATCTGTTCGGGAATGGCAAAACGGTGCTCCGCGGCGGCTACGGCCTGTTTTACTTCCTCAATCGCGGCGGCGTTGCCGAGGAACTCTCGCAGAACCCCGATTGGAACGGCACAGAGACTTACTACGCGTGCCCAACGGCAACGACATGCGGCTCCGGCTACCGCTTCACGCTCAGCGGCCAGGCCCCGCTCGGCAGCACCGATCCCCTCGCCGCAACTGCTTCTCTACCCGCGAAGGTCGGCGTCAACCCCAATGCCATCAACTCGAATGATGACGTTGTCTATTATCCGAAGAACACCCCCAATTCCCATATCAACCAGTGGAACGTTCAGATCGAACAGGCTCTGGACAGCCATACATCCTTCGACCTGGGCTACGTTGGAACAGAGATGGGGAACCTCGCGTCGCAGTTCAATGCCAACGAAGACGCGCTTGGCACAACCACGAGCTGGTTCCCGGTCGGAGGGTCCATCAACCCGCTCGGCGTGGGCGAGATCAACGCGTATGAAATGATCGGAAGCGGAAGCTACAACGGTTTGCAGGCCAAGCTGACCCGCAGAGTGCAATCGGGGCTTCAGGTGATCGGGTCGTACACCTGGTCGCACGCACTCGACGATGCCGATGACGTGCTGTCGACTGCCCCGACAGGTATCCTGGTAGGCCCCAACGGAACGCCGTTGCTGAGCTACCAACGCGGCAGCTCGAACAACGATCAGCGCCAGATCTTTGCGGCCGCCGCTTTATACGATCTGCCCTTCGGTCGTGGCAGGTTGTTGGGACAAAACGCGCCCGAGGCGCTCAACGAGATCATCGGCGGATGGCAGTGGAACAACATTGTTCAGGAGGGCACCGGCACACCGCTGGACATCCAGGGGGCGTCAACTGAAAACGGCCGCCCGGACTATCACGGCGGATGCAAAACGAATGTGTCCTGGCAATTTTGGATCACCTGCCCGGCCGGAGCTTTCACGGCTCCGACTGGGCCGGTCGGCGACCTGCCGCGCAACTTCTTCCCAGGCCCGGGAACGCATACCTGGGACACATCCCTGGTCAAAAGCATCGACCTCGGGGAACGGGCAAAGGCGGAGTTTCGCGCACAGGTTTACAACCTTTTCAACACGCCCCAGTTCCAGGATCCCGATACCAATTACACCAATACGCCAAGTACTGGCGCCGGCGGCCCCTCTGGCTTCGGCGCGCTGACGGCTATTCGCCAGTCGCCTCCTAACCGCGAGCTCGAGCTCGCGCTCCGCGTCTCATTCTGAGCCGCGGCTGTCGGGCGCCACGGTGTGGGCTCCCACCGTGGCGCGGCTTTTCGAGCCACCCCGGCAACCCGGCCCTCGAGGCCGCAGTGTAAATCGGGAGCATCTGGTCTCCCATGGCGGTTGGCAGTCATGGCTCGGAGAATCTCATGCGATTTTTGCCTTCACTCTTGCTGGCCGGTGGAATGTTTTGTGCGGCTGTGGCTGGCAGGGCGCAAGCGCGGTGCCAGGCTGCAGGCCAGGCGCCGAAGATCGATAAGGTCGATCCTCCCGGCTGGTGGAGCGGCCTCCCCGATCCCATGCTGCTGGTGCACGGCGAAAACTTGAATCACTCCTGCTTTACCGTGGATGGCCGGGGAGTCTCTTTGATCCGGGCGCAGGAGTCGGACAACGGCCATTGGGCGTTTCTCTGGCTGCGCACCAGCGACGCCTCACCGCAAACATTGTGGATAACGGCGCGCAGCGATCATGGCCGGGCGCGTAGCGCCTTCCCGCTGGCCGCGCGCAACAGCGACCCCAATGCACATCGCGGACTCTCGCCGGCTGATGCGCTCTATCTCATCATGACCGACCGTTTCGCCGACGGCGACGTGGCCGGCGATGCGCCCGGCGATGACCGGACCGCCCCCCGTGGCTGGCATGGCGGCGATTTTGCCGGCATCGAAAACCACGTCGACTATCTTCATCAGCTCGGTGTCACTGCCGTGTGGCTTACGCCCGTCGCCTCCAACGGCTCTATGCCGGAGTCCTATCACGGGTACGCGGCCACCGACCTCTACGCGGTCGATCCACACTTTGGCACTCTCCAGCAGTACCAGCGTCTGTCCAATGCCCTGCACGCACGCGGCATCAAGCTGGTCATCGATCTGGCTCCCAATCACGTGGGTGTTCAGCATCCATGGGTGCTCGATCCGCCTGCGCCGGAGTGGTTCCACGGCACGCTCCAACACCATCTTGCCGCCGAGCACGACTTCTATCAGCTCGTGGATCCGCACGCTCCGCCCAGCGCCTGGCGCGGCATCACTCAGGGTTGGTTCACCAATGCCATGCCCGATCTCAACCAGGCCAACCCGCTGGTTGCGCAATACCTGATTCAAAATGCCATCTGGTGGGTTGAAACCGCGAACCTCGACGGCATCCGTCTCGATACGTTCCCCTACATCGACCGCGCATTCTGGCGCGATTTTCACGCTCAGTTGCATGCCGTCTATCCGCACTTGACGACGGTAGGCGAAATCTTCGATCGCGACCCCGAAGTGACTTCTTTCTTTGCCGGCGGCGTGGTCCATAACGGCATCGATACGGGGCTGGATACCCCCTTCGATTTCCCGGTCTTCTTCGCGCTGCGCGACGTTCTCATTGCGGGCCGGCCCATGACCGATCTCGCCCGGGTTCTACGCCAGGACGCGTTGTACCCGCACCCGGAGCGGCTGGTCACATTCATCGGCAATCACGACACTACGCGATTCATCACCGAAGCGCAGGGCTCCCTGCCCAAGCTCAAACTCGCTCTCGGCCTCATCCTTACCCTGCGCGGCATGCCCATGATTTACAGCGGTGACGAAATCGCCATGCCGGGCGGCAGAGATCCCGACGACCGCCGCGATTTTCCCGGCGGATTCGCCTCGGATTCGCAAAATGCGTTCACTCAAGCCGGCCGCACCGCGGCGCAACAGGATATTTTCGCTTGGAACTCCGGACTGCTGGCGCTGCGTGCCTCCCATCCCGCTCTCGAAACGGGCCTGGAGCAAAACCTGTATGCCGGCAGCGATGTTTTTGCCTTCGTTCGCTCGCCCGGCAGCGCAGGATGCGGGCCCGATCATGCGGCCGAGCGCATGCTGATCGTGGTCAACAAAGCGCAGCACAAAGAGTCGATTGATCTGCCGATGGAAGGAACCGCTCTTGCCGGGTGCCGCGATTTTAACGCCGTCGTGCCTGCGAAAGCAGAGGAGCCGGTGGCCGGCGAAGGCAAACTGCATATCGAGGAAGATGCGGAATCCATAACCATCTTC
Source organism: Acidobacteriaceae bacterium (assembly GCA_030037635.1). Taxonomy (GTDB): domain Bacteria; phylum Acidobacteriota; class Terriglobia; order Terriglobales; family Acidobacteriaceae; genus Telmatobacter. Next base: position 14,792 of record JASHQH010000013.1, read on the forward strand.
GCGGTGAATTGAAGCGCCGCGATTCCGGCCGGGTGCGCTCCACCTCATCCGTAACCCAGAGGGTGCCATAGGGAGATGATTTCGATGAGCAATCCATGGCAGCGGCCGATTCGCGCGATCGCCATGTTGCCGCTGTGCCTGGCTGCGCTTCTCTCCGGCTGCGGCGGAGGCGGGAACACCGCGACATCGACGGTGCAGCAGGCGGCAGCTCCTGCATTTTCTGTGAAAACTGGAACCTACACAACGCTTGAAAGTGTGGTCATCACTGACAGCACCGCCGGGGCAACCGTCTACTACACCACCGACGGGAGCACGCCGACATCCGCGTCGGCCACTTACAACGCTCCCATTGCCATCACCACCTCCACCACCCTCCAGGCCATTGCCGTGGCCGCCGGCTACACCGCCAGCGACTTGACTTCGGCCACCTACGCCATCGACTTTCCCGCCCCGCCGCCTATTCCCGCGGTCGCCGACATTCACCAGGGATTTATCTACCAGATTGTGACCGACCGTTTCTTCGACGGCGACCCCTCCGTCACCAACGACCCCTCTGAGAGCCCCGGCCTTTACGACCCCAACGGATTCACGAACTCAGCCGAAGCCAACTGGGATCTGTATTGGGGCGGCGATCTCGTCGGCATCCAGCAGAAGTTGAGTTATCTCCAATCCATGGGCGTCACCGCCATCTGGATTTCGCCGCCGATGAATAACATCCGCACCGCATACAACGGTCAGGCGGGCTATCACGGCTATTGGGTTCGCGACTTCATGCAGATCGACGAACACTTCGGCGACGATAGCAACAGCTGGACGGAATTCAACAACCTGGTAGACGCTGCTCATGCGGTCGGCATCCGCGTCATCGTGGACTTCACCGCCAACGATACCAACCCCACGGGCGCCGGAGAAGACGGATCGCTCTACGATAATGGGACGCTCGTGACCACCTATTCCACCGACACCGGCGCAACGCCCTACTATCATCACAATCCCGTCATTTCAAACTACGACGATCCCTACCAGGCGCAGTACTACTCTGAAGATGGCCTGGCGGACCTCGATCAAACCAACCCCTGGGTCGATCAGTATCTGAAGAGTGCGATCGCTCAATTCCTGAACAATGGCGTCGATGGTTTCCGCTTTGATTCTTCGCTCGAAACCAATTGGGGCTGGCAGTATAGCCTTGAAAACTACATCGCCAACTGGAGCGGGTCCAACAGTCTGCCTACAGCTACCGCACGTCCCTTTCTCTTCGGCGAATGGGACCTCGGTTCAGGAGACGCACTCTATCCCGTCGCCGTCAAATTCTCTAACTCGAGCGGCATGAATCTGCTCGATTATCCGCTGTATTGGCAGATCTCTGAAGTGTTCGGCGACAACGACAGCTTCGATCAGATCGACAACGAACTCACGCTGGAAGACCAGGGATCGTCAGCCAGCACGGCCGAGCCCTTTGTGCAGCCCAACGATCTGGTGACATTCTTCGACAATCACGACAATCCCCGCATCATGTCGTTGGGCGCGGATCAGATGGCGCTCAAGGAGGCGCTCAGTTTTCTCTTCACCTGCCGCGGCCTGCCCATTGTTTACTACGGGGACGAACAATATCTCTACAATGACACCGACGGCGGAGCGACCCCCTACAACCGCAACGCCATGACCAGCTTCAACAATACTGACGCGGTGTTGTTGATTCAGTATCTGGCTGCGCTGCGAGCGGCAAATCCGGCCATTGCCTATGGAACCATGGCCCAGCGCTGGATCAATAGCGACGTTTATATCTACGAGCGTGTGCTCGGCGCCAACGTCGTTCTGGTGGCCATCAACAAAAACAAGAGCACCGACCAGGCGATCTCAGGGCTATACACGTATCTGCCTCCAGGAAATTACAGCGACTACCTGGCCCAGACCATGGGTGGAACCGCGATGGTTGTCACCGGATCGGCAGGTGCAAATAATCCCGTGACCGGCTTTACGCTGCCGCATAACAGCGTTTCCATCTGGGTCTCCGCTGGGTCCGTTACGCCATCTGTCGGCAGCGTGACGCCGCGCGTGGCCAACGCCGGAGCGCTCGTGACGCTGAGCGGAGCCGGCTTCGGCTCAGCCGCAGGCACAGTCAACTTTACGTCGGGGTCCACAACTCTGCCCGCGACGGTGACCAACTGGACGAACGGCCAGATCACTGCAGTGGTTCCAACCCTGCCTCCGGGCCCGGCCACCGTAACCGCCGTCGCCGGCGGAACACCTTCCAATGCGGCGCCCTTTACGGTGAGTACCTCCACTTTGATTCCCGTCAACCTCGCCGTCAGCGGCACCCCAACCCTGGCCGGCACCGACCAACTCATGCTCACAGGAAACGTGCTCGAGCTGGGCAACAACGCAACCACATTCAACGCCGCGATAGGACCCGTGCCAGTTCCGGCATCGGGCAGCGGCATCCAGACGGTTTCGTTGCCGGCGGGTGCCACCGTGCAATTCGAGTTCTTCATCCTGCACAGCGACGGAACCACAACCGCGGAGAGTGCTTTTCACACCTACACCGTCCCGGCATCGGGCGTTGGCGCCGACACCGTAAGCTGGTAGCCGGGGCATCGGACAATGAAAGGACAGCAATTAGCTTGACCTGCGAGCTCCCATTCAAAAAGAAAACGATTCCTTTGCTGCTCTGCGCAGCGCTGTTCGCGGGTCGGCCGCTTTCTGCGCAGACGGGCAAGCCTGCGCATCTCTCTCCATTGCCCGATGGCGTCGAAGTTTCGGATGGTTCTTCTTTGCTCGACCTGCAGGTCCTTGAGAATGGGCTCGTCGACGTGCACGTCCGCTTCGACGGCAAAGCCACAGAGCGCACCCCGGTCATCGACCCGCAGCCCGCATTGCGCCCGCCCTCCTCAGTCGCCCGCTCCAATCAAGACGGTATCTACACGCTGTCGACGCCCGCAATCGAAGTGCAAATTCACGAAGCCCAGCCGTACAGCATTGACATTCTCGACGCCACCGGCCGGCAACTGCTGCGCAGCGACGATCCCTTCGGCGAAGCGCGCAACGGCGGTGTCACCGTGAAGCACGCCACGGGCGACACCCTCTATGGCGTCCACGGCCTGGGCCGCGAAGACACCGCCCAGGGCCTCACGCGCAATGACGGCGGACAAGCGGCAGCCGGCATCCAGGGCCAAAGCGGCGCTCCATTTATTTTTTCCGCTCGCTACGGTCTTCTCGTCGATTCTGATGGCGGACAATTCACCACCGCGCCGGGCAGCATCTCCTTCCGTCAATCCTCGCGGCCCGATGTTGAGTATTTCGTCTTTGCCGGCCCTCCGCTCCAGACGCTGGCCGCATTATCGCGCCTCGTTGGCCCTCCGCCTCTGCCCCCCAGGTGGACGCTCGGGTTCATCAACAGCCAATGGGGTTCCTCGCAATCTGAAATCGAGCAGATCGTCGCCACCTATCGTAAGAAAGAAATCCCCATCGACGGTTTCATTCTCGATTTTGACTGGAAGGCCTGGGGCGAAGACGACTACGGCGAATGGCGCTGGAACAGCACCTCCGCCCCCGGAAATGTTGCGCCCGACAAGTTTCCCGGCGGAGCCGACGGCGTTTTTGCCCGCGAAATGACCGCACAGGGCATAAAACTGGGCGGAATCCTCAAGCCCCGCATCCTCGACGATGCTCCAGGCGATCCGAACCGCCCCACCGTCGCCGCGGCTTACGCCACCGAGCATCACCTCTGGTATCCCGGCGAGCCGCAGATGCCCGATTATTTTTCGCATCGCATGGCGCGCGATCTCGACTTCGACAATCCTGAAACGCGCACCTGGTTCTGGCAGCACCTGCTGCCTGCCTTCCACGCGGGAATGGTGGCCTGGTGGAATGACGAAGCCGATGTTTCCGGCAAGACGATCTTCAGCAACTTCCAGTTTTTCAACATGGGCCGGATGATTTATGAGGGCCAGCGTGCCGATTCCAACCTGCGGGTGTGGTCCATCAACCGCAATTTCTATCTCGGAGCCAGCCGCTACGGCTACTCCATCTGGTCGGGCGACATTCAAACCGGCTTTGCCAGCATGGCGTTTCAGCCTCGGCGCATGTTGGCCGCGCTGGATACCGGGGCCTTCAACTGGAGCATGGATACCGGGGGCTTTTTCGGCCATCCCACCCCCGAAAACTATGCCCGCTGGATGGAATTCGCCGCATTCGTCCCCATCATGCGTGTTCACGGCGCCTTCAACGAGAAGCGCCAGCCCTGGGTCTACGGCGCCGTCGCCGAAGCTGCTGCGCGCCAGGCCATTGATCTGCGCTACGAACTGCTCCCCTACATCTATTCCTACGAACGCATGAGCACTGATGGCGAAGTTGGCCTCGTCCGCCCGCTCTTCTGGGAATTTCCCTCCGACCCTCTTGCCGCCTCCCAGGACACCGAATGGATGTTTGGCGACGCGCTTCTTGTCGCGCCCGTTCTAAGACAGGGAGCAAGTTCCAGGAGAATCTATCTGCCTCCGGGCGATTGGTTCGATTATTCGAGCGGCCGCCGCTTTTCTGGCGCCCGTAGCATCGATCTTCCCACCGATGCCAGGACCTGGGAAGACATACCTCTCTTTGTCCGCAACGGCTCCATCCTCGCCACGCAGCCCATCGAGCAATATGTCGGCCAGCGTCCCATTCAGGAAATCACGCTCGACATTTTTCCTGCCCAGGCATCCGCGGAATTTACCGTCTACGACGACGACGGTGAAACCTACGGCTACGAGAAAGGGAATTTTCTGCGTCAGCAGGTTACCGCAGAGAAACAAGGCGATGCGGTTCAGGTAACGGCCGCGGGCGCAACCGGAAGTTATCAAAGCTCGGTGCGCAGCTATCTCCTCAGAATTCACACCGCCGCCAGTCGCGTAACCATCAACGGCAAGCCGCTGCCGCTCGTCAGTGCGCCCGCTGCCGGCCTGGACTCGGACCAAAACTGGGCGCGCCAAACCGACCGCTTCGGTTCCGTCGTGCTGATCAGGATCTCCGCTGGCGAAAAATCGCCCACCACCATCGTTCTGCGCTGAGAACGGCTCAGCGAAAAGGCCGTCCCTTCACCGGTCCCGAGCCCTCGCGAAGCGTGAGCAACTGATCGGCGGCTGCGTGTGTGCGCTCCACCAATCCTGAGGGCCAGCGAATCTCGATCTCGGCCGTGGTTGTCCTTCCCAGGCCGAAATGCAGGCGCGGATCGTTCGAAGAAAGAAAGCTGCATCCGCTCAAAACTTCTTGCACCTGCACCTTGTCCCCGTAGCGCACCAGCACACGCGCGCCAATCGCACTGCGATTGCTCTTCGTTCCTTCCAGGCGCACCTTGATCCAATGATTTCCTTGGGGAGCATCGTTGCGCAGCAGCGTTGGCGGCTCGTTCACATTCATGATCAGCACGTCCATGTCGCCATCGTTGTCAAAATCGCCAAAGGCCGCGCCGCGGCTGCAATGGGGCGCGTCAATTCCCGGCCCGGCCTCGGCGCCCATTTGCACAAATGTGCCGTCGCCGCGGTTGCGAAACAGCAGGCGCGGGGTGCGTATCGGAAATCGCGGCGAAACGCGAGCCACTTCGGGATAAAGAGTGCCGGAGGTGATCAGAATATCGGGGTTGCCGTCGTTGTCGAAGTCCACGATGCCCGCACCGAAACAAACGAAGCGGGTCTCCTTGTTGAGTCCTGCTTCAGTGGTCGAATCGTCAAAGTTGCCCTTGCCGTCGTTTCGGTAAAGACCGTTGGCCTGGTTATAGAAATGGGTCTTTACCACGTCGCTGTGGCCGTCCAGGTTATAGTCGCCCACGCCGGCGCCCATGCCGCCCATCTCCCGGCCCTCGCCGCTCACCGCGATGCCCCGCACCAGCCCCTCTTCGCGGAATGTGCCGTCGTGTTGATTCATCAGCAGCAGCGAGGGAGACATGTCGCAGGCCACAAAGATGTCGGGCCAGCCGTCTTCGTCGGCATCAAAGGTAAGCGCCGTCAGCCCGTAGGATCCTCGCAACGCTGAGATACCCGCAGCTTCAGACACGTCGCTGAAGGTCCCGTCGCCGTTGTTGCGATAAAGGTAGTGCTGCGCTTTGGGCAGGCCCACGGGACCGCAGTACGTGGGCACGCCCTCGTAATTGCAGTTGGAAACGGCCAGCGAGGGCTTGGGGGCTGTAGCCAGATCGAATTCAAGGTAGTTGGACACAAAGAGATCGAGATGGCCGTCGCGGTTATAGTCGACGAATGTACACCCGGTGCTGTAGCGCGCCTTGGGGTGCAACAGCCCGGCTTCAGCGGTCACGTTGGCAAAGGTGCCGTCGCCGTTATTTCGGTAAAGCCGGTTCTGCCCGTAATACGTAAGGAAGAGATCTTCCCAGCCGTCGTTGTTATAGTCGCCCACGCAAACACCCTGCGCCCAGCCGGGATCGGCGAGCCCCGATCGTGCGGTGACATCGCTAAAACTTCCGTCGCGATTGTTGTGATACAGCCGGTTGCCCGCTCCGGGAGGGATTCCGGCGAGCGTGCGCCCGCCCAGAATAAAAATATCCATCCAGCCGTCGTTGTCGTAGTCAAAGAAGGCGCAGCCCGTTGCCATCGATTCGATGATGTACGTGAAACTGTCCGGCTCGCCGTAGATCATCGTTTCCTTGAGACCGGCGGTTTGCGCCACATCCACGAACTGTGAGAATGGCTCAGCTGGTTTGCGGCCCTTATCCGCCGCAAAGAGCCCGCTTGCCAGCGGCCCCGAAGCCAAAAGAGCTGGAGCGGCGCCGAGCAGCTTCCGGCGCGTCCACAAATCGGCTTGATTCCGATTCGTCACAGCCAACATTTTCCTTTCAATCGCAAGCGCCCCCGCTTCAGTGCCCCGCTTGCCCTTCCGCCAGTTTTTTGCTCAATGCCAAAGCGGTCGGGTTGTCGGGTTGCAGCTTCAGAGCACGGGCGATCGCGGCGCGCGCCTCGTCCAGGCGCCTTTCGGCGCGCAGCGTGGCGGCCAGCGAAATCCAGGCCTGCGCATGATCCGGGAGCGCCTTCGTGGTCAATCGGAACTCGCCCTCCGCCGCAGCATACTCTCCGGCCTGGAAATCCACGTACCCAAGCTGGTATTGCGCCGGCACAAAATGAGGGTCGGCCTTGATGGCCTGCTCCAGCGCGGCGCGTTCGCCATCGCGGTCGCCCATCGTATCCAGCACCATGGCCAGCCGGTAGGCCAGGCCGGCGTTCTGCGGTTGCGCAGCGCAGGCCTGCCGGTACAGATCGGCGGCCTTGGCGTTGTCTCCTGATTTCGCCGCGTCCGCTGCTTCGCTAGCCTTGGAAACAGCCACAGCCAGGTCCGACTTTTCTTTCAGCCTCCGCTGATAGATTGCGAGCTGCTCGTTCGCGGCCTGCGATTCGCCCAGCGCGCGCAGCACCTTGGCCAGCTCAAAATGCACTTGAGGTTCATCGGTACCCAGTTCAATCGCCTTCTCAAGCTGTTTCCGCGCATCCGCGGGATCTTTCAGGTCGGCAAGCACCACGCCCAGGTTCACGCGCGGGTTGTAATCGTTGGGACTCAGCGCGACCGCCTCCTCCAAGTGCTTGCGCGCCGCGGCAAGATCGCCCGCCTTCTGCTCGAGAAGACCGTTCAGATTCAGAAGGTCGGCGTCATGCGGAGCCAGGGCCAGCAGCTTGCGGCCCAGCGGCGCTGCCACATCGTTGTTTCCCGTGATCACCAGCGTGCGCAGATAGATGCGCTGCGCTTCAAGATCGTTCGGTTTCCTGTCTGCAATCTTTTCGGCCAGCAGCGTGGCAGCCTCAAAATGAGACTCATCTACATTCAGATTCACCAGGGCCCCGGTAAGAGCATCGGACTCCGGGAACGACTCCAGGCCGTGGTTCAACGCCTCCGCGGCTTCATCGTACAGGCCCGCCTGCTTGTAGGCAGCGGCTAAATCAAAGGTCAGTCTCTCATTGAGCGGCGCAGAGCGCAGGGCCTGAATTGCGGTGTCGTAATCTCCTTCGGCCATCAGGCTCCGCGCCAACCCATCCAGCGCTTCTTCTGAGGAAGGCTCGATTTTGAGCGCTGCCCGCCATTCTCCAGTCGCCTCCCGATTTTCGCCCAGGCTGGCCAGCGCGCCGCCCAGCAGCAGATGCGGCTGCAGCACGTCGGGATCAATGCCGACGGCTCGTCGCAGTGGTGCGATTGCCTCCTTGGCTTCTCCCGTCGAGTAGAGGCCGAGCCCCAGGAGATAGTTGAGACGCGCCGAGCCCGGCGCAATTTTCAACCCCGCCCGGACCGTCCCATCCGCGCACTCCCACTCATGATTTCGATCGAACCAGACGGCCAGTGCGATATAGGCATCGGCGTCGGGATGTTCGCGTAGTTGCGCCTCAAGCGATGGCGGGCCCGAGCAGTTCGCAGTTGGCGCGCCCTGAGCCAGGGCAAGAACCCCGCCTGCAAAGCAGGCCGCAAAACAGAGGACACCTGTTTTGCCGAAATCCTGATAGGTGAGCATCCGCCTGGTCGTTCTCCCTATGCCGCCAGAATGACTTCTCTGCTTCGGCGTCTGCGCATCTCTTTCATACTAGCCCGTATCGAGATATGGCGGTTGGCTAAGTTGCCGGCTTCGATCAGGGGACGGGTCTTCGTCCGTGGTGTGGCTGAGCGCCAAACGAGTCGAAGGAACTGTATTTTCGTCCCGAGATTGCCCCGCAACCGCGCAAATCCCACACTCGACACTTTGCGCATTTGTCAATAAGGCCGTAGACCGCTGACCACTTCAACGGCACAAAGCTCCAGATCCCGCGGCCAACTTCGAGTGTCAGCAGAATGCGCTATACTCCAAGGGCAATCGGAAATGGAGGCTCACGATGCGTTTGCAGGCGATGGCTGGAGCTTTGTCTGGCGTCATGGCCTTGGCCATGCTGGCGGTGTCAGCTTCGATGATGGCGCAGACCGGCGGCGCCACCTTACTGACGCCGGCCGATGTGGGAAAGCTGCTCCCGGCCAGCGTTTACTACGCCGGTCAGGCTGCGCCGGCACAGTTGCGCAACTCCGGCGGCGTCAAGTTTGCCGACGGTCATTATGTGCTCGCCAGCCTGGTCGACACCAGCGGCTACTCGACCGGAGTCGCCGCAAGATACCAGGGATACCTGATCGCCGAAGTTCCGCTTAAGATCGAAGGCAAAACGCTCGCCGCTGGCGCCTATGGCATCGCCTTTCTCGATGGCGGCAGGTTTCTGGTCACTGATCTGGGCGGCCACGATGTCCTCACCGCGCACTCGGCTTCCGACGCTGCCATGAAACGGCCTCGTCCCTTGCAGGTCACTGCCGATCCTGCCGGCGGCTTTCGTCTTTATTCCGGCCGCAGCTACGTGCACTTCAACCGGTAGGGCGCATGCCTCGGGATTTGCGCCAGCCGGATTTTCGCAACCGGCGTTGTTGGCCGGCCGCGTGGCGGCGCATCCTGGCGCCTTCCCTGATTTCAGCTTTGTTTCTCGGCTCCGTGGCCGCACCGGCCCTTCAGCCTTCTACGCCGCTCGCCGGCTATGCCCGGCAGGCCTGGGCCATGGAGAGCGGTTTACCGCAAAACTCCGTGCAGGCGCTGTTGCAGACCAGCGATGGGTTTTTGTGGCTTGGAACCGAAGCCGGGCTGGCGCGTTTCGACGGCAGCGGATTTCAAGTCTTCGATCACAGCTCCCATCCCGCGCTGCCCGGCAACGATGTGCGTTGCCTGCTCGAGACCCGCGACGGCGCCCTTTGGATCGGCACCAGCGATGGCCTGGCGCGATGGATAAACGGCGGCGCGACGGCTTTCACCACCCACAACGGCTTGCCGGGAAACGGAATCCGCGCTCTGGCCGAGACCGCAGATGGCGTGCTCTGGGCGTGGACCGATCTGGGCGTGGCGCGGCGCGATGGCGAGCGCTTTGTCCCGGTCGACAACGCCGCTGCATTTCCTCCTGGTGCGACCTTTTCACCGGCGGAGCTTCCCCCCGCTGTGCAGTTCGAAGCCAGCTTGCCTGACGGAACTCTGGTAAAGGGCGCCAGGAATCAGGTGGAGCTCGTCAGGGCAGGGAAGCCGCTAACAAACTCAACCCGGCTCACTGCTGGCAGGCAACTTCCCGGCAGCCGCATTCAGGCCGTTTTTGCTGATCGCGAAGGCTCCCTCTGGATCGGCACCAACGCCGGACTCGTTCGCTGGGCTGGCGGCAAAGTCGAACACTTTCCCGTCACCGATCCGCTCGCCACGGCGTCCATCCTCGCCTTGCTTGAAGATCGCGAAGGCGATCTGTGGGTGGGGACCGAAAGCGGTGGGCTTCACATTCTGCGCGATCAGCGTTTTCGCACCTTGGGCGCGCACGAGGGCCTTTCTTCTGATGCCACAACGGCCGTCGTTGAAGACGGCGCAGGTACGCTCTGGATTGGCACGCAGCAAGACGGCATCAACGCCATGCGCGAAAGCTCGCCACAGGCGAGTGCAAGCCCGGTGCGCGTTTTCACGGTGCGCAACGGTCTGGCCAGTGATGTGATTCTGTCGCTTGCCGCCGCTCCCAACGGCGATTTATGGGTGGGTACGCCCGACGGGCTCAACCGCATTCACGCATCCGCAGTTGCCACATTCACCTCCGCTGACGGCTTGCCCGACGATTTCATTCGCTCCTTGCTCATCGACGCCGACGGGTCGTTGTGGATCGGAACCAGGCGCGGGCTGGCCCACTGGAACCTCAAGGGCGGCGCCAACTTGCCCGCAGGCGCGGAAACCTACACCCAGGCCAGCGGATTGGGCAGCGACCTCGTGGGCGCCATGGCGCGCGACGCGCGCGGCGATCTCTGGGTGGCCACCCTGGCTGGGTTGTCGCGGCTGCGCGGCGGCAGATTCGACAACTTTACCACCGCCAATGGGCTCTCCAGCAACGTGGTTACTGCGCTTTTGCCGCGCCTTGATGGCACGCTGCTCGTCGGGACCCAGGATCACGGCTGGGACGTGTGGGATGGGCGCAAATTCGCAGCGGCCATGCCGGGCGAACTCGATCAAACCACCATTCACGCCATCCTTGACGATGGCGGCGGGCATCTGTGGTTTGCCACCGGCGACGGCATTGCGCGTTGCGGCTTAAGCGGCCCGGGCCCAGCCGGCTCCAGGCTGCCGTGTACGCATTGGATGGAATTCGGCGTCGCAGACGGGTTGCGCAGTCGCGAGACAGCCACCAATAGTCATCCGTCGGCCTGGCGGTCGCGCGACGGACGGCTGTGGTTCGCCACGCCCAAAGGGCTGGTGGAAGTGAATCCCGCGCGATTTCCCATCAATACGCTTCCCCCGCCAGTGGCGCTGGAACGGTTCACTGTGGATGACGTTGACCAGCCGCTGCGCGGGCCGGACTCGCGGGTGAAGATTGCGGCCGGCCGCGTGCACTTTGAATTCGACTACGCGGGATTGAGCTTCGTCGCTCCCCAGAAGGTGCGCTACCGCTACATGCTGGAAGGTTTCGACCACGCCTGGACCGATGCCGGCGTGCGCCGCGCCGCTTATTACACCAATATCCCGCCCGGACGCTACACCTTCCGCGTCCAGGCCGCCAACAATGACGGCGTCTGGAACACCGGCGGCGCAGCCTTGGCATTCGATTTGCGGCCGCACTTCTATCAAACGCTTTGGTTTTATGTGCTTCTGCTTGCCGCCATCGCCGCCGCGGTGGTGCTCACCGTCAAGCGGCGCCTGCGGGTGGCAGAACACGAATTCACCGCCGTGCTGCACGAGCGCAGCCGCATTGCGCGCGAGATTCACGACACCCTGGCCCAGGGGTATGTGGGCATCTCGGTGCGGTTGGAGGTATTGGCCGGATTGCTGCGCGCCAATAAGCTGGAAGACGCGGCAAAACATCTGGACCAGACGAGGGCCTATGTGCGCGAAGGTCTGGCCGACGCCCGGCAATCCATCTGGGCGCTGCGCACACAGGACGCCAGCGAGGTTACACTGCCGGTGAAGATGCGAAGAATTGTGGAGGCGGCCGGGAGCGGGGCGCTCGAATCGCGGTTTAGCGTTTTCGGCGCCTATCGGCCCTTGCCGCCCGAAACCGAACGCGAGCTGCTACGCGTGGCCCAGGAGGCGGTGCAAAACGTGAACAAGCACGCCGAGGCCAAAAAGATGACCGTTCAGTTGGAATATGAGGGGGAGGCAATCGTGTTGGAAGTGCGAGACGACGGCCGCGGCGGCGCCATGGATCATACACCGGAGAGCTTGCTGGGACATTTTGGCCTTACCGGCATGAGAGAGCGCGCGGAGGCCATCGGCGGAACCCTCCAGGTGAGCAGTGCGCCCGACGAAGGCACCACGGTGCGCCTGCGCGCCCCGGCTCCTCGGGAGGCGCGACAGCAGACGGGAGAGCGGCGTTGACCCAGGAAACGATTCGCGTCCTCGTCGTCGAAGACCACAACGTGGTGCGCCAGGGGCTGGTCGCCTTGCTGAAGGCCGTTGACGGCCTGGAGGTGGTGGGCGAAGCCGCCGACGGCGTCGAGGCCATCGCGCAATTTCGCGAGCACCAGCCGGCCATTACGCTGATCGATCTGCGCCTGCCGCGCATGGGCGGCGTGGAAGTGATTCAACGCATCCGCGTGGAGTCGCCCCAGGCGCGCTTCATCGTTCTCACCACCTATGACGGCGATGAAGACATCTACCGGGCTCTCAAGGCCGGCGCCAAAGCCTACCTGCTTAAAGGCATGACCAGCGAAGAGTTGATCGCCACCATCCAGGCCGTCCATGCAGGCAGGTCCCGCATTCCTCCGGCCATCGCCGAGCGCCTCGCCGAGCGCATGGGCGCGGAAGACCTGACCCAGCGCGAATTCCAGGTGCTGGAACAGATTGTGTATGGTAAGAGTAACAAGGAGATCGCGGCCGAGCTGGAAGTTTCAGAAGCGACCGTGAAGACCCACATCAACAGCCTGCTGGGCAAGCTGGGCGTAAACGACCGGACCCAGGCGGCCACCACCGCGATC
>JASHQH010000105.1 GCA_030037635.1 Acidobacteriaceae bacterium
GATTGACCCGGCGCGGCTGAAGCCGGGAGGATTGCCCGAGGCTCTGGAGGAGACCCTGCTGCAGGCGCCGCGGCCCACAGGAGCTCCCGCGTGGGCCCTGGTTTGCCGCGGGCGGACGTGTTTGCCGCCGGTCGCGAACGAGCAAGCGCTGCTGGAGGCGCTCAGGGGTTAAAGCGCCGCGATTGTCAGGGGCCTGAAGGCCGCGTGCGATCCCACCCTAATGGCAAAAGACAAAGGCGCCGTTAGGATGGGGCACCTTCTGTTCGTGCTGAGCGGGGGAGAGACGGTCGGGGTCCGTGCGATCCCACCCTAACGGCAAAAAGCAAAAGCGCCGTTAGGATGGGGCACCCTCTGTTCGTGTTGAGCAGGGGAAAGACGGTCGGGGTCCGTGCGATCCCACCCTAACGGCAAAAGGCAAAAGCGCCGTTAGGATGGGGCACCTTCTGTTCGTGCTGAGCGGGGGAGAGACGGTTGGGGTCCGTGCGATCCCACCCTAACGGCAAAAGACAAAGGCGCCGTTAGGATGGGGCACCCTCAGTTCGTGCTGAGCGGGGGAGAGACGGTTAGGGTCCGTGCGATCCCACCCTAACGGCAAAAGGCAAAAGCGCCGTTAGGATGGGGCACCCCTGTTCGCGCTGAGCGGAGGAGAGACGGTTAGGGTCCGTGCGACCCCACCCTAACGGCAAGAAACAAAGGCGCCGTTAGGATGGGGCAACCAGCTTCGTGCTGGGTCGCTACTCGCCGCTGAAGGGATTGGTTTCCTGCGGCTTGAGTGTGGTGGGGTCGGCCGGCTTGGACTCCGACTCAGGAGCGCCATGCGGCCCTTGCGCCCCGCCTCCGTTGTGCGAACCTCCGTCATCGTGGTGCGCGAAGGTATTGAAGATGCGGTTGGGGTCGCCCGGCAGCAAGTGATTTTCTTCGAGGGCCAGGCGCACGCGGCGCTGGAATTCGCGGACGGCGCCGAATTGCTGCATGGCCCGGGTTTTGAAGATCACGGGAAAGATCATCTGCGAGCCTTTGACTGAGTCCACACCTAGGACCTGCGGGTCCTCGAGGAAGTCCTTCTTGAATGGGTCGCTGTTGCGGACCTCCATGGCGATCTGCTTGAGGAGCTTCGTCACCTGGTCAGGGTCGACCGAGAAATCGACGCTGACATTGACGGTGGCGACCGAGTAGCCCGCGCTCAAGTTGGCCACGGTGGTGATCTGGGAGTTGGGGATCTCGTAGAGAGTGCCGTCGCCGTCGCGCACTGCGGTTTTGCGCAGGGTCATGGTTTCGACGGTGCCCGACAAGCCAGCCAGGCGAACCGTATCGCCCACGCTGAACTGACCCTCAACGAGAAACAACATGCCGTTCAGTACGTCCTTGACGATGGTTTGCGCAGCCAGGCCGATGGCGACGCCGGCAATGCCTGCCGAAGCCAGAATGGGGCCAAGGTTGAAGCCCAATTCATTAAGGACCTGCAGCGTGGCGATGAGACCAATGATGGCCAGGCCAGTGGCGCGCACCACACCGGCCAGGGTTTTGACTTGCGCTGCGCGGGCGGCCCCGGAGGAGTGGCGCTCGGCGGCGCGCGTCATGGAAAAGGTGAAGAGTCGCAGCAAACGGCTGAAGATAAAAGCGATAATGGCAATGACGATGAGGCGCGGAAGCTTGGTGTGCAGGAACTCCTGGCTGTCGCCGATCCATTCGTCAAGCACTTTGCCGAAGAAGTGCCCTTCGCTAAACATGCTCCAACGCAGGATGAGAAAAATTTCCTCTGCAGCGGCGAACGGAATCATGCAAAAGCTCCTCTAACTAGACTAGACTGTGCGCAGGGCGGCCGGAACTCCCATTCCGCTCCTGCGGCCGTTACCCAGTCAGATGCAAAGGTCAAGCCTCAATGCTTCGCGCGTCGGCCCCATGGAACCTGCCGGCTGGTTTAGCAGGTGGCGAGGGGTGGTTTGCGCTTTGATATGCGCGGCCGCATTGTCGATCGCGGCCGGCGCGGGCCTGATCCGCGGCTACGGGCAACAAGCATCGTTCCCGCTGCCGACCATTGATCTGCCGAAAAACGCCAAGACGCCGGCCCAGACATCGGCGTCTACGCCTGTCGAGCCCAATCAGCGGCAATCGGCGGCCACGGGCGGGCCCGCGGAAAAAAGCGATGCGCGAAGGCCGGAGATCGCTCGAGAATCTGCGAGCCTGCTGAGGATGGCATCGGATCTGAAGTTGGCGGTCGACAAGTCAACCAAGGATGAATTGTCATTGGCCGTGGTGCGCAAGGCCAGCGAGATTGAGCAACTGGCGCACAAAGTGAGAACGGGAGAAACGGCAAGAGCGGACGCCAAATAACCAAGCGCCGTGAGGCATGGCATGTTCCCAGCAGGGGATAGAATCCGGGCGTTGCGGATGCACGTGGGCGCGGGGCTTGCTGCGGCGATTGTGATGGCGATGGCGTGCCTGCCGGCAGGACGTTCCCAATCGAACTTGCCGGGCGGCAACGGAGGCTCAGGCAGTGGGGTGCCCAGGGGACAGCAACTTGGCATGAGTTCTTCTCCGTTCGACGATATGGATACAGTCATGATGCAGAAGCATTTGCTGGCGCTGAACATCGAGCGTCAAAAAGAGATGGTTTCAGACGCCAATAAGCTGCTGAAGCTGGCCCGGGGGTTGAATGAAGAGGTTGCAACGGGCAAGGCGACGGAGTTTACGCCCGATCAAATGAGGAAGATCGCCGAGATAGAAAAGCTGGCGCGCAGTGTGCGGGAGAGGATGACCTCCGCCGTGGGGCCACAGCTGCCTTCACCGGGTTTGAATCTTCCCAACGGGATGACCTATAGCCACTGATAAGGCTGTGGGCAAAAAGGCGGAAAGCGGGGCTGAGGACAGCCGCGAGGCGTGTGGAGACCGTGCGGTTGCGTCGCCGGATTGTTACAATCAAAAAGGAGTGTCCGGATAGCCGTTCGGCGGGGGGTCGACCGGAATGGAAGTGGCAATTGCCAGCGCTCGCGGGCCGGGAATGCATGCCGCCCAGGGCGGAATGACCGCACAGCAGTTGGTGGAAATCTACCGGTTGATGTTTCTCTCCCGCGCGGTAGATGACCGCGAGATTCTACTGAAACGCCAGCAGAAGACCTTCTTCCAGGTGTCGGGAGCGGGTCATGAAGCGCTGCAAGTAGGCGCCGGGCTGGCGCTTCGCGCCGGCTACGACTGGTTTTTCCCTTACTATCGCGATCGCGCGCTTTGCCTGGCGCTGGGCGTAACTCCCTACGACATGCTGCTACAGGCCGTCGGCGCCGGCAGCGATCCGGCCAGCGGCGGCCGGCAGATGCCGACGCACTGGAGCAGCCGCGCCCTGCACATTGTGAGCACGTCGTCGTCGACCGCGACGCAACTGCTGCACGCGGTGGGCTGCGCCGAGGCAGGCCGGGCCTTCAGCCGGAATCCCGAATGGGCGGCCAAAGCGGAGGGAGACTATCGCGCCTTCCACGAAGTGGAGTTTCATGGCGACGAGGTGGTGCTGACCTCGATCGGCGAGGGATCGACGTCGCAGGGCGAGTTCTGGGAGGCGTTGAATACGGCCTCGAATCAAAAGCTGCCGGTGATCTTCATGGTGGAAGACAACGGCTACGCTATCAGCGTGCCAGTGGAGGTGAACACTCCGGGTGGAAACATCTCGCGGCTGGTGGCAAACTTCCCCAATTTCCACTTCGCCGAGGTAGACGGCAACGATCCCGTGGCGAGCCTGCGCGCGTTTCAGGAGGCGGCGTTACACTGCCGCGCGGGCCGCGGACCCGCTCTGGTGCACGGGCACTGCGTGCGGCTTTACTCGCACTCGCAGTCCGACGACGATAAGGCGTACCGCTCCGCGGCGGAGCGCGAAGCCGACCTTCTTTGCGATCCGATTGTGCGCATGCGAACGCGGCTGGTGAGTGAAGGAGCGCTGACGGCCGTTGAAGTGGAGGAGCTGGAGCGGCGGCTGGAACGTGAGGCTGCCGAGGCTGCTGATCGCGCGCTGGAGGCGCCGCTGCCCGATCCGGCGAGTGTGATGCGGCATGTTTACTCTGAAGATCTCGATCCCACGCGGGCTGTGTTTGCCACGGAGGAGCCGCAACCGGCAACCAAGCCGAACGGAAGCGCGGCGGGGGGCGGACAAAAGGGCGCGCGCACCATGGCCGATCTGATCAACGTGTGCCTGCGCGACGAGATGCGGCGCGATCCGCGCATCCTGATCTACGGCGAAGACGTGGCCGACGCCAGCCGCGCCGAGGCTTTGGCCGAAGTGAAGGGCAAAGGCGGCGTCTTTAAACTAACGGTGGGGCTGCAGGCGGAATTTGGCGCAGCGCGCGTTTTCAATTCCCCGCTGGCCGAAGCCAATATTGTGGGGCGCGCGGTAGGTTACGCGCTGCGCGGAATGAAGCCGGTGGTCGAGATTCAGTTCTTCGATTACATCTGGCCCGCCATGCACCAGATCCGCAATGAGCTGGCGCTGATGCGCTGGCGCTCCAACGGAGTATGGGAGGCGCCGGCGGTAATTCGCGTGGCCATTGGCGGTTATCTGACGGGCGGCGCCATTTATCATTCGCAGTCGGGCGAGAGCATCTTCACGCACATTCCCGGACTGCGCGTGGTGTTCCCGTCGAACGCGCTCGACGCCAACGGTCTGCTGCGCACGGCCATCCGCTGCGACGATCCCGTACTCTTTCTCGAGCACAAGCGGCTCTATCGCGAAGGTTTTGGGCGGGCGGCGTATCCCGGACCCGAATTCGCGATTCCCTTCGGCAAGGCGAAAGTGGTGCGGCCGGGCACGCACATGACGCTGGTGACTTATGGCGCACTGGTGCCGCGCGCGTTGCAGGCCGCGCAGCAGGCACAGCGCGAACACGGAATT
Organism: Acidobacteriaceae bacterium; assembly: GCA_030037635.1. Lineage (GTDB taxonomy): Bacteria > Acidobacteriota > Terriglobia > Terriglobales > Acidobacteriaceae > Telmatobacter. The sequence goes on from JASHQH010000105.1 coordinate 4,874, forward strand.
GATGTCGAGATTCTGGACCTGCGCACGCTGAGTCCCTACGATTGGGAGGCGATCGCAGAATCGGTGCGCAAGACCAACCGCGTGATCGTGGCCCACGAGGATATGCTGAGCTGGGGCTATGGGGCGGAGATTGCCGCGCGCATCGCCGATGAGTTGTTCGACGAGCTGGATGCGCCGGTGCGGCGCATCGGCTCGCTTGACACATTCGTCGCCTACCAGCCGATCCTGGAAGACGCGATCCTGCCGCAGCCGGAAACCATTCTCAAGGCGATTGTGGAGCTGAAAAAGTACTGAGCGGTGTCGTGCCAGGCCACCCGGGCAGAGCCTGGATTCATTCCTTAGACGAAGACTTGCTTCCATCCCAAGAAGCGCGAATCGTTTCCTGGGCGTGAGATTCGTGCATGAGCTGATGACAGTTCAGGTATTAATTAAATGGATAATGGCCGATTTTGTTGATCAATCAGTTAACATTTAAGTTGTTGATTTGATTGACTCGGCGCTTTTGGAGGGGCCGATTTTGCACCGAACCCAGTGCAGTTTAAGAAAAAAGAATTTGATTTTTCGCCGATCGAACTGAGGAACCGGCAACGTTCGCAGCAGAGCAGCGGCCATGGGCGTGGACCGATGCTCTGATTTCAACGCTAGCAGAATTGGAGAAATAATCTGCAAATTTGGCGAAGAATTTTTTGGGGAGGCGAGGATGTTTGTTTTCGGGAGCTTACGGGGTGGTCCGGGGTGGTGTATTGGAGTGGGAGCCTGCATGAATTGGGGTGAACCCCTGAAGTGAAGCAGTTTGAGATTTGACAGTTCGCCGGGGGGACTGTGGAAGCTGCGTTTTTGCGGGCGCGAAGATGGGAAAAGCAACTGCAGATTCCTCGCTCCGCTTACCCCATGATCGTGGAATGATCATGGGGCACCAAGCTGCTCCGCTCGGAACGACAGCCGAGTTAGGACGGGCGGCCGATTCATGGGGCTTTGCGCTGCTGGAGTCCGGCGTTACCTCCAGGGTGAGGAGAGCAATGCGTCGACGGCTTCGGGAAGGGAAGCGAAACGGAGATCGGCGAGCTTTGCGGTTTCCTGCGAGGCGGTTTTTTGCTGGTTTTGGACCAGGATGGTTTTCATTCCCAGGTTGCGGCCGAACTCGATGTCGGAAAGCGAGTCGCCAATCATGACGCTGGCAGCGGGAGAGATGCCGGGAAAGCGCGCGACAGCCTGCTCGAAGAGACCGGGCAGAGGCTTGCGGCAGCGGCATTGGTTTCGATCATGAGGGCAGATGAAGAAGGCATCGATGTGCGCGCCAGCCTGGGCTAGCTGTTGCTGGAAGGTGGCGTGGATGGCTTCGACATCGGCCAGGGTGTAGAAGCCGCGGGCGATGCCGCGCTGGTTCGAGACCACGATCACACGCAAGCCTGCTTCGTTGAGCCGGCGCAGAGCCTGGGGCACGCCGGGCAGCACGCGAAAATCTTCCCAACGGGCGACGTATTCATCTTCGGGCATTTTTTCATTCAGGATTCCGTCGCGGTCGAGGAAGACGGTGCGCAGATTGCGCGCGGATGGGATTGAGGAGCTGGGCACGTGGCCATGATAGCAATGCGGGCAGGCCAGTTATGTTGCGGGTTCGAGCGGTGCGGCGCGTGACTGGGCCCGGATACAATACGGGGATGGACTTCCACCCCCATGGTCGGCATGGCTGGGGCGGTAGCGCGGGCGAGCCGGCGCGCGCGACGGGCCGGCCGGCATGAGGAACTTTCTGCGCCTGCTGCGCTATGGGCTGCCCTACACACTGGAATGGCTGCCCGGGGTGGTGCTGTCGGCATTTGTGGGAGCTTTGGATGCTTTCCGCATTCTGCTGCTGCAACCGATATTCGACCGGGTGCTGGCGCCGACGGCGCCCGAGGGGCCCATCGTTCTCGGCCTTCCTCAATCGAGATGGCATTTCGATTTGCGCGCCCTGGTTCCCCACTTCATCCACATTCACAACGCGTGGGACGTGGTGGCCTTTGCCATGGTGCTCGCCACGGTTCTGAAGGGCCTGTGCGACTATGTGGGCAATTATCTGGTAAATTACGCCGGCTTTGGCTTGATCACCGACCTGCGCAACGATCTTTACACGGCGACCATGCGCCGTTCATCGAGCTTTTTTCATAAACATCCGACCGGGACCATCCTTTCTACACTGATCAACGACGTGGACCGCGTGCAGACTTCACTCAGCTCGGTGCTGGGCGATTTTCTGCAGCAATTTTTCACTTTTGTTGTGGCGGTCACGCTGGTGATCAGGATGGGCGGGTACCTGAGCTGGGCGCTGGTGTTGTTTATTCCCGTGGTGATCGCCTCAGTGCGCCGGATCGGGCGCGAAGTGCGCACACGCACACGCACGGGGCAAGACAAGCTGGCCGAGGTGCAGAACATTCTGCACGAGACGGTGACGGGAAACCGCATTGTGAAGGCCTTCAACACGGAGCTGTGGGAGATCCTGCGCTTCAAGGGCGCGGCCAAACGTCTGTTCCGCGCCAACCTGCGCAGCGTGCGGATTCAGTCGATCAGCTCGCCGCTGATGGATACCATTGGCGCGATTGCCATGGCGCTGCTGCTCTGGATTGGCCGCAACGAGATCAAAGACGGCCGCATGACCATCGGCGTGTTCGGCGCATTCATTTTTCTGCTCTTCAAGCTGTACGATCCGCTGCGCCGGTTCGCATTCTTCTACAACAACTTTCAGCAGGCACTGGGCGCGTCGGCGTCGATCTTTTCGTTCTTCGACGCAGAGGACGACGTGAAGGAGCGGCCACGCGCCAGCACGTTCACGCGATTCCGCCAGTCGGTCAAGTTTGAGGATGTGGGATTCTCGTACTCCACCGAGCAGGGCGAGCACCAGATTCTTCACAACGTGGATCTTGAGGTGCACGCGGGCGAAGTGCTGGCTCTAGTGGGCCCCAGTGGCGCGGGCAAATCGACGCTGGTGAACCTGATTCCGCGCTTCTTCGACGTGACTTCAGGCCGCATCCTGATCGACGGCCACGACCTGCGCGAGTTGACGCTGGCCTCACTGCGGCGGCAGGTGGCGCAGGTGACGCAGGAGACGATTCTCTTTAACGACACGGTGCGCAACAACATTGCCTATGGCCAGCCGGACGCCAGGGCCTGGGTGGTGCAGCAGACAGCACGGAACGCGCTGGCTCACGAATTCATTTTGAACATGCCGCAGGGCTATGGGACGGTGATCGGCGAAAAAGGCTTCCGGCTGTCAGGCGGCGAGCGGCAAAGGATCGCTATTGCGCGCGCCATCCTGAAGAACGCGCCTATCCTGATCCTGGACGAAGCCACCTCAGCGCTGGATGCGGAAAGCGAGGCGCTGGTGCAGGAGGCGCTGGCTAACCTGATGCAGAACCGCACGGTGCTGGTGATTGCGCATCGTCTGTCGACCATCCGGCGGGCGAATCGCATTGCCGTGCTGGAGTCAGGGCGCATCACGGCTATCGGATCGCACGATGAGCTGCTGAACACTTCGCCGACTTATCAGAAGCTTTACCAGTTGCAGTTCATCGACACGCCCGACTCGCCGTTAGGGAATGGCTGGGCGCCGGAGGCGGCGCTGGCACGCGGAAGGCAGGAGTAAGAATGGCCATTTCGTCAATGACCGGCTTTGCGCGCGCGCAGGTGCGCGTGGCGGTGGGCAACGAAGAGCAACTGGGCTACACGCTCACCATGAAGAGCGTGAACCACCGTTTTCTCGATCTTCAATTCCGGCTGCCGTCGGGTTTGGACTCCCTGGAAATGGAATTGCGCAGGGTGTTGAAGGAAAACCTCATTCGCGGACACGTAGACGTAACGCTTTCGGTGGATCGCTCGACGCAGACCAGGACCGGGTACAACCGCGAGCTGGTGTCGGCGTACGTGGCGGCTTTTGACGCGGCGCGCAAGGATTTTCAGTTGGCGGGCAATCCCGACCTGAATGCGGCATTGCGCCTGCCCGGCGCGCTGGACGGCGGCGAGCGCAATGGCGACGATGCGGGCGTGCTGGCGGCAAGCGTGCTGGAACAGATTGGCCCGCTTCTGGAGCAATTGAAGACCATGCGGGCGCGGGAGGGCGAGGCCCTGGAGGCCATTTTGCGGGGCACGCTCGACCGGCTGGCCGCGGCGACGGCCAACGTGGCGGAGCTGCGCCCGGAGATCGAGCAGCGCTACCAGGAGCGCCTGGCGCAGCGATTGAGCGCGGCCATGGGCCCGGAATTCGACCGACAGAGAGTGCTTGAGGAAGTGGCGGTGCTTGTGGACCGCAGCGACATCAGCGAGGAGCTGGCGCGCATGACGACGCACATCGAGCACTTTCGCGAGCTGCTGAGCACGGGCGGCGAGGCCGGCAAGAAACTCGACTTTCTGCTGCAGGAGATGAATCGCGAGGCCAACACGCTGCTTTCAAAGACCGGAGGCGTAAGCGGGCAGGGCATGCGGGTGACCGAACTGGGGCTGGCCATGAAGGCGGAGATCGAGAAGGCGAGAGAGCAGATACAGAATGTGGAGTGAAGCAGGGACCGAGGAAACAAGGGAGCAAGGGACCGAGAAGGCAGGGACTCAGGGACTGAGGGACTAGGGAACAGGAACTACTTTGGCAGGCATTCTTTTTATTATTTCGGCGCCATCGGGGTCGGGCAAAAGCACGCTGGTGAGCGAGCTGCGCAAACAGGTGAGCGGCGTAGATTTCGCGATCTCCTGGACGACGCGCGCACCGCGCGGTTCAGAGGAGAATGGACGCGAGTACCATTTCACGACGCGCGAGGATTTCGAGCGCCGGATCGAGGCGGGCTTGTTTCTGGAGCACGCGGAGGTGTTTGGCAATTTGTACGGGACGGCCCGGCAGTCGCTCGACGAGGCGCTGGATAGCGGTCACGACCTGATGCTGGACATTGACGTGCAGGGCGCCGAGCAGGTGCGGTCCAAGATCGCCGCGGCGGTGAGCATCTTTGTATTACCGCCGAATCCAAAAGTCTTGCGCACACGATTGCGCAACCGCAGCCGCGCCGAAGGCGTGGTAAACGAGGCCGAACTTTACCGGCGCCTAGCTGCGGCCAGCCGCGAGATTGAGAAATATCGCGAGTACAGCTATATTTTGATCAATGACGTACTCGACAGGGCGGTAGCGCAACTGGAGGCCATTGTGCTGGCCGAGCGATTCTATCGCAATGGCGAACCGATCGCTTATCGTTCGCGCCGGGTATTAGAGGTCGCCGCAGCCTGCCTGCTTACGAACTCGCAGGAGCGGCTTAAGCCAGTGCTGGAGGCATTCGGGATCGATGGCGCCTCCGGCCAGCAGCAACTTCCCTTTGGAGATGATCCTGATGACGATTGAGACCAATTTCGACTCAAACTACCGCAAGGTATTGGTGGCGGCGCGGCGTGCCCGGCAGTTGCAGAACGGGTCGCAGGCGCTGATCCCCACGCGATCGAACAAGGCCTGCCGCATTGCGCAGGAAGAGATAGAAGCCGGCAAGATAGCTTATGTAAAGAATGAGGCGGAAGTGCACAAGCCGCTGGTAGAAGGTCCTGCGATTCCTATTTTGCTGAGCTAGGGGCAAACAGGCTGGAGTTGACAGCTTCGAACCGACAGCTGCCGGTTCACAGTTCCGGTTCACATTCTGCCGCGGCCCGGGGCGGGAGCTAAGCGCGCTCACTGTGAACTTTGCCCCTGTTCAACGATAATGATGCTATGCGTGTGACCGTGGGCGTGAGCGGCGGAATTGCTGCATACAAAGCGGCGGAGTTGGTGCGCGCTTTACAGCGCCAGGGCGCCGAAGTGCACGTGGTCATGACGGAGGCGGCGCAGAGGTTTGTGCAGCCGCTTACCTTTGCGGCGCTCACCGGACACAAGGTGATCACCAGCCTGTGGGAGGATGCAGGAGCAGGGGACGAAAACGGCATCGAACACATCGCCGAGGCGCAATGGGCCGATGTGCTGGCGGTGGCTCCCGCGACGGCCAACATTCTGGCGAAATTTGCGCACGGCATTGCCGACGATTTTCTTTCTACGCTCTATCTGGCGACGAAGGCGCCCCTCATTGTGGCGCCGGCGATGAATGTGAACATGTGGAACCACGCCGCGACGCAGGCGAATGTGGACATCTTGCGCCAGCGCGGCGTGCACATTGTGGAGCCGGGAACCGGCGAGCTGGCCTGCGGCATGGTGGGCGAGGGACGCATGGCCGAGCCGGAGGCGATTGCCGCGACTTTGCTGGCCGTGTTGGGGCGCAGCCACGACCTGGCCGGCGAAGTGGTGCTGGTGACCGCAGGCGGCACGCGTGAGGCGCTCGATCCGGTGCGGTTTATCGGCAACCGCTCCAGCGGCAAGATGGGCTACGCACTGGCTGAGGCCGCGCGCAGCCGCGGCGCCAGGGTGATTATGGTGAGCGCGCCGGTGAGCCTGCATGCGCCGGCGCAGTGCGAAATGGTAAGGGTGACGACGGCCGAGGAAATGCGCAGAGCGGTACTCGAACGCATGCCCCAAGCCACGCTGGTGATCAAGGCCGCGGCCGTGGCCGATTACCGGCCGGTTGCGGTGTCGGCACAAAAGCTGAAGCGCACGGGGCCGATGACGCTGGAGCTTACCGCCACCGACGACATCCTGGCCGAAGTGGTGCGGCGGCGGCGGCCGGGGCAGTTGATTGTGGGTTTTGCCGCGGAAACGGAAAATCGCATGGAAAACGGCCGCGCCAAGCTGCTGGCCAAAGGCGCGGATGCAATTGTGGTGAACGATGTTGGGGGCGAAGGCGTGGGCATCGATGCCGATACCAACGCGGCAACGTTTTTGACGCAGGCCACAGCGGTGGAACTGCCGCAGATGCCCAAGCGCGAGCTCGCCGACCGCATTCTGGACGAGATTCTCGCCCTTCGCCGGCCACGGCCGGTGGTGGTGGAGCTCGATGAGCAACCGGAACCGCGCCCACGAGGGACAGATGCTGCGCGGGACAGCGAGCTGAGTGAGAGCGTTGCGCTTGGCTCCAGACGGCGGCAGCTGATCGTGGAGTGAGCAGGGTGACACGCGCGCTCGATCCTGCGACTCGCCAGGCGCTCGTTGAGCGCATCCGGTTCTATCGTGACCTGGGACTGACGGAGTTTTACCGGCGGCCGGTGGAAGGAACTGCCGAAGTTGCCCCGGCGCCAGGTTCGCATCCCACGCTTTCGCCGGCCTGGACCGGCGAAAAGGATGGGGCAACCCCTATGGAAAACTCGTCTTCGGCCCTTCAGGCCAACTTTTTCGGAGAGGAACCGCAAATCAAGACACGCAAGGGATTTCACACGCCGGAAGTGGGCGCGCTGGTTGCTGCGGCCGATCGTGCGGCGGCGCTCGAGGTGATTCGCGAAGACCTTGGCGACTGCACGCGCTGCGCGCTGCACAAAGGCCGGCACACCATCGTATTCGCCGACGGATCGCCCACCGCGCGACTGATGTTTGTGGGTGAGGGTCCGGGCGCCGACGAGGACGCGCAGGGACTGCCGTTTGTGGGCCGCGCCGGTCAACTGCTGAATAACATGATCGCTGCCATGGGGCTGAAGCGCGAGGATTGTTACATCGCCAACGTGGTCAAGTGCCGCCCGCCGGGCAATCGCACGCCAGAGCCTGAAGAGGCCAACACCTGCTCTCCGTTTCTTTTCCGGCAGATCGACGTGGTGCGGCCGCAGGTTCTGGTGGCGCTGGGAGCAACCGCGGCTACGTATTTGCTGGGAGCGCGGCAGCCGCTCGCCGCGCTGCGCGGACGGGTGCACGCGTTTCGCGGCGTGAGCCTGATCGTGACGTATCATCCGGCGTTTCTACTGCGCGATCCGCGGCAAAAAAAGGAAGCGTGGGCCGATCTGCAGTTGGCGATGAAGGAGCTTGGGCTGAAGAAAGGCAGGGACTAGCCACCCCAGCGAGCAAAAATCGCTCGCCGGGGACGGGGAGGGATCAGGGAACAGGGAACAGCAGGCCGGAAACCAGCTGATCCTAGGTTGACTGCTCCCGCCACAGCGCGACGCCGCCCAGGATGCCTTCCTCGTTGGAGACGATGGAGACGTTCGGAGGCAGTTTGAAGGCGATTTTCTTGGTGTTGCCGCCGCCCAGGTAGAGGTGATCCCAGTTGAAGGTGGCTGCTGTTTGCGCGATGGCGGCCTGGAGCAGCCTGTTCCAGTGCTTCTTGCCGTACTTGTCGAGGCCGCGGCGGCCGAGATAGTCCTCGTAAGTTTTTCGGCGCCAGGGATGGTGCCCCAGCTCGAGACCGGGGCAGAGCCGGCCACCCGTAAAGAGCGCGGTTCCCATGCCCGTGCCCAGCGTGATGAGAAGTTCCACGCCTTTGCCCTTGACCGCGCCGTAGCCCTGCACAGCGGCGTCGTTGGCCACTCTGACCGGCTGGCGCCAGCGCTTTTCGAGCTCGCGCTGGAGGGGAAAGTTTGCCCAGGCCGGATGCAGGTTGAAGGCGGCGTAGGTGACGCCGTGCTTGACCACGCCGGGAAAGCCCACAGAGACGCGATCGAAGCCGGGAAGCCGCGAGCGAAGCTGGTCGAGCACGCGCAGCACGGCGCGGGGCGTGGGAATGGCGGGCGTGGTCACGCGCTCGCGCTCAGTGAGCGGCTTGCCGGCGGGCGAAAGCAGCATAGCCTTGATGCCCGAGCCGCCGATGTCGATGGAGAGCGTGACCGGAGATTGCGCCGTACGCGAAGCGACGCCAGCTTGAGGAGCGGGAGCTGCAGAAGATTGGGCTTTCATTCGAATCAATTCTACTTTGTGAGGGTTGATGCGCTGGGCCAGCCGCGGGCGCGCGTCATTTGCAGCACCGTGGCGTAATCCTTGACGACAGAGCCGCCGTAGCGCGCATCGATGAGAGAGGCAAGCTCGTCGAACAGCCGGTTACGGCGGTCAGGGGAAAGCAACTGGTGATCGGAATGGGTGTTCAACATGGCGACGTATTCGCCAGACGTATAGGACTTGCTCCAGAAGTGGACCCTCACCTGTGGCTCGTCGAAGAGGCGGGAGTTGAACTCTTCCCGTTCGGCTTCGACGACTTCGCTCGCCGCCGGCAGGTGGCCGCGCTCGCCAGAGAGCTCGGGCGTAACGGTGGAGTAGATGGTTTGCGCCTCATCGAGAAAAGCGTCGCTGGAGCCGTTGCGAATATGGCGATTGCGCCACACCGCGAGCCAGCCGGGGCGGCGAAGGATGGAAGTAATGCGCTGCTCGCGCGTGGCAGGATCGAGCCAGTGGTATGCGGTTGCGGAGTAGACGAGGTCATAGCGCGGCGGCGCAGTCCATTGGTCGAAGTCGGCCACTTGGATGGCGACTCGCGGGTATGGGGCGAGGCGCCGGCGGGCGACGGCAGCCATGTTTTCGCCCAGTTCGACGGCGTCGATGCGGAATCCGCGCGCGGCAAAGACTTGAGTTGCGTGGCCGGTGCCGCAGCCGATGTCGAGCAGGTGAGAATCGGCTGTGATGCCGGAGATTTGAATGACGCTATCGAAGACTTCGTCCGGATAGGAGGGGCGACTCCGGTCATACTGCTGCGCGACCCGGTCAAAAGTCTCGCGGAGTTGGTCACGCGTGCCGATGGTGTGGGGTGTGTAGGGCAAGGCAGGTTTCCTGTAGGAGCGCAGACGAACCAAGCGAATTCTTTGGCCGCAAGCGCCCTTTCATCATAGAGCTTTGCCCGGTGGAAACATGAGTACGCCGTATCTCCTAAACTGAGACTGTCTCCCATGCCTGCGTATTGCGAAGTCGCCTTGCCGGTGCCGCTGGACCACACGTTTACCTACGAGGTACGCCAGGGGCAGCGGCCACAGCGCGGCGCGCGCGTGATTGTACCCTTCCGCAACGAAAAGATGATCGGGGTGGTGACGGCGACCGACGCGCCGCCGCCTGCAGCAGATCTCGAGGTGCGCTATCTCGAAGCCGTGCTCGATGAAGAGCCGTTGCTCAACGAGCACCTGCTGGGCTTGGCGGAGTGGATCGCACAGTACTACCTGGCGCCGCTGGGCGAAGTGTTGCGCGCCATGCTGCCGCTGACCGCCGAGGTGCGGCGCACGGTGTACTACCGCATCACGGATCTGGGGCGGGATGTGCTGGCCGCGACGACGGACGGAGATACGGGATCGAGCGGACCGCGCCGTTCTGGAGCGAGAACAACAGCTGATCCTTCGCAGCGTCCTTGGTTTCACGAAGGAGTCGCTCAGGATGACAAACGCAAGCGGCGGGGCAGGTTGTCGCGCGAAGAGCAGGACATGGAGCGCAAGGTGCTCGAGCGGCTGGCGGAAGGCGAACCGGTGAAAGTGTCCACGCTCCGCACGGCCACGGCGGCATCGCTACCCCTGCTGGCGGGGATGGTACGCAAGAAGTGGATTGCGCGCGAGACCGCGGCCGCCGAGCGCGATGCGCGGCGCATGGAGCGATTCCTGGTGCCGGCAGGCGATGGGCGACTGCCCGCGCTCACCGAGAAGCAGCAGGCGATCCTGGCGGAGCTGGCGGCGTGGGATGGCGCGATGCCGCTGGCCGAACTGCGGCGGCGCAATCTACCTTCGTCGACTTTGCAGACGCTGGTGCGTCGCGGGCTGGTGCGCATCGAAGAACGGCCGCAGGCATTTCGCCTGGGTGGTTTGCCGCCGGCCAATCCGGTGATTACGCTCAACGTGGCGCAGATCGATGCGCTGGAGGCGGTGACCAGCACGCTGGGGGAATTTCATTCCTTTTTGTTTTTTGGCGTGACCGGCTCTGGCAAAACCGCGGTCTATCTGGCGGCGATGCAAAAAGCACTGGAGCGCGGGCTCTCATCCATCCTGCTGGTGCCCGAGATCGGGTTGACGCCGCAGATGGCGGGGTTGCTGGACCAGGAGTTCGGGCAGAAGGTGGCGCTGCTCCATTCGGCTCTGACGCCCGAGGAGCGCAGCGAGCAATGGCGGCGCATCCGGCGCGGCGAAGCACCGATTGTGGTGGGCACACGGTCGGCGATTTTTTCGCCCGCGCCGAATCTGGGATTGATTCTGGTCGACGAGGAACACGATCAGAGCTACAAGCAGGAGGAGACGCCGCGGTACAACGCGCGCGACGTGGCGGTGATGCGGGCCAAGCTGGCCAATGCGGTGGTGGTGCTGGGCTCGGCCACGCCGTCGCTGGAAAGCTGGGAGAACGCGGCGCGCGCCAAGTATGCGCGCATTGAGCTGCGCGACCGCGTGATGAATCGGCCGCTGCCTGAGGTGGAGCTCGTCGACATGCGCCGCGAATTTCAGGAGACTGGCCGCGAGGGGCTGTTTTCGCGGTCTCTGGTGGAGCAGACCAAGTCGGCGCTGGAGCGGGGCGAGCAGGCGCTGATCCTGCTCAACCGGCGCGGCTACTCGTTTGTGGTGATGTGCCGCGCCTGCGGCGAAAAGCTGGAGTGCCAAAATTGCGCCATAGCGCTCACTCATCACAAACCGCCCGCCGAAGACAACGGCGAAGCCTTCGCGGGGCAACGGTTGCAGTGCCACTATTGCGGGTACAGGCGCACGGTGCCGGCCAGCTGCCCGAAGTGCGGCAGCAAACACTTGTATTACCTGGGCGCGGGATCGCAGCAGGGCGAAGAGCGGCTGCAGGAGATTTTTCCAGGTGCGCGCATCGGACGCATGGATCGCGACACCGTCCGCGGCCGGTCAGACCTGGAGCGGTTGCTGGCGCGGCTGCACTCCGGCGAAATCAACCTATTGGTGGGAACGCAGATGATCGCCAAGGGCCACGACATTCACAGCGTGACGCTGGTGGGCGTGGTGGGCTGCGACTACGCGCTCACGCTGCCCGATTTTCGCGCTGCGGAGCGAGTGTTTCAACTGATGACGCAGGTGAGCGGGCGTGCGGGGCGCGGCGATCTGCCCGGCCGCGTGGTGGTGCAGACCTACTATCCCGATCACTATGCGATTCTGGCGGCCACGGCGCACGACTACGAGAAATTCGCGGAGCGCGAGCTGAAGTATCGCCGCTGGATGCATTACCCGCCCTTCGGCGTGCTGGCCAATGTGCTGGTGCAATCGCCGAAGCTCGAAGAAGCGGCGGGGTGGGCGGCTGTCCTGGGCAAATACCTTGTCCAAAACCAAAGCGGCGAAACCGTAAGAGTGCTGGGCCCCTGCACGGCGCCCATTGCGCGCATCAAGGGCGTCTACCGGTTTCACCTGATTCTCAAAGCAACTTCGCGCAAGGCGCTGAATGCCTCGCTGCGCAGCATGCTGGAGCACGCCGACAAAGCGGGCGTTCCGCGGCGCAATGTGATTGTGGATGTGGATGCGTTGCGATTGATGTGAGAAGAGCGGCGGAGTTAGCGGTGTCAGCCTGCGCTTCGCGCGGGTTAGGGGGTTATTGGCGGCTGGAGTTCGGAGGCGAGGGATGGTCTGGCCCCACCCTAGCCGCAAAGACAAAGACGCGGCGAGGGTGGGGCACTCCCGAGGAGGCGGAGTCCTCAAGCTGCGGCGCGTGCAATCGGTTAGCTGCCCGAAGCGCCCGGCTCCAGTGCGTGGAGTTCCTTGCCCGGCTTGAAGCGTACGGCCTTGCCGGGAGCGATGTTGACCTCAGTCCCGGTGCGGGGATTGCGGCCGATGCCGGTTTTGCGGGCGCGGACGCTGAAAACGCCGAAACCGCGCAGTTCGATGCGCTCGCCCGCGGCCAGGGCCTGCTTGAGCCCCTCAAAGACCGTGTCCACTGCCGCTTCTGCCTTGGTGCGCGGCAAACCTGTCCGCTCGACCACGTTGTGAACAATATCCTGCTTGATCAATGGAGTCTCCTCGCTCG
>JASHQH010000106.1 GCA_030037635.1 Acidobacteriaceae bacterium
TTGTGCTTTGGGGGCACACGAACGGCCGCCAGGATCGCCGGTGAAGGGCCGGGAGATCACAGGAGGGGGAGGAACCTATGGGGAACACTCTTCTGAACTTGTACGTGAGATTGGCAGGCCTGGCGAATAGCGAAGAGGGCCAGGACATGGTGGAGTATGCGCTATTGGTGTCGTTGATTGCGCTGGTGTGCATGAGCAGCATCAACGGCCTGGCCACGGCCGTCAAAAACGCATTCGGCGAGATCAGCACTTCTCTGGGGGCAGTGTAGCCAGCGGCGTGGCCGTTGCAACATCGCTTCGAGGGTCGGGTAACGAGCAGCAGGGCATTTACGGGATGATCGCAGCAACGGAAATGAGAATGAGCTGGCGGGTTCCGCTGGTGTGTTTGCTTTTGTGCTGCGGGATTTCTATTTTCTGGGGCGTCGGACTCTCGCTCAATCCCAAAGGATTTTCAGATATCAAGGCCGTTTATTACGGCTCGCGATGCCTGCTCGAGGGACGCAATCCCTACAAGGTGAGCGAGCTGACGGCAGTGTATGACGCCGAGCGCGAGCCTGGGCCGAAGGAGTCTGCGCAATACCTGCAGGCCGTGACGCTCTGTGTGAATCTGCCCGCTACGCTTCTTCTGGTCGCTCCCCTGGCATTGGTTCCCTTTGGAGTTGTGACAGCGATATGGCTCGCGGTCTCGACCGTGTTGCTGATGGCGGCGGCCTGGTTGATGTGGCGGCTGGGAGCGCGCTACGCACCCGCGATGTCGCTGGCGCTGATTTGCATGGTGCTGGCGAACAACGAGATTGGCTATGCGGTTGGCAACACGGCACTGCTTGTGGTTGGTCCTTGCGTCCTGGCCGCCTGGTGCTTCACCGAAGACCGATTTGCGCTGGTGGGGGTGGTTGGCCTGGGCTTGAGCCTGGCGGTGAAACCGCATGATGCCGGCTTTCTCTGGCTTTATTTCCTGCTGGCGGGCGGCATCTACCGGCGGCGTGCGCTGGAAAGCCTCCTGGTGGCGGCTGTGCCGGCCATTGCGGGAGCTGCGTGGGTGTGGCGCGTGGCGCCACATTGGATGCAAGACTGGCAAGCGAACATGAGGGCAATTTCGGGCGTTGGGGGAATCAACCATCCCGGGCCGTTCTCGATTACGGGCTCGAATGGCGGCATGGTGATCGATCTGCAGTCGGCAATCAGCGTTCTATGGAACACTCCCAAAATCTACGATCTGGTGACGTACGTGATCTGCGGGGCGTTTCTGCTGATTTGGATCCTGCGCACAGTGAAACTGCGCGGATCGCGCGCCCATGTGTGGCTGGGGGTGGCAGCGGTGATGGCTCCCACGTTTCTGATCACTTATCACCGCGGGCAGGATGCCAAACTGCTCATGCTGGCGGTTCCGGCATGCGCGATGCTGTGGTCGAAACGCGGCGCGATTGGTTGGCTGGCGCTGGTTCTCACCACGCTGGCCGTCGTATTCACGGCGGATCTTCCTTTGACCGCGTGGGTGATGCTGAGGCCCTATCTGCCGACCAGTATGGGTGGGATGGCGGGCAAGGTGCTGGCAATGATCTTCCTGGAGCCGACGCCGCTGGTCCTGCTGGCAATGGGAGCTTTCTATTTGTGGGTGTACGTGCGATACGACGCGGTTGGGGATGCTGTTGCGGAACGCAGAGAGACACAACGGGCGCCGCTCGATGGGCGGCTTGAGCTGGGAAGGTTGCAAAATGCTGCCGGCGATTGATGGGAGCGGGAAGAGCGATGGAGGGCTGAGGTTGAGCGGCGCACGACGGACCGCGTTGACGTGGATTCTGGTGTGCGTCGGCATCTCTGTCCTCTGGGGTACCTGTCTCGAAGTCACCTCGTATGCCGGCATGGCGGACTTCAAGGCGGTTTACTATGGCGCGCGCTGCCTGATCCAGCATCAAGATCCGTATAAGCCTGCGGTATTCCAAAGCGTGTATCTGCGTGAAGGAGGGACTTTACCGACAGACGCCTTCAAATTGAGCATGTTTCGGAAAGGCGTGTTCGCGTGCATCAATCTGCCGAGCGCGCTGCTGCTCGTGGCTCCGTTTGCATTGCTGCCATGGGGGCCGGCGCACGTGCTATGGATGGTGCTGCTGGCGGCGAGCCTGACGCTTGCCAGCCTGCTGATGTGGGACGTGGCGGGCAAATTTGCGCCCGGACTCTCGCTCTTTCTGATTTGCGTTCTGCTGAGCAATATTGAGATTGTCTACACACTGGGAAACATGGCCGGCATTGCCGTGGCCCTGTGCGCGGTGGCGGCCTGGTGTTTCCTCAAGGAGCGGTATACCGCGGCCGGCGTGGGATGCATGGCAGTGGCCCTGTTGTTGAAGCCACACGATGTGATCCTGGTGTGGCTGTATTTTCTTTTGGTGGGCGGGGCAAACCGGAAGCGGGCGCTCCAAGTTGCCGTATTGGCAGCCGTGGTGGCGCTGCCGGCTCTGGCGTGGGTTTCGCACACGGCACCGCAGTGGATGGCGGAGATGCGCGCGAACCTGGCGGCGGGCTCGGCACGCGGCAGCCTGAATGACGCCGGACCGAGTTCCCTTGCCTTCCGCTACGCCGACGTCGTGATCAGCCTGCAGTCGATCTTCAGCGTCTTCCGCGACGATCCTGGCTTTTATAACCTTGCCAGCTATCTGACTTGCGGGCTGCTGCTGCTGATTGGCGCAGTTCGAACACTCAGGTTGCGCTTCTCGGAGTCGAATGCATGGTTTGCGCTGGCGGCCATTTCGGCACTTTCAGTGCTGCCGGTCTACCATCGCCTGCACGACGCCAAGCTCCTGCTGCTCACGATTCCGGCCTGCGCGATGCTGTGGGCCGAAGGCAGTCGGCTTCGTTGGGCTGCGAGCGTGATGAATGCCGTTGCCATTGTGTTGACGGCAGACATTCCGTCGACGCTCCTGCTGGGCCTGCCACGGGTTTTCAGCCAGCGCCCACCGGGAATCCCGGGGGACCTGGTGGCGCTGGTGCTGACGCGGCCGGCGGCACTGTCAGTGACGGCTCTGGGTGTCTTTTATTTAGGTGTTTATATCTGGCGAACGATGCCGGCTCGGCAGGCGGCGACAGAAGATGCGGCTTCAGAGGCTGGAAAAGGATCGCGCGAAGCCGTGGCCGTAGCCCAATAGTTGGGCCGACGGCAAAAGCGGAGTTGATGCATCAATTTTGCGAAGGATGCGGCGTGCCATCCCACCCTTTTCGCAAAAAACGCGCAAAGGATGGGTCAACGGTATGGTGATGTGCTGAGGACGCTATGGGACGGGCTCTGGTTGAGGGGAGCGCAGCGCACTGCGGCGTATACTGACGGCGAGGCGGAACGCCGGATGGAGCTTCGGATTCGTTTTCATGCGAAGTGGTGAATATGCGAGGCGGGCCGGCACCGGCCTGCTTTTCCTTTTTTTGGCCATACCCGTGGTTGGCCAGTCTCAAACCGTTGCGGCGCCCATCGTGGTGACGGTGGTGGATGAAAACGGCGCGGCGGTATCGGGTGCACAGGTGACAATTCGAGAGCCGGGACTCGGGCCCGTGCAACTGCGCACGGACTACGCGGGAAACTGCGTGTACTCCGCTCAGCCGCAAGCGGCCTTTGCGATCCACGTGGAGAAGCCGGGATTCTATGAGACCGATGAGAGCGGAATCGCGCCCGGCCAACGGAGTGTGCGGGTGGTTCTGGCGCACGAGCAAATTGTGCGCGAACAGGTGAGCGTGACGGCGTCGACGCCGGGCATCGATACCCAGCAGGTGCCGGACCAGAGCACGATGAATACAGCGGAGATTGTGAACATTCCCTTTGAACCGTCGAATGACATCCGCGCCCTGCTGGCCTTTTATCCCGGGGTCGTGCCGGATGCGACCGGACAAGTGCACGTGGAGGGCTCGGAGACTTGGGAGACGCTGGACATGATCGACGGGTTCGATGTGCGTGCGCCGGTGGGCGGATTGCTGAGCCTGCGCGTGAGCACGGACGCGGTGCGCTCGATCGACCAGGAAAGCACGCGTTACCCGGTGGAGTTCGGGCGCGCGACCGGGGGCGTGATCGCGTACTACACGGGAATGGGCGATAACAAGTTCCGTTTCAACGCGACGAATTTTTTCCCGTCGTTCCGCGATTTGAACGGAATCCACTTCGAGGAGTTTGTTCCGCGATTCACGTTTTCGGGCCCGCTGAAACGGGACCACGCATGGTGGTACGACGGCGTGGAGATGGAGGCGGACAATATTTATATCTCCGAGCTACCGGCGAACGCCGACACCGACCTGGTGTGGCGGGGCAGCAACCTGGTGAAGGTTCAGGAGAATGTAACGCCGGGGAACATTCTTAACGCGGGTCTGCTCTACAACAACTACCACTCTCCTTACGAGGGGATTTCGCCGCTGGTGCCCCAAGCCAGCACGGTGAAAGAGAATACGCTGGCGTGGTTCCCTTACGTGCGCGATCAGCAAAACCTGGCCGGGGGCGGGCTTTTGGATTTGGGGATCGGGTACGTAAGGATTCGCGACGGATACGAGCCGTATGGAGACACGCCATACCAAATCAACCCGGAGATAGCGGAAGGCAGCTACTTTGAGAACATGATGGGGCGCTCGCAGCGGCTGGAGGGAACGGCGACGTTGTATCTGCCGCCGCGGCATGGGTGGGGCGAGCACGACATGAAGATGGGTGTGGACCTGGACCGTATCGGCTACAACCAGGATCAGACGATGGCGCCGGTGAGTTACTATCGCGAGGGCGCGTCTCCCGACGAGAACGGAACTCTCGAGCGGCAGACGGTGTTTGCGCAGGCGCCTGCGTTCACAATGCACAATGTCGAGATCGGAGCCTATGCGCAGGATCGATGGCAGCCGGCAAAGGGATGGCTTGTGGAACCGGGGCTTCGTTTCGATTGGGATGAGATTGTGCGGCGGCCGCTGGTGGCGCCAAGGCTGGCGGCGGTGTATTCGCCTCCCGGAGACAAGGACAAAACCAAGATTTCGGCGGGCATCGGGCTTTACTACGAGCACACGCAGCTGGAGTATCTGACGCAAACCTACGCGGGCGTGCGATCAGACACCTACTACCAAGCGGACGGAGTGACACCGGTGGGCCCCGCGCAAGAGACAGAATTTACGGCCAACGACGGCTCGTTGCGCGAGGCGCGGGCGGTGAACGGGAGCGTGGGTGTAGAGCGAAAGTTGCCGTGGTCGATTATCGCCGGCGCAAATTTTATTGATAAACGCACGTCGAACATCTTTAGCTTCGCAAACCAGAGCGGAGCGACGGCACTCTCCGGCGACTATGCGTTGACCAACGAGCGACAGGATCACTTTACATCGGAAGAGGTGGACGCGCGGCGCCAATTTGGCGATGGATACACGGTGTACGTGTCGTATACGCATTCTGCTGCGCGCACCAATGCCGCGCTTGATTACTGGCCGACGCCGTCGCCTCTGGGGCCGCAGCAGAGCGGACCGCTGGCATGGGACACGCCCAATCGCGTGATCTCGTGGGGCTGGCTGCCGATGCCGCTGAAAATCTTGAGAAGGCGCTGGGACCTGGTGTACCTGCTGGACTGGCACAACGGGTTTCCGTACACGGCGGTGAATGCGGCGGACCAGGTGGTGGGCGCGGCAGGGGCGGAGCGGTTTCCAGATTACGTGAACCTGAGCCCGGGGCTGGAGTGGAAGTTCCATTTTCGCGGGCAGTATTGGGGCCTGCGCGGCGTGATTGAAAATGCCACCAACAGCGAAAACCCCGCCGTGGTGAACAATGTGGTGGATTCGCCAGAATACGGAACTTTCAGCAACTTTCAAGGACGCGCTTTAACGGCGCGGCTGCGGCTGATTGAAAGCAAGTAGGGTTTGTATTGATGCGAAGCGAGAGCACGAAGCAAAGGTCGGCTATCGAAATGGAATGAGGATGAATGAGCTTGGCAAAATGCTCGTGGGGATCGGGCTGCTGGTGGTGGTTGCCGGCGCGCTGATCCTGCTGGCTTCGCGATTGGGTATGCCCCTGGGACGATTGCCGGGCGACATTTCTTACAAAGGCAAGAATTTCACATTCTACTTCCCTCTCGGGACCTGCATTCTGATCAGCGTTGTGCTCACGGTGGTGCTGTATCTGCTGTCACGGCTGCGGCGGTAGCAACATTCGGGAAGAGCGGTGGACGCGGCATGCGATCAACCAGGCGGGTCGTTGCTCCGCCCGAACCACTCAAAAGAGCCGGGCCTAAAGGCCCAAACTGCAGTCTCAGGCTTCAGGGGCCTGAAGGCCCCTGCTCCCTCCGGTCGGATTGACGGCGCGTGATATTCAACTCAGAGATGCGTTGGAGATTAGCTGTTCGGAGAGGCAACAATGCCGCCCCGAAAGGCGGCACCGAATGGGGAAAATGCGCTGAGAGCTATATGCCCACGCCAAACTCGTTTGGTTGTTCACCGGCGTTTGAATAGAAGTCGTAGGGTGTGCGCTTTTTGAATCTGGAGCGGTTGCGCAGCTCGGCGCCCAGGAAGATACCCAGCGCGGCCACCGCCATTCCCACGGAGAACCAAGTAATGACGCGCAGCATGGTGAACCCGGTCTTCTCCGGGTCGGGAGTTTCTTCGACGGGGGACTCGATCTCGGGATCGGACATTTTGGGAGCCTCCAGCCCTTTCCTTTTATGATAACGCAGATTGCGATGACGTTGTCTCGCTGACTGGGGAAAACGGGGGTTACTTAAGCCGCAGCACCGATGCGTTCCAGCCATGCTTTCTTATCGATTGGGGGAAGGAAACTGGCGCGGATGGAGTTCGCGGCGAGCTGGCGCAGCTCATCGCGGGTGAAGCCCAGCTGGGTGTGCGCCAGCAGGAATTCATTGGCGAGATCGGAGCCGAAAAAGGCGGGATCATCAGAGTTGAGCGCGACCAGCAAGCCGCGGTCGAAGTAGCGGCGTAAGGGATGGGCCGCGAAGGAGGAGCAGACGCCGGTACGGACATTCGACGTGGGGTTCAGCTCCAATGCGACCTCCCGGTCTTTCAGGTTCTGGAGTAGTTCTTCGTCTCGAATTGCCGACAAGGCGTGGCCGATACGCTCGGAGCCGATGGAGAGCGCCTCCCAAATGGCTTCGGGGCCGGTGGTTTCGCCGGCGTGGTTGGTGAGACGAAGGCCAAGCGCGCGGGCATGCGCGTAGAGAGCGCGGAAGGGCGCGGAGCCGGTACGGCGCTCGTCGCCACCGAGACCGATACCGATGATGGATGGATATTGGATGCGCATTTCGGCGGCTTTGCGGAAGACGCGCTCGGCCTCCTCGACGGTGAAGTGGCGAACCGCATCGAAGATCCAGTAAAGAGAGAGACCCAGCTCGAGAGCGGCACGCTCGCGGGCTCGTTCGAGGCCGGCAAAAATGGGCTCGAAGCAGACGGGGTCAAAGTTGCGCCACATATAGATGACGCCGACGGAGATATAGACCTCGGCGTGGACGATTCCCTGCTCGGCGAGATGCTGCATCATGCGCCAAGCTGCGAGTTCGTAATCTTCGGGGTCGCGGAGGCGCCGCGTGACGGCCTTGAAGGACTCGATGAACTCACTAAAGTCAGTGAATCGGTAAAGCGCTTCGGCTTCGGCCAGGGTGAGGCGATGCGCGTCGTGGCGGGCGCTGAGCTCGACCAAAGTCGCAGGCAGGATGGTGCCTTCGAGGTGCAGATGCAGCTCGGCCTTGGGCAGGCGGCGGATGAAGTCCTGGATGCCGGTCACGAGTTTAGTTTAGCGGCGGAAGCGGGGTTGGAGTTGGAAGCGAGTGAGCAGGTTAGCAAGTTAGCTTGCGCCGGCGCGCAGGTTCGCGAGCTGGAGGCTCGCAGGGCGGCGAGGTGGGCTAGTTGGTTTTGATGGTGGTGGCGCGGTTGTTGACGAAGGTGACGGTCCATTGCTTACCCGCCTGATCGTAGGTGATGGTGCGGTTGCCTTCGGAGGAGCTGTCGGATTGAGTTTGCTGGCCGATGGAGAGGCGGGTTTGGAGCTCGTTCATGCCGGGAATGACCTGGTGCGCGTCGATGGCGGCCCAGATGTTTTTGGGCCAGTAGTTATAGATGGTATGTGGGTCGTCGTAGAAGAAGAGAACATCGGTGAAGTATTGTTCCTGGCCGTCGCCCATGACACCGATGGCGGTGGCGTAGAGGTCGGGGCTGCCGGGCAATGCGAAGATGGCGAAGGCCTGTCGAGAGCTGTGGGAGATGCCGTCGTCGATCTGCGCGGGCGGGGAGGATTTGATGACCTTTTTGATGTCGAGGCGCTGAATCGACGGGATTTTTCCCTGGTTTTGGATGAATTTAATGTGACCCGAAGAGTAAGGAAAGTACGGCATGGTGTAGCCGTTCTTCATCCACACGGTGGTCCCCTGGAGTTTCAGTACGTCGTCGAAGGAGGTGGGAAACATGGCGCGGACTTCGGCGACGTCGTCGGGCGTCTCGCTCTGATCGGGGGTGGTTTGAGGGGCGATGCCGGGATTGCGGCGGTGCATGTAGACGGAGAGCAGGTAGATGCCGCCGATGGTGAGCGTGATGAGGGTGACGATGAGGGATTTTTGCCAGGTCTTCATAGTGGCCTCAATTTCAGAGTAATTCGATGCATGTACCGGGGAACAAGGGAGCAAGGGAGCGAGGGAGCAAGAGCCCACTTGTGGTCTCCACCTTTTCCGCTCAGCTACCCCGCGGACGAAGACCCGTCCGTGGGGGCCCCGGCGAGCGCGGAAAGGATGGGCAGCTTGAGTCAGCTTGGTCTCCCACCCTAAAGTTCGCCACGATGCGGCGAACCTTAGGATAGGGCAACGCGAACTTGTTCAGGATGATAGTTTGTTGGATGCGAACTCGGAGCGGTGGCGACTGTAAGAGAAGTAGACGACGAGGCCGATCACGAGCCAGATGAGAAAGCGGAACCAGGTGATGATGGGCAGCCCGGCCATGAGCAGGAAACAAAACACGACGCTAAGAACAGGAATGAGGTAGCCGACCAGCCAAAGCCATGCCAGCAGGGTGGTCACTGGAAAGACGAAGAGCGCGGTCACGAACCATTCCCAAGGTCGATGCACTAGAAGGTAATACGCATAGAGGAGCCCTACGCCTCCAGCGCCGCTGTAGAGCGCCAATAGAATCGCGTCCCTGGGTTTCATGCGGCCACCGGGAACGACAAAGCCGCGCCGGCGTCCGGGTTCGCGGAAGCGCAAAACGATGACGCCGATGGAGACGAGCACGAAGGCGAAGAGCGTGCCGATGTTGGAAAGGTCGGCAAGAGTGCCGATGTCGAAAAGGCCGGAAGGAATAGCGACCACGAATCCGGCGACCCAGGTGGAAAAGGCGGGGGTGCGGAAGAGGGGATGAACGCGTGAAAAGACTCGGGGAAGAAGGCCGTCGCGGGACATGGAGAACCAAACGCGCGATTGGCCGATCTGGTAGACGAGGATGGAGGAGATCATCCCCATGAGCGCGCCAATGAGAACCACGAGGCGAATCCAATAGAGGGGATGGCCGCCGGGCAGGAGGCTGAGCTTGCGGAGCGCGTTGACCACGGGCGCCGCATCGCCAACCATGGATTGCCACGGGACTAGTCCCGTTAAACAAACGGCGACGGCAACATAGAGGACGGTACAGACCACGAGCGTGGCGATAATGCCGATGGGGAGGTCGCGCTGGGGATTGCGGCATTCTTCAGCGGCGGTGGAGACGGAATCGAAGCCGATGTAGCTGAAGAAGATGATGGAGCCGCCGGTGAGCACACCCGACCAGGCGTTGGGCATGAAGGGACGCCAATTGGACGGATGGATGAAGCCGATGACGGAAAAGACGAAGATGAGGATGGCGATGAGCTTGATGGCCACCATGATGTTGTTGGTTTCAGCGGACTCGCGAATGCCGCGCACCAGGATCACGGTGAGGATCATGACGATGAGGAAAGCGGGGATATTGAAGCCGAAGTGCCAGCCGGGATGGTAGACCCAGTTTCCGGCCAGGTCCTGCAGGCCCTCGGGCAGATAGGCGGGAGAGATCCATCGCGCGGAAGGATGAAGGCCGAACCAGTCGAGCAAATCGACGACGTGGGCGGCAAAGCCGACGCTGACGCTCATGTTGGAGCCGGCGTACTCGAGAATGAGGTCCCAGCCGATGATCCAGGCGATGAGCTCGCCGAGCGTGGCGTAGGTGTAGGTGTAGGCCGAGCCGGCGATGGGGATCATGGAGGCGAGTTCGGCGTAGCAGAGTCCGGTGAGCGCGCAGACGAAGGCGACCAGCACCATGGAGAGCGCGATGGCCGGGCCGGCGCCGGGACGGCCGGCCAGCGCGGTGTGGGTGAGGAGATAGCTGGCCAGAGGCGTGTTGACGAAGCTCGAGGTGTCAAACTGCTCGCCGGAGATGGCAGTGCCGATGACGGTGAAGATGCCCGAGCCGATGACGGCGCCGATGCCCAATGCCGTGAGAGACCACGGGCCGAGAGTCTTCCTGAGGGAATGCTCGGGTTGCTCCGATTCCCGGATGAGCTTGTCGATCGACTTGCGAGCAAGCAGTTGGCTGGACATGAAGGACAGTGGACAGTGGTCAGTGGTCAGTGGTCAGTGATCAGTGATCAGTGATCAGTGATCAGTCGGTGGTTGCCCGTGAACAGGATCAGGATCGCTTTTCCGGTCGGCATTGGCGGCAATTTTGCGACTCAGGCTGCCGCAGCGCTATGAAACTGAACACTGATCACTGTTCACGGACCACTCTTCTGTTAGCGTTTGGATTGGCCGCGCGCCATCTTCTTGACTTTGCGCTTGTGAGAGCCGCGCGCATAGGTGCGCTCGGCCTTGGGGGCAGCTTTCTTGCGGGCGGCGCGCTTGAGCTTTTTGCGTTCCGCCTTATCGG
>JASHQH010000107.1 GCA_030037635.1 Acidobacteriaceae bacterium
ACGGACAAAGCTAAAAGCTAGGAGCTAGCAGCCGTCACCGGACCCTCCGGCACCGCTCCATGATCGAAGCGTGCAGGCGCTCGTTCACTTCCACAGGAAGCTCGTAGATCTCGTGGCAGCGGTAGATTTCGATGGTTTTGCGCGTGGTATTCAGGACCACTTCGCAATGCCCGCACTTTTTGAGGTGAGTCTCGATCTCGACGCGCGTCTCGGCGGCGATAGATTCGTCGATGACGTCGTCCAGGATTTTCAGAAACTCGGTGCAGGTCATTTTTCAGTCCCGTGAGGTTGCCGTTGTGCTGGCGAGGTTGTGTTGGCTTGCGGTGAAGATGGATTGGCATGCGCCGCTGGAGTCCTTCTGCGGAAGTACCGGGTCAGCCGTTCGCGCAGTTGCAGCCGCGCGCGCAGCAGCCGCGATTTGACTGCCGGCACGCTCAAGCCCAGGGTTTCGGCGGTCTCCTCGGTGGAGAGCCCGTCGACGTCGCGCAGCACAAAGACTACGCGGAAACCCGGCGGCAAGCCCTGGATGGTTTTTTTCAGGATTTCGGCCAGCTCGGCCTGGCTGTAATTCTGCTCGGGATTGGGCGCCCAGTCGGCGAAGTCGCGCGGTACGCTGCCTTCTTCGGTCTGCACATCCTCGTCCATCGAGACGGTTTTGCCGGTACGCCGCTTGCGCAGCCGCATCAGGCTTTCGTTGACCGCGATTCGCACCAGCCATGTGTAAAACTTTGAGTTCCCTTGGAATTGGTCGAGCTTTTCGTACGCTTTCAAAAACGCGTCTTGCGTCACGTCTTCGGCATCTTCGCGGTTTTGCGTAATGTGCTGCGCAATCCTGAAGATCTGCCGTTCGTACTTGCGGACCAGTGTGTCATACGCCGCCAGGTCACCGCCGCGGACCTTTTCTACCAGGGCCACGTCAGGATGCTGTTCGTTTTGTCCCGCAATCGTTTGGATGGTTGACATGGGGTTCGGATGCGAAAAATCGCCGCGAAACGAGCTAGGGAACCGGTCGAATCCTGAAGACCGGTAAAAGATGAGTGTACCGGACGCAGCCGAGGGTGACCAAACTGGCCGAGCTGTCACACTTGTGGTGACGGCGCTGGTACCCTCAGCGTCCGGCTCCCGTCAAATCAGCATAAAGTGGATCTATGGTGGGTTTAATTTCCCCGAGGCCTGACTCTGGCGCGGCACCGCGTGCGGCCGCCTTTTTGCTCTCATTCATGATGGCTGCGTGGCCTGCGGCGGCGCAATCCAATGGAGAATCGGGCGAGGCTCCGTCAGCGGCAAGCTCACCGGCCGCTCAGGGTTCACAGCCGGCGCAATCCAAGTCGGCGAGTTCGACGGCGAAGGCCAGGAAGCAGCCCGCGAAGCGCAAGCCCGCTCATCATGCGAGCCGCGCGGCGCGGATCGCGCGCACTGCCAGGATTCATCAGGCCTTTGTGGCTTCGAAAGAGCTGCAGCCGATGGCCCAGCAGCTGGCTACGCTACGCACGCCTGAAGCCTACGCCGGAGTGGCCGCCTTCGCGCGCAGCCACACCGGCGATGCAGCAGCCGCAGCGTACCTGGCGCTGGGCCACGCCTACCTGCTCGACAAGCGCTATGCGGAAGCCGAGACAGCCCTGGCTGAGGCTCGGCGCGCCGGCGGAGAGCTGGCGGACTACGCGGACTTTCTTGACGCTGTGGCCAGCCACGGTGCCGGCGAGGACGCCGCTGCCGAGACGGTTCTGCATGGGTTTGGCGATCGCTATCCGGAGAGCATCTTCGATGTGCAAGTGCCGGAACTTGAAGCCAACGTACTGCTGGCGCTGAACAACCTGGAGGGCGCACGGAAGGTGCTGGCTGCAGCGGCCGACACCTCGGCCGTGGACCGGCCCGGCTACCAGCTTGCAGAGGGCGAGGTTGAGCTCGGGCTGGGCCAGCAACAGGCGGCGGAAGAGACGTTCAAGCGGGTCCTGCTGGCGCACCCGCTGAGCAACGAGGCGGACACGGCGCGCGCCAAGCTGACGCAAATGGGAGCTGAATCGACGCTGACCGTGACCGACCTCCGCACCTTGGCCGACGCCTACTTCGATGGAGGCCGCAATGCCGAGGCGGCGGAGCAATTTCAGGCGTTGATGCATGAGCCTGGACTGGACGCCGCCACGCGCGACGGTTTCGCGGTTTCAGAAGCCGCCTGCCAGTTGAAGCTGAAGCGGCTGACCACGGCGGAGGCGCGGGCCCTGCCCGACACCAACGACGAAAACGGCGCCCGCCGGCTTGACCTGCTGATGGAACTGGCACGCAGCCGCGACGACGAGTCCGAGCAGCAGAGTCTTGTGGCTGAGATGGAGACGCGATTTCCGCACAGCCTATGGCTGGCCGACGCGCTGTTTTCCAGCGGCAACATGTACCTGCTGAAGCGCGACTTTCCCACGGCGATCAAGTATTATGGCGACCTGGCGGCGCGCTTTCCGGCGGACAAGAACGCCGCGGCGGCCCACTGGAAGGCAGGCTGGCTGAGCTACCGGCTGGGGCTCTATAAGGATGCAGCACGAATCTTCGATGAGCAGATCCGGCTCTATCCGGGCGCGACGGAAACCGTCTCGGCGCTCTACTGGCGCGGCCGCTTATATGAGACCCAGGACCATAGCCCTGCGCAGGCCGCAGCCAACTACCGCAGTATCGTGCGAGTGTATCAGCATTTTTTCTATGCGCAGATGGCGCGGGAGCGGCTGGCGGCGCTCGCCGGCACAAAGCCGGCTGCGGAGCCGCAATTGGATAATCTTCTGCCCACGCCCCTGCCCTTGCTGGTCGACACATTTCCAGAGGACAGCCCGCACCTGGCCAAAGCGCGGCTGCTGGCCAACGCCGGGCTGAACGAATTCATCGCGGGCGAGATCAAAGCCGATCCCAATTCCTCGTCGTGGAGCGCGCTTGCGGAAGCGCAGATTTATTCCTCGTATGGCGAGATCTACCGCGCCATTCGCGCGCTCAAGCGCGCTTTGCCGGGCGCGGCTTCGGCGTCCATCCCGTCCATCCCGCTCGTGTATTGGCGGATTCTCTTTCCCGAGCCGTGGTGGGACACGATTAAGGCCGAGTCAGCAAAAAACAATCTCGATCCCTATTTTGTGGCTTCGCTCATCCGGCAGGAATCGGAGTTCGATCCCAACGCGATCTCGAACCGGAGCGCGTACGGACTGATGCAACTCCTGCCCGCGGTGGGAAGACAGATGGCGCACGAAGAAGGCATCGCGAATTTTCAGACGTTTCAGCTGCTCGACCCGCAGATGAATATTCGGCTGGGAACGCGATATCTGCGGCAGATGCTGGACCGGTTTGGCGGCGTGCAGGAGTACGCGCTGGCGGCCTACAACGCGGGCGACAATCGGGTTGTCGATTGGGAGGCCGCCGGTCCTTATTCGGGGATCGATGAGTTCGTGGAGTCGATCCCGTTTACGCAAACTCGCGAGTATGTTGAGGCCATTCTGCGTAACGAGGAAACCTACAGGGCGATCGACGATTTCGCCCGGAGCCATGACGCGCCGACCACTTCAGCCTCGCGGTAGAGTTTTCGGCCGCAGCGCCGGCTGCCTGCTTTCCCTCTGAACCGTTTCTGATGGGGAATCCCACTTGCCAACCCCCGCGTGCGATTCGCATTGACTTGAGCGCCCGCACGCAGCAACACTGGGCTTGACCGGAGTTGTCGGGTTCCGGCATTTCTTTTGAACCTGCTTTACGTCGAACAACCGAGACGAGCCCGAAGGAAAGCAGCCGCCAATCGGTACCATCAGCCCGCGGGAGGGAACGATGTCGTCCGACTTGCAGTTTTTGGAAGAATGGATTCCCGAAAGAATGGATCCGGGAACGGTTTTTGTGCTGGAGAACCAGACCAAGCTCGGTCAGGCGCAGAACCCTTATGTGGCCGTGATGTCGTGCCCGCGCTGCGGGACCCTGGGGCTGATCACCCGGCGCCAACTCTATGGCGGCGAAATCATGATCTGCGGCGGCGATGAGTGTTCAGCCGAGTACCGGCTCGACGGCGAGAACATCTGCTATCGGCAGGCGCAGTAAGACAGCTGAGAGCTGTCAGCTCTTTCTTGCAATCCCGAATCCTGATGCGGTGCCCAATGCAAGCCGAAAGGCTGCAACCTGTA
>JASHQH010000108.1 GCA_030037635.1 Acidobacteriaceae bacterium
CAGGGCACCACGCCTGAACCCATGGAGGTGGAGATTCTGGGCGTGCTGCGCGGCGCGCGCGGCCCCGGCCAGGACCTGATTCTGGCCCGGCTGCACGGCGCCAAGCCCGAATATACCGGCGTAGTCGAGGGCATGAGCGGCAGCCCCGTCTACATCGACGGCAAGCTGGCCGGCGCGCTCTCCTACCGCATCGGCGAATTCACCAAGGAGCCCATCGCCGGCATTACGCCCATCGAGCAGATGCTTGAAGTGCGCAACCTCGACGCAGGCGATCGCGGCGCTGATCAGGCGGTTGCTCCATCGTTTTCCGGCGTTGCCCCATTCCTGGCGACGGCAGCTGTTGCCCCATCTTTGGCGGCGAATCGCGAAGCGATGTCGCCGCAAGGGTGGGATACCGCAACCGCTTCGGACAGCTCCTCATCTCTCCCGTCGCTTCCCGCCGATCAAAAGACTTTTCAGCCGTTCGAAACTCCACTGGTGATGAGCGGATTCCATCCCCAGACGATTCGTTTCTGGCAGCAGCAGACGGCGGGAACAGTTCTTGAGCCCGTGGCAGCGGGCGGTTCGCTCTCCGCGCCCGGCGGCTCGCCGGCCGATGCCCCGCCCGATGTGGCTGCCGCGCGCGCTTCGCTGCGGCCGGGTTCGTCGGTCAGCATGCAGCTGATCCGCGGCGATCTTGAAGTTGCCGCCACCTGCACCGTTACCTACATCGACCCCAAACAGTTGCTGGCTTGCGGTCATCCCGTCCTGGGCGCGGGGCCGGTTTCGCTGCCCATGACCACGGCCGACGTCGTCACCACGGTGGCCTCGCCGCTGGAAGCTTTCAAAATCATCAATACCGGTACCGTGGTAGGCGCCTTTACTGAGGATCGTGAATCGGCCATTGCAGGCGTGGTGGGCGCGCAGGCGCACATGATCCCTATGCACGTCTCCATCGATGCGCCCACCGGCCCGCGCAGGGTAAATGTGGAGATTCTCGACCTGCCGTCCATTACGCCCATCGCCGTGGCGGCGGTTCTTCTCGAATCGCTGACGGAATCGAACGAGAGCAGCGACTCCTTGAGCTACCACGTGACGGGCAACGTCGACGTGACAGGATTTCCGCCCGTCCCGCTCGACATGTGGGCCTCGGCGGGCGAGATCTCGCCCGCGGCCCTCGAGGCTGCCATTCTGGCCGGCCAGAACTTCAACCGACTCTACGCCAACAGCGGCCGCGAGGGCGTGGTGCGCGCCATCGATCTTCATGTTCAAGCCGTCCCCCGCCGCGTCCAGGTCACGCTGGAGCAGGCACACCTGGTGTCGAGCGATATTGTGCACGCCGGCGACACCATTGAAGTCGAGGCGACCCTCCGCCCATGGCAGCAGCCTGAGCGCAATGTTCGCATCGCCATCAAGCTTCCCGCCCGCCTGGCCGCGGGCGACCTGCGTCTGCTGGTTTCTGACGGCGTTACGCTCGATCGCACCCTGCTGCAGCCTCGCCTCAACGCCCCGCCGCCCGATCTGGCCATGGTTCTTACCCAGGCTCGCGATCAGCATCCTGCCGACCGCATTTACGTCAGCCTTCTGGCGCCTGAGACGCAGGGTGAAATCAACGGCCAGACCCTCACCAGCCTTCCGCTTT
Organism: Acidobacteriaceae bacterium; assembly: GCA_030037635.1. Classification (GTDB taxonomy): domain Bacteria; phylum Acidobacteriota; class Terriglobia; order Terriglobales; family Acidobacteriaceae; genus Telmatobacter. Next base: position 1,622 of record JASHQH010000108.1, read on the forward strand.
CTGTGGCCAATGCTCTTGAGCCGTTGCGCAACGCCCAGAATGCCGGCCTCAATGGAGAATCGGCGGAGCTGGCCGGTGAGGCTCCAGCCGGAGGCGTGCTGAGCGGCTTCCAGATCCTCAATCTCCACATTGAGCCGGGCGGCGGGTTAAACTAAAGTCATCGATCACAAAGAAACTTACGTCGCACCAAAACCGGAACCTTTGGGGAATTTGCTGGCCCGGCGGGTTGATCTAGGATCACCCGCAGTACATCGTCTCACTTGCCAGGGCCACCGGCGCTTTTTGGGGACCCAGCCGGTTCGATGCAAAATTTGATTCACCTTTCCGGAGCAGCCATGGCTCTCATTCAAGGTCTTGCGGCTCACGCAGCAGGAGCCGAATTGTTGCCTTTGCGTTACGACCCGGGGAAACTCGGCGCGCATGAAGTCGAAATCGAAATCACTCACTGCGGCATCTCCCACAGTGACCTTCACCTGATCTTCAACGATTGGGGTATCAGCCAGTATCCCTTCATTCCCGGCCATGAGATCATCGGCACGGTGTCAGCCGTGGGCCCCGAGGTCAAGTCGCTGTCCATCGGCGAGCGCGTGGGCCTGGGCTGGCAGTCCAACTCCTGCGGTGAGTGCGAGTGGTGCATGAAGGGGGAGGAAAACCTCTGCGCCCTGTCGGAAAGCACCTGCGTCCATCGCCACGGCGGCTATGCCGACCGCGTCCGCGCCAACGCCCGCTTCGTCATCCCCATCCCCGATACGCTGGCCAGCGAACAGGCCGCTCCACTGCTTTGCGCCGGCGTCTCCGTCTATAGCCCGCTGCGCATTGCCGGCGTCAATCCCTCGTCGCGCGTGGGCGTCGTGGGCGTCGGCGGCCTCGGCCACCTTGCCATCCAGTTCGCGCGCGTCTTCGGCGCTGAAGTTACGGCATTCTCCACTACGGCTGCGAAAGAGGAGGAGGCGCGCACGCTCGGCGCTCACCACTTCGTGAACAGCCGCGAGACCAAGGCCATGAAAGAACTGGCGGGCACGCTCGACTTCATCCTGACCACTGTGAACGCCGACCAGGATTGGGGAAATTTTGTGCAGGCGCTGCGGCCGCATGGAAAACTCTGGTTTGTCGGCGTGCCGCCGTCGCCCGTCTCGGTGCACGCTTTCCCGCTCATCTCCGGCACGCGCACCATTGCCGGCAGCCCTGTAGGCTGCCCCTGGCGCCTGCGCGAAATGATCGATGTGGCTGCACGCCACGGCGTCAAGGCCATCACCGAGCTGTTCCCCATGGCCAAAGCCAACGAGGCCATCGAGAAGGTGAAGAAGGGCAAGGTGCGCTATCGCGCCGTGCTGGCGAACTGACGGCAGCGGCGTTAGCGCCCTAACTCCGCTAACAGCGCTAACTCTGCTATCCCCGCTGCCTCCCCTGCTTTTTCCACAACCCCCTCGCATCAAACTTTCGCTACCATAGATGGGCAATGCCCTTCCCAATCAAAACCTGCGTCATCTGCCAGGAGGAGTTCGAGTTGCGCCCTGACAAGCCGGGCTTTGCCAACCGCTGCCCCTCGTGCAGCGAACCAGAAACTGCGCCCGAGCCCGTGCCGCGCCGCTCCACCGACTACGCCGAGCGCCGCGCCGAGCACGATGTGAACGCCGCCCGCCGCCGCGCCATGCGCGACCTGCTCTATCGCAAGGACAGTTGAGCCGGCCGCCTCACGCGGGCGCAACGCGCACCTCGTAATGCGCCGCAAGGGGATCGATGCGGCTCAGAAACCTCTTCGCCTCCGGCTCAAATACGGCAATCGCGTAGTCCTCGCCGGCGAATCGCTTCACTGAATCCAGGGAGTCGAACAGGTTGATGACAATGAACTCCGTTTCTTCGCCGGCATCCCTGCGCAGCACGTACCCGCCGCGGTAGCCATCGATGGTGCGCAATCCCGGCATCACCTTTTGCTTCAAGAACTGCTCGTAACCATCAGCGGACACGGCTTTTGTCCATCCCCTCCAGTGCCTGGCGATCATCTCAGCCTCCCACGCCTTTCTAATCCCTGTTGCTGGTTCCCTGGTCTCTCAGTCCCTGCTTTTAAAATAAATCTGTGAAGCCATCATTCCCAGCGGCTCCTTCGGTTCCACCCCAAGAAGCAAAGACCGCTTCGTTGGGGCCGCGGGTGGGCTTCGTCTCTCTGGGCTGCCCCAAAAACCTCGTCGATTCCGAGGTGATGATGGGCCTGCTCGACCGCGCCGGCGCCCGCCTGACCTCCCAACCCGAAGAGGCCGAGATCCTGGTCGTCAACACCTGCTCCTTCATCGACGCTGCGAAACAGGAGTCGGTTGACACCATTCTGGAAATGGCCCGCCACAAAACCAACGGCCGGGCCCGCAAACTCATCGTTGCCGGATGCCTGGTGGAGCGCTACCGCGACGAAATCCGCAAGAACATCCCTGAAGTCGACGCCGTGGTCGGCACCGGCGAGCTCGAATCCGTTCTGGAAGCCGCCGGCCTCGCGCCCGCTTCGGGGGCCGCGCCCTCGCCGTTCAACATTCTCAGCAGCGCCGCTGCCGATGTGCGCTCCGGCCGCGAATCCCAATCCGGCACCCACAAATCTTCGGCCACGACTCTTATCCAAGACCCGGAAGCGCGGAGCGCCTCAAGGCCCGAAGGAAACCATCGTGAGGCCCACGGCCGTTTCCGTCGCGACGACTGGCAGGGCGCGTCACACCTGCTGCCAACGTACCTTTATGACGAAACGACCCCGCGGCTGCTCGCCACGCCGCGCGCGTCGGCTTATATCAAAATTGCCGAGGGTTGCGACCATCCGTGCAGCTTCTGCGTGATTCCCAACCTGCGCGGGAAGTTCCGCTCGCGCCGCTTCGAGTCCGTCGTGGCCGAAACCGAACAGCTCGTGGCTCGCGGAGTCCGCGAGATCACGCTTATCGGCCAGGACACCACCTGCTACGGCGAAGATTTAGGCCTGAAAGATGGATTGGCAACGCTGCTCGAACGGCTAGCACAGATTCCGGACCTGCGCTGGCTGCGCTTTCTCTACGCCTATCCCAACCGCATCACCGGCCGCCTGCTTGAGACCATGGCGCGCCACGCGAACATCTGCAAATATCTCGATCTGCCGCTACAGCACGCCTCGCCCGACGTCCTGAAGCGCATGAAGCGCGGCGCCGGCGCCGAAATCTTTTTAAGGACTTTGGAGAAAGTCCGCGCCGCCGTTCCCGGCGTCGCGCTGCGCACCAGCTTTATCGTCGGCTTCCCCGGCGAGTCGCTCCGCGATTTTGAAGTTTTGGAGCAGTTCATCAACGAGGCCAGGTTCGAATGGCTCGGCGTCTTCAACTACTCGCACGAAGAAGGCTCAGCGGCATACTCGCTCGAGGGCGGGCTGCCGAGGCGCACCATCGAGTCGCGGCGCAAGCGGCTGATGAGACTGCAGCAATCGATCTCGCGCCGGGCCAAGCAAGACTGGATCGGCCGCGAGCTCACAGTGCTGGCCGAAGGCCCCAGCCAGGAAACCGAACTTCTGTGGGAGGGCCGCACGCAGTACCACGCGCCCGAAATCGACGGCAAAGTCTACATCAACGACTTTGGCGCCCTCCAGGATCTCGAGGCCGGCTGCTTCTACCGCGCCCAGATCACCGAGGCCCACGACTACGACGTGGTGGCGCGGGTGATCGCACCGGAACCCTGATCCCGATTCCATTTTTTCTATTCCGCGCGCACCGAGGCACCGTATGATCCGTGCATGGGAATTCACCGCCGTTCGTTTATTCGATCAGCCGTCATTCGGGGGTTCCGCGCTCTTGGCGCGCTTCGGTTGGGGATCGCAATCTCCCGCAGCGCAATCCGCAGCTTGGTCCGCGCCTGAAATTCACGGCGTCGGCTTCGGCCAGGATCGCCTCGGCGCGCCACACTCCATGGGGATCAGCTCGATTGGCTTCAAAGTCCTCGCGTCCGACACCGCCGGCGATCTCTTCGTCATCGAACACAGCCATCTCGTGCCCGGCGGCCCGCCGCTCCATCTGCATCTCTACCAGGACGAGTGGTTCTACGTGATGGAAGGCCGCGTGGCGTTTCAGGTCGGCGACAGGCGCGTCGAGCTCGGCCCCGGCGAATCGGTCCTCGGCCCGCGCCGCGCCCCGCACGCATTCTCATCGGTGGCTGCGCAAAGCCGCATGCTCATTGCGTTCGCACCGGCGGGCAAGATGGAGCAATTCTTTGTCGACGGGGCCGCGAACCCTAAGCTGGCTCGCACTGCCGAATTCATGAGCCGCTACGAGATACAGTACCTCTGCCCCTCACCGTTCGAAAGGCAGGGAGCAGCCAGTAGCCATTAGCGAGTAGAAACGGAAGGAGCGGGCGGCTTAAGCCTAATCCCGCCAAATCTTGGGAAACTCGGCCGGCCGCGATGCTGCGCCGCTCTCGAGCGCCACGAGCCATGCGCCCGCTTCCTGCCGGAGCTGCGCCAGATCGACGCCACCAAACCACGGAGGATATGGCTCGAGCCGGCGCAAGGCACGTCGCAGCAGCGAGGCTGCGCCGATGCCGTTTCCCTTCTGCACGTGGTGAAAGGCCGCTGTGGTCTGAATCAGCGCCTGCAGAAACGTCTTCTCCGGCTCCTTGAGATGCAGCCAGACGCTCTCCCAATGCTCGTGCGCCTGCCAGAACTCCCGGTTCCGGTAGCAGCACACGCCTTCGGCCAGCTCTCCGGATTTCCAATGGAACGACACGTTATCAGCATAGGTGAACCGAGAGATGGTTATTTAGTCCCGCCCTAACGGCAAAAACAAAAGCGCCATCAGGGTGGGGCGCCCAGCTCCCTTGTTCCCTGCCTTCTTGTTCCCCTGGTCCCTGCCGTACTACACTTCTCGCCATGAAAAATTGGCTTCCCCTTCCCGCCCGCTGGTTCTCTCGTTGCGCGATCCCGCTCTGCGCGCTCGCGCTTGCCGCAACCGCTGCCTGCAGCCAGGACTGGGCCAAGGCGATCCTGAACAAATCGCCACGCCACCAGGAGTGGGTCAAAGTCACCTACGGCAGCCGCACCGTGAACGCCTTCGTGGTCTATCCCGAGGTGAGCCACAAGGCGCCGGTGGTGCTGCTCATCCATGAGATTTTTGGTTTGAGCGACTGGGCGCGCTCCATGGCCGACGACATTGCCGCCATGGGCTACATCGTCATCGCGCCCGACCTGCTTTCGGGCTTCGGTCCTAACGGCGGCGACACCAGCGCGTTCCCAGACATGCAATCGACCACCAAGGCCGTGAGCGGGCTCGATCCGGCGGTGGTGACCGCCGACCTGAACGCCACGGCCGACTACGCGCTGAAGTTTCCCGCCGCCAACGGCAAGCTGGCCGTCATCGGCTTCTGCTGGGGCGGAGGCAAATCGTTCCTCTACTCCACGCAGCGCGCCGGGTTGAGTGCGGCCTTCGTCTTCTACGGCCCTCCGCCGCCCACAGACGCGCTCAAAAACATCACCGCACCGGTCTACGGCTTCTATGGCGGCAACGACGCGCGCATCTCGGCTACGGTTCCCGACACCAAGACCGCCATGGCCGCTGCGGGCAAGAAGTACGATCCGGTGATCTACGACGGCGCGGGCCACGGCTTCATGCGCGCCGGCGAGGACCCCGCCAATACCAACCCCGCGAATACCACCGCGCGCACCGAAGCCTTGAAGCGCCTGGAGTCGCTGCTCAAAGGCATGTAGCGCCGGCTTTTCGCGCTACGATATGGTTGAATGCGCGGGTGCCCCATCCAAGCTTTGCTTGGGCGGGGGTGGGACCGCAGACCATCCATGCCTGCCAAGAAAAAGAAATCCGCCAAAGTTCTGCGCTGCCCCAGTTGTGGCATGCTGGTCCGCCCCACCGACGAGGACTTTCCCTTCTGCAGCGACCGCTGCCGCAAGATCGATCTGGGCAAGTGGGCTTCGGGGGCCTACAAGATCAGCTCGCCGGTGGTCGATCCCGAAGTTCTCGAAGATCTCGACAATCCGAGCGCACGGCGCAGCGGAGGAGACGGCGGAGGCTCAAGTGAAAGGTGAAAGTTCCGCCGCGCATCCAGTCCAAGACCAGAAAAAAAACCAAAACCAGAACTCCACGAAGTGGTACTACGCCATCGCCACTTTCTTCGGCGTGGGCTACCTGAAGCCAGGTCCCGGCACATGGGCCTCGCTGGCCGCGGTCCTTCTTTGGGCCGCAGCCGCCTGGGGACTTCACCCTTCACCTCATGTTTTGCTTTTTATCCTGCTGATCGCCATTGCCTTGACCGCCGCTGTGGGCGTTCCGGCCGCTACCGCGGTCGAAAAAGCCTCCGGCCGCACCGACCCCGGTTTCGTGGTCATCGACGAAGTGATCGGCCAGTGGATCGCGCTGCTCTGGAGTCCTGCGGGCTGGCGCCACGGCCTCGTCGATATTCCCCTCTACGGCCTCATTGGGCTCGTCCTCTTTCGCATCCTTGACATCACCAAACCGTTCCCGGTGCGGCGGCTGGAGCGCCTGCCCGGCGGCTGGGGCATTGTTTTCGACGACGTGGGCGCCGGCCTGTATGCTTTGTGTATAGCGGCGGTTCTGCGCACCTGGATCTAAAAGGATATGGCTCGCCCCTCCCCTCAATCCGGCGTCAACGAATTGCCCCGCGTGGACGACGTTGTTCCGGCTGCTGCGCTACCCCACGGCGAGGTGGTGTTGACTGGACTGCACCTTGGCCCCAACAGCCACGGACTCCCCGTGGTGCTGGTTGACGGCGAATCCGCGCACATTCTCATGAGCCGGCCTACGCGGCTGGAGTTCCGCGTGCCCGGGGAGGCTTCGACCGGCCTCATCGAGGTTCGAACCCAGGCGGGATCGGCCAACGCCGCGGCGCTGCGCGTGGCTCGCCAGCTCAACGATGGGCTGCATCCCGTAACCAGCCCCGCAGTCAGCGGCTCGGGAATGATTTACGCCACCATCTCCGGGGCGCGCGGCAAAGCCACGCCCGTTTCCGTGGTGCGCGTGAGCCCCGACGGCCGCGCCACACCCTACGTGACCGGCATCATGAATGCCACGGGCCTGGCCTTCAATCGCGACGGCGATCTTTTTGTCACTTCCCGCGCCGAGGGCACCGTGTACCGCGTCGACGCCGCGGGCGAATTTACGGTCTACGCCGAAGGCATGGGCGTGGCCACGGGCGCGGCCTTCGACGGCGAGGGCAACCTGTTTGTCGGCGACCGCAGCGGCACCATCTTCAAGATCAATCCGGAGCGAAAGATCTTCGTCCACGCCACGCTGGAGCCCAGCGTCTCGGCCTATCACCTGGCGGTGAACGCCTCGGGCACACTGTTCGTCACCGGGCCTTCGCTTTCGTCCAACGAAACCATCTGGGCCATCGAGCCCAATGGCGATACCCGCGTGTGGTACCGCGGACTCGGCCGCGCCCAGGGACTGGCAGTTTCGAGCAACGGCGATGTGTACGTGACCGCCTGCCTGCACGGCCGCCATGGCCTGGTGCGCGTCACTCCCAGGGGGGAGGCCGCGCTGGTTCTGGCCGGACACAACCTGGTGGGCATTGCGTTTTCCCCTCTCGGCACTGCCATCCTGGCTACCAACGACGCCGTTTATGATGTGGATTTGGGAGTGGAAGGGCTGAATCTGTTCTAGCTTTTAGCTGGGTTTTTGCGTGTTCCTGCGGGTGCAAATTCTTGGTCAATCACCACGACGTTTTATTCCTGCATCTCGAAGCTAAAAGCAAAGAGCTAATGGCTGCTTCTTATGAAATGCGAAATCATCTCCGTCGGCTCTGAGATGCTCACCCCATTCCGCCAGGACACCAATTCTCTTTATCTCACGGAAAAACTCAACGAAATCGGCGTGAATGTCGCCTTCAAAACCATCGTCGGCGACCGGCGCAAAGACGTGGTGAGCGCGATGCACGCCGCGCTGGCCCGTGCCGACATCGTCATCCTGATGGGCGGCCTGGGGCCCACTGAGGACGACCTGACGCGCGAGGCTGTGGCCGAAGCTCTTTCCATCACCATGCGGCGCGACGCCACACAAGTCGCCGCATTGCACGCGCGCGCCGCCTCGTGGCGCATCACCATGCCGCCCAACAACCTGAAGCAGGCCGACGTGCTGGACGGCGCCACGCTGCTGCCCAATGCCAATGGCAGCGCGCCCGGCCAGTGGCTCGACACCACCTTTAGCGGCTATCGCAAGCTCATCACGCTGCTTCCCGGGCCGCCGCACGAATGCCGTCCCATGTTCGACGCCGAATGCCTGCCGCGGCTGCGCCAGATGGCGCCCGCACGCGCCATCGCCGTGCGCACGCTCAAGGCAGCCATGATTCCCGAGTCGCAGGCCGACAAGCTCATCGCGCCCATTTACACCACGTACACCGACGTGGAAACTACGCTGCTGGCGCACACCGGCGACCTGCAGATCACGCTGCTCTGCTCCAAGCCCACCGCCGAGGCCGCGCAGCGCCGGGTCGACGACCTCGCCGAGCGCATTGAAGAAGCCCTCGAAGGCTGGCTCTACTCTTCGCAGGGCGACTCGCTGGAACAGATCGTGCTGTATTATCTCGGCCTGCGCCAGGCCACGCTGGCCGTGGCGGAAAGCTGCACCGGAGGATTAGTCGCCCAGCGCATCACTTCGGTTCCCGGCGCCTCGCGCTCATTTCTCGGCGGCGCGGTGGTCTACTCTGACGCGCTCAAGACTGAATTGGCCGGCGTGCCCGCGGAACTGATTGCGCAACATGGCGCCGTCTCCGCTGAAGTGGCCCAGGCTCTCGCCGTCGGCATCCGCTCCATCTGCGGCGCTACGCTGGGCTTGGGCGTCACCGGCATCGCCGGCCCCACCGGCGGCACAGAATCGAAGCCTGTCGGCCTGGTGCACTTCGCCGTCGCCGACGCCGAGGGAGCCGGCATCCTCGAACGCACCTTCCGCGGCGACCGCACACGCATTCGCGAGTGGGCCGCGCAGCAGGCGCTCGATCTGGTGCGCAAGCGCCTCGCGTAGCCTGTCGGCTGTTAGCCTTTCGCTTCGATGTGCTGGAACGCTATTACGCCCCTACCGGCTTGTAGCCCGTCTCCCCGGCCTTCTTCAACGCCGCGATTCCCTCCTCCACGCTGATCAGCGGCGTGGTCTTCACCGCTTTGCACGAACCGCCCGCGCCAATCGCCAGGGCAAACGCTGCCGCGCTGACGTTATCCGGCAACTCGATCACCGTAATGGTGTCGTATTCGCCAAACGCCATCCAGGCGCCGCTCACTTTGCCGCCAAGCTTCTTCACTACTTTGCCGACCACCTGAATGCGATCCTGCGGCTTCGCAATCAGCGAGCTCAGAGCTTCCGGCGTGTACGCCACCTGCACGAGATAACTGGGCATGGAATTCACCTTTCAAATTTTGATTTGTTGGGGAAGGAAAACCCAGCAAAGTATACATCCCACCTTCCGCCTTGGGCGCACAAATTTCTCCGCACCTCAACTCGCCACAACATGAGTGCCCCATCCAAGCTTTGCTTGGGTGGGGTCGGGCTTCAGCCCCGGAAACCTTCCCAGCTTTTGCCATCCAGTTTGCTACACTCTCCTTGCGCCCCCGAATTTCCACCCCTCAAACCCGCCCCGCCAGAAACCAGGAGCATCCATGCCCGTCGTCCAACTCGCAGGAGTTACCAAAACCTACGAGAACAAAGTCGCCGTGCGCGACCTCAGCCTGAGCATTGAAGCCGGCCAGATGTTCGGCCTGCTGGGCCCCAACGGCGCCGGCAAAACCAGCTCCATTCGCATGATGATGGGCATCACCCTGCCCGACTCCGGCCGCATCGAGTTGTTTGAAAAACCCTTCGCGCGCAAAAGCCTGGAGCGCGTGGGCTACCTGCCTGAGGAGCGCGGCCTCTACAAGAAGATGAAAGTCCTCGATCAGCTCATCTTTTTCGGCGAGCTCCACGGCCTGGCCGACGGCGACGCACGCAAGCGCGCCACCGATTGGGCCGCCCGCCTTGACATTGCCGAGTCGCTCGATAAGAAAACCGAGGAGCTGTCAAAGGGGATGCAGCAGAAGATCCAGTTCATCGGAACCGTGCTCCACTCGCCAAAACTCATCGTCATGGACGAGCCCTTCAGCGGTCTCGATCCTGTCAACGCCGTGCTGCTGGAGCGCACCCTGCTCGAACTCAAGGAGGAGGGCAGCGCCATTCTCTTCTCCACCCACCGCATGGACCAGGTGGAGAAACTCTGCGACTCCATCTGCCTCATCAACAACGGCCAGGCGGTTCTTTCCGGGCGCATGCGCGAAATCAAGAGCCGCTACGAGCGCAATCACGTCATCGTGGAGTTCGAAGGCAGCGCCGACTTTCTCAAAAGCTCCGAGATCGCCGAAGCCAAAAACTTTTCAGGCCACGCCGAAATCCGCCTCAAAGAACACGGCGATGCGCAAAAACTATTGCACGAGGCCGCGGCCGGCGCCAGAATTTATCGCTTCGAGCTGGTCGAGCCCTCGCTCGAAGAGATCTTCATTCGCACCGTGGGAGGCAAAGCCGATGCCTGAACATCTGCGCAACATGCTGCTCATCGCCCGACGCGAGTACCTGGAGCAGATTCGAGGGCGCGCCTTCCGCATGTCTACCATTGGCCTGCCTGCGCTCTTCGCCGCCATTCTCGGCGTGGCGTGGCTCGCCAGCCAGGGCATGGGCGGGAACAAGCATTACGTTGTTGCTTGCCAAGATCCGGCTCTGGCGAACGCCGTACGCGATCAGTTGCTTGGCCAGAAGGAAAAGAAGCCCACCGTCGACGTCATCGATCCCACGGCGCCCGGCGCGCGCGAATCGCTCACCCGGCTCGCTCAAAGCAAGTCTGTCGACGGCGTTCTCATCATCCATACCCACCTGGGCGGGCTGCCTACGGCGTCCTATTACTCCAGCTCCTCCGGCGACTTCATCACCGCGGCCAAACTCAGTGAGGCCCTCAATAATGGCCTGGTCGACGAAGACCTCACCACCAAGGGAACGACGCAGGCCGACGCCGACGCTATCGTGAAGGGTGTGACCATCGCCACCTTCCTGGTGAAAAAAGACGGCTCCATCGTCAAGAGCAACGCCGAGGCTACGTTCTGGAAGGGCTACGTCATGGCCATCCTGCTTTCCATGACCACCCTCATCTACGGCATGAACGTGGCCCGCTCCATTATCCAGGAAAAAACCTCGCGCATCTTCGAAGTCATGCTCGCCACCGTCAAGCCCAGCGACATGCTGGCCGGCAAGCTCATTGGCGCCGGCTCCGTAGGCTTGACGCAAATTCTCATCTGGGTGGTCGCCGGAGCGGTTTTAGTGGCATCGCCTCTGGCGGCGGCCATCCTCACCGGCCAGTACGCGGTTCATTTCTCGCTCGCTGAGGGCATTCTCTTTCCCGTCTACTTCGTGCTCGGCTTTCTGCTTTACAGCTCGCTCTTCGCCGGTCTGGCCGCCACATGCGAAACCGAGCAGGAGCTGCAGATGTACATGCCGCTGGCCGCCGCTCCCACCTGGCTCAGCTTCGCGCTCATCGTGGTCATCATGAACGACTCCAATTCCGTGTGGGCCATCGCCGCGTCGCTGTTTCCGCCCACCGCGCCCATCATCATGTTCCTGCGCATGGCCGCCGAAATGCCGCCCGCGTGGCAGTTCGCCGCCTCCATCGCGCTGATGATTATCAGCATCTGGGCCATTCTCTGGATCTCGTCGCGTCTCTACCGCGTGGGCATCCTCATGTATGGCAAGCGCGCTACCCTGCCTGAGCTGGTGCGGTGGCTGCGCTACTCCTGAGTCTCAACTCCCAACCCGGCGCCAATCGGGGTGCCGTTCAACTCGTCACGACATGGGTGCCCCATCCAAGCTTCGCTTGGGTTGGGGGCGGGCCAGTTTGAACTCGCTCCGAATGGGCGCGACACCAGAGCCTGCGGAAAAACGCAAACGGGGAAGGCCTCGTAACAAAATCGTCGCCAGACGCACGCGGGCCTTAGCCCCTGCGGGACGCTTCCTCCCAAGCTGACCGCTAGGCAAATCCCCACCCCGGCTCGATTCGTGATCTAATTTGTAACCAATCCCTTCAACCAGCTTGAAAAGGAGGCGCCATGGACCTGACCGATACCCAGAAACGAATGCTGTTGGGGTTCGTATGGTTGCGCATTGGAGTGGGCACGCTGGGCCTTCTGTTGCCCGTCATCCTTGTGTTCGGCGGAATGCATTTTCACGTCCCGTTCGCCGCCTCCATGAGCGCCTATTACCATTCCTGCCAATGCTGCCCCGACCCTGCTCACCCGCAGTCCTTGCCGACGTGCCCGGCCAATCCCTGCGTCCCGGGCGCCGGGCCCATGCGCGACTGGTTTGTCGGCAACCTCTTCTTCATCGGAGTCGCCATGATCCTCATCAAGGGCTTCAGCAGATTGGAAGATGTGTTGCTCGATTTTGCCGGCGCTTTCGCTATCGGCGTGGCGCTTATCTACACACCTTGGCCGCTTCCTGTGCCTCGTTTCTCTCTGCACTGGTTTCATGAGCCCTCCGCGTTTGCCTTCTTCGCCTGCGTCGCCCTCACCTGCGAGTTCTGCTCCAGAACGACGCTCCAGCACAGAAACCCGAACTGCGTTCCTTCCAATGCCTTCTTCCGGCGCTCTTATCATGTATTGGCGGTAGCCATGGTTCTGTGCCCGGCAACCGCCTGGTATCTCGGTCTCAATCCCAGCCAAAACGGTTTCTGGTCCGCTCACAAAGCATTCTGGCTTGAAGCGGCCTCGATTGCAGCCTTCGGCGCTTATTGGCTCTTCAAAACGTGGGAACTCTGGAGCGGCGACACCGAGCGCAAGGCCCTCCTCGGTGAAATCGACTTCCATTGATCCCGCCGCGAAGCCCTAAGCCCGTTACGCTCCAACACAGCACAAATTGGGGTGCCCCATCCAAGCTCAGCTTGGGTGGGGGCTCAGCCCGCCCCGCCCGCAGCGCTGCCGTCAAGCGCCCAAATTTGTAACCTCTTCTGAATCAGCCACTTCCCTTTGCAGATAATTTCCGGCCCTGAGCGCACAATCGCTCCATGATCGAACCTTGCGCAGACGCGCTTGCAGAGTCGGTCAGGTATGTGACCGGGTGAAAAAGGAGCCGAAAACATCGACGGAAAGCAAGATCAGGCCCGAAAATGCAGTTAAACCCTTTGGATTGGGCGCTTTAGTTTCATAAACCCAATGGAATCAATGGCCTGGCGAAAATGATCAAAGATCAAGCTTTTGAAAATAGGCCACTTAGCCAAAAAAGGGATGGGGGGGAGGGGTGGTATTAAAGAGTAAACACCGCAGATCTCGCGCGAGCTGCCCAATCCCCAACTCCGCTACCATCATCCCAGTGACCGACGAAGCCAGCCCCAGATTCACACTGGGCCAGCGAATCATGCTGGCGGTTGTCCCGCCTGTGATCTGGCTGCTGCTTCAGCTCGTCGGCCGCACCTGGCGCTTTGAAACCCTCGCCGAGGAAGGCGCCACGCCGCTGCCCTTCGGCGCCGGCGCGCAGGGCGAGATCTTTTGCTTCTGGCACCAGTGCGTGCTGCCCTGCACTTTTTATTTTCGCCGCAGCCACGCCACCATCATCGTCAGTCAGAGCTTCGACGGCGAGCTGATCGCGCGCATTCTCGAGCGCTTCGGCTACCGGACCTCGCGCGGCTCCAGCTCGCGTGGCGCGCACGAAGGCCTTCTCGGCCTCCAGGACGCGATCGAACGGGGCGGGCCGGCAATTTTCACGGCCGACGGCCCGCGCGGCCCCATCTATCGCACCAAGATGGGACCTATCAAGCTGGCGCGGGTGACCGGCGCGCGCATCGGCGCCTTCCACCTGCAGCCCAGGCGCGCGTGGGTGATGCGCTCGTGGGACCGTTTTCTGGCGCCTATGCCGTTTACGCGCATCGTGGTCAGTTGGGCGCGCTGGACCGAAGTGCCCCGCGATCTGGCTCCGAACGGCTTCGAGCAGCAACGCGAGCTGCTGAATGCGGCCATCGAGCGTGCGCGCCTGCACGCCCTGGCGCGCCTGGGGAATGCTGATGATCGAAAGCCCTAATCCGAAAGATAAAAGCGCGCAGCGCGGGTGCTCCATCCTAAACGCGCCGTCGGGGCCCCCACGGACAGGTCTTCGTGCGAGGGGTGGCTGGGCGTTTCGGGTGGGATCGCACGGAGCTCGCCTCGCCGCGGAGCCGCGCGCATGACCGATCTCCGCGTCACGGACTTCGACTACGACTTGCCCGCTGAGCTGATCGCGCAGCAGCCACTGGCCGAGCGCGGCGCCAGCCGCATGCTGGCAATGGATCGCGCCACCGGCGAATTTCGCGACGATCTTTTTTCTGGTTTTGGACGGTATTTGCGCCGAGGCGATCTCCTTGTCCTCAACGACAGCGGTGTGATTCCGGCGCGACTCTACGCGCGCCGCACCCTGCGCCGCGAGCGTGAACGGCCAACCGGCCGCATCGAGGTCATGCTTACCGAGCCCATTCCCGGACCTGCCGGCGAAAACCAGTGGCGCGCACTGGTGCGTCCGGGACGCAAGGTCGCGATCGGCGAGCGTCTGGTCTTCCCCGCGCCGGGCGGCGAAATCCTGCTCGAAGCCGAGGTTCTGGAGCGGGGCGCGTATGGCGAGCGGCTGCTCGAGTTTGCTCCAGTCGACGAGCGGAAGACGGGCGATTTCTTCGCCGTCCTCGACCGCATCGGTCACACGCCGCTGCCGCCCTACATTCACCGCAACGACGCGGACGCCGACCGCGAGCGCTACCAGACGATCTTTGCGCGCGAACGCGGATCGGTGGCTGCGCCCACGGCCGGCCTGCACTTCACGCCGCAGATGCTCGATGCGCTTCTAGCACAGGGCGTCGAAATCGCGCGCGTCACGCTCCACGTCGGCCTGGGTACTTTTGCACCGTTGCGCGTGGAGCGCGTGGACGAAGTGCGCCTGCACCGCGAGAGGTACACCATTGACGCCGAGGCCGCCGAAGCAATCAGCCGCGCCGCGGCGGAGCGCAGGCGGATTGTGGCCGTGGGCACGACCGTCGTCCGTACGCTCGAATCAGCCGCTCTCACCGCCGGCAGCAATCGCATTCAGCCGCATTCCGGCACAACAGAAATTTTCATCTCGCCCGGATTTGAATTCCGCCTTGTCAGCGCGCTGCTCACCAATTTTCATCTGCCGCAATCGAGCCTGCTCATGCTGGTAAGCGCCTTCGCCGGCCTGGGAAAAACCGGCGTCGACCGCATCCTCGCCGCCTACGCGCACGCTATCCGCGAAGGCTACCGCTTCTACAGCTACGGCGATTGCATGCTGATCTCTGCTCTCTGATCTCTGTTCGCTCTGCCCCGCCCTGTTATTCTCTCTACCGTGCCCGCCGCCGCCAAGCCTCCCGTCTTCCTGCTCGACGCCATGTCGTTCATCTTCCGCGCGTATCACGCCATGCAGCGCTCGCGGCCCATGTCCACGCGCACGGGGTTGCCCACGGCGGCGACATACGTTTTTGTCAACATGATCAAAAAGCTGCGCCAGGACTTCACGCCGAAGTACTTCGCTGCCGTCTTTGACCCCAGCGGCGAAGTTTTCCGCGACGAGCGCGCTCGCGCCATCGGCACGCTGCGCCGCTGGAATGCCAAATCGCAGAGTTTCGAAGACGTGAGCTACGACGGCTACAAAGCCAAGCGCGAATCCATGCCCGAGGATCTGCGCCGCCAGATTCCTTATATTCGTCGCGCCCTCGAAGCGTTCCGCATTCCCATCCTGGAGGCGGTGGGTTTCGAGGCCGACGACGTCATCGGCACGCTGGCCCGCGAGGCCGCCGAGCAGAAGCACGAGGTCTTCATTGTCTCCAACGACAAGGACATGATGCAGCTGGTCACGCCGCAGGTGAAGATTCTCAATCCGCAGAAGGACAACCTGATTCTCGATCCCGTCAAGGTGGAAGAGACGCTGGGCGTGCCTCCTGAAAAAGTGGTCGACGTGATGGCACTGCGCGGCGACTCGGTAGATAACATTCCCGGCGCGCCCGGCATCGGCGACAAGGGCAGCGTAGAGCTGATCAAGGAGTTCGGCAGCGTGGAGGCCGTACTTGAACGCGCCGCCGAGGTCAAGCGCAAGGCTTATCGGGAATCGCTGGAGCAGAACCGCGGGGCGGTGCTGCTGTCGAAGGAGCTGGTCACTATCGATTGCCGCGTGCCGCTCCCACTCAACCTGGGCGCAATGGAAACGCAGGAGCCCGACATCGAGTCCTGCCGCGCTCTGTTTACTGAGCTTGAGTTCACGTCGATGCTGCGCGA
>JASHQH010000109.1 GCA_030037635.1 Acidobacteriaceae bacterium
TTCCTCGGGTTGCACCGCGACGCGGCGCGTGCGGCTCACGTATTCGGCGATGGCTTCGCGCAATTCGGGCAAACCGGCGGAAGGGCCGTAGTGTGTCCATCCTTCGCGCAGCGCTTCGACAGCCGCTGCGACGATGTGCGGCGGCGTGGCGAAGTCGGGCTCGCCGATTTCCAGATGAATCACGCTCCTGCCGGTACGCTCCAACGCCTTGGCTCGGCTGAGGACTTCAAAGGCCGTCTCGGTTCCCAGGCGCGCGGTGCGCCTGGCCAGAATCAGCTCGTGTTCCACGGCTTGGGTGGTCATGGTGAACGCTCCAAATCGCCAGAGCGGCCCGCGGCGAGCTATAAAACGTCCGTGGCGGGTCTTCGGCCGGTGGCATTATACCTCTGGGTCAAAATCACAAAATGTGACGTATCGCACTTGTCTGGGCGGTAAGAAATCGCCTCAGCAGAGCCATGCCGCCGAGGCCAAACTGTAGAATGGCGAGAGCGAATCATTCCCAAATGAGCTATTTCGACCAGGTCGCAGAGGCTGCCGCATTTCTGAAGGAACGGCTGGGCGCGCTGGCGCCGCGCGTGAGCATCGTGCTCGGCTCGGGATTGGGTGCAGCGGCCGACTCAGTTTCCGATGCGGTCATCGTGCCTTACGGCGAGATTCCCCACTTCCCGCAATC
Source organism: Acidobacteriaceae bacterium (assembly GCA_030037635.1). Taxonomy (GTDB): domain Bacteria; phylum Acidobacteriota; class Terriglobia; order Terriglobales; family Acidobacteriaceae; genus Telmatobacter. The sequence goes on from JASHQH010000109.1 coordinate 674, forward strand.
GACCGTGGTGGGCCACTCGGGGCGAATGGTGGCCGGCCGACTGGATGGCGCGCAGGTGGTTATCCTGCAAGGGCGCGTGCATTTTTACGAGGGCTACACACCGCTCGAAGTCACATTTCCCATGCGGGTGCTGGGCGCGCTGGGTGTGCGCGCCGTGGTGCTGACCAACGCTGCCGGCGGAATTCTGGCCAAGGCCCGCCCGGGCCGGTCCTGGTCGTCGGGAATCGACGCGGGCTACCACATGGGTCAGCTGGTTATGCTGGCCGACCACATCAATATGATGGGGTGGAATCCGCTTACGGGTGCGAACGAGCCGCGTTTCGCCTTTCGCCGCGGCGCCGGGTTGCGTTTCTTCGACATGACCGAGGCCTACAGCAAGGCGCTGCGCGCGCTGGCAAAGCAGGCGGCGCGCGAAGAAGGCTTTGCGCTTGAGGAAGGCGTGTATCTGGCCACGCCGGGGCCGAGCTTTGAAACGCCGGCTGAGATTCGCGCTTTCCGCGCGCTGGGTGCAACGCTTGTTGGCATGTCCACGGTGCCTGAAACCATCGTCGCGCGGCACATGGGGCTGGAGGTGCTGGGCATCTCCTGCGTGACCAACCTGGCCGCAGGGCTGGGCGCAACACCGTTGAGCCACGAAGAAGTCTTCGAGACCGGCCGCCAGGTGGAAAAGCGTCTGGCCTCACTGCTCACCCGGCTGGCGCCCAAAATCGCGGCCAAAGTGGAAGCGGAACCGTGAGCGAGACAGATCGGGCGCAGGCCTCGGCAGACCCCGCGGCACCGGCGCCGCAGCTGCCTTTTCCGCCCGCGGTGCTGGCGATCGCCGGCTGTTCCGGCTCGGGCAAGACCACCCTGGCCGACGAGCTGGCGCGGACCCTGGGCGGCTTGCGTTTTCCACTGGACGACTACTACCTCGACCTGGGGCATCTGCCGCTGGCCGAGCGAATCAAGAAGAATTTTGACGATCCGGCCCTGATCGAGGCGCCGCTGCTGGCCAGGCACATCGGTGCTCTGGCGCATGGCGAGACCATTGAGCGGCCGGTGTACGATTTCACCACCTACACGCGCGTCCCGGGCCGCACCGAGCCGGTGAAGGCGGACGCGTTCGTGATTGTGGAAGGCCTCTTCGCGCTCTATTACCCTGAGCTGCTGCCGCTCTACCGACTGCGCGTCTACATCGACACGCCCGACGCGCTGTGCTTCGAGCGGCGCCTGAAGCGCGACGTTGAAGAGCGCGGAAGAACGCCCGATTCAGTCCGCTCTCAATATGATCTGGCTGTCCGGCCCGCGAGCCTGGCGTATGTGCGCCCCTCCGCAGCCAACGCAGACCTCATTGTGGATGGCGCCGGGGCGCTGGACTGGAAGGTGGAGCGGGTGATGACGGAGCTGCGCAAACAGGGATTGGTTTGAATCAGGAACGAAAAAGGCTGGGAACAAGGGAACAACGGACCGAGAAAACAGGGGGCTAGGGGCCGAAAAGGGAGAGAGCGAGGGAGCAGGCGAAAGGCCTCAGATCGCGCCTCACGCACCGCTGGCCTGAGCCTCGCGCAGAACCTGCTCGCTGGCGGCGCCGAATTTCGCGGTGTGCGGCCGGTAGACCTGGAAGCAGTTTTTACCCCGTTCTTTGGCTGCGTACATGGCCTGGTCGGCGCACTCGAGCAGCGATTCCGGGTCCGGCCCTGCCGGCGGACAGGTGACCACTCCGACGCTGACAGTCACTGTGGCCCAGGTTTGATCGATGCGTACGGGGCTGGAAATGGCGGAGACGATTTTGGACGCGATCATTTCCGCTTCAGGGGGAACGCGGAGGTCAGGAAGAAGGACGATGAATTCGTCGCCGCCCAGGCGAGCCACAGTGTCAGTGGAGCGCACGCAGTCGTTGAGACGCCCGGCCAAATCGCAAAGCACGGCATCGCCTGCCTGATGGCCGAGGACATCATTGACTCGCTTGAATTCGTCGAGATCGATCCACAGCAGACCAAGGCATGACTCGAACCGTTGCGCCCGCTTCAGGGCGGTTTGCAGCCGGTCGTTCAGCAAAAGGCGATTGGGCAGACCGGTGAGGGCGTCGTGCTCCGACAAGTGACGCAGGCGTTCCTGGCTCGAGCGCAGGGCCAGAGTCTGCTGCTCCACGCGATGGCGTAGAACCACGATCCAGGTTAATGAGGCGAGAACAAGCAGGCCGATGACGGCAAGAGATTGGAGCGCGTGCTCCGGGTTCCACCACGAGGGAGCGCGAAGGACGGCAACGTCGTCTACCGTGCGCAGCAAGATGTGCAGGGACTGGGGCCGCACCGTGCCTTCGCCCAGGTTGGTGCTCAGCGGGTCCACTTGCACGCTGCCGACGCCGGTTACGCGCACCAGGCTCCCTTCCTTCCAGGGTAGCCTTACTCCGAGAGCGGAATTCCTGGGCAGGAAGGCCGGGACAAGTACCCCATTGCTGCGCAGCAAAAGAGTAGGAGCATCGGCTCCCCAATCGCGGCCGATGAATTCTGCGTCCATTTGCACCAGCCTGCCCTCCAGGTTGCCCTGAATGGCCTGGCCGGCGGTGACCAGCGCCGGCTGCGGCGGCGTGGCCCGCCCGTGCGCGGCGCGAAACACCACGTCTTCGAGCGTGGGCTTGAACAGGCTCACCGCAGGAAACCCCACGACATCGACAAACGCGCCCACCGGCACGGCGCTGTCCTGCATGGTCTGCATGCAAACGCCGTCGGTCAACTGCTGAATGCATAGCATGCGTCCCGGCCAGTCGAGGGTGACCGTGCCTTGAACATGAACGCGATGAAGCAAGCCGGGCTCCGGCGAGAAGCGAAACAATTCAGAGATGGGAACGGCGGGCACGGTAAAGGGGTCGCGAGGCGCGGGCTGGATGACGCGGATTTGGCCTACGGTGGGGAAAAACATGCGCACGCCGACCATCTGGCGCCGGGTGTTGAAGACGGCGGCGGCATCGCCGCGAATGCGGATGAGCGAATCGACGAAGGCATCGTAGTTCACCCCTGGCTCGCGCACCGCGACGGCATCGAACGATCCGTCGTCAGTGGCAATTTGAAGCGCTAGGATCTGGCCGGTGAAATGCACTGAGCGGACGCGGCCTTCCAGCTCGACCCACTGGCTGTCGAGGGCTCCGGTGAGCATTTGGGTCAGGGTCACCCGGCGAGGGTTTGCGGGCAGGCTCGACTGGCCGACGAGGCGCACCTGGCTGGCGAGGATGACAGGCGCGAAGTCGCCCGGCCCGGTAACGCCGCTGACCTCGACCACGGCGCCCGGCTTAAGGGAAAGAATGGGGTGCGGCGCAACCTCGGCAAAAATGCCTCCCGTCGCGTCATCAAGAAAGAGCGCGCCGTGCCGCACATCGATGTAGGGATCGTAGCATGTGACCACCGCACGCAAACGCACAGGATAGCCGAGCGCGGCCTGCTCCACGGGAAGACTATGGACTTCTCGCGCGGTGGTGATGACCCTGCGCGGCGCCTGGGATGCAGAGGCGTTCTGCGCGGCGCCGGAAAAGCAGGCCGCAGCCATTACAGCCGCCAGCCCCAACTGGCCACGGATACCCATCCGATCCCTCCTCGGAGGCCGGCCCATTCGGCTTCGCAGAAAACCCAATGCTAGCCCTGAAGAACCGGGCACGCAAGTACTCAATCCATGAATTTATCGACCATTATGCGACGGAAGTTGAGCCAGGACGCGCTGGCTCTGGAAAAGTTGCGGAAAATGTGGGATTGATTCCCGCCTAGTGGCATACTGCGGGGCCCGGAATGATCTCCGGGCCCCGAGGTTGATGCGATTACTTGCTTTGGCAGCAGCTATCAGTGCAGCCTTTCTGGCAGCAGGTTTGGCCGCACTTGCCTTTGCAGCAGTCATTGCAGTAGGTGGCCTTGGATGCAAGGACCGGGTGGGCAAGAGCGATGGCCAGAGCCGCGGCCAGAGAGAGAGATGCAAGCATCTTTTTCATCGGATTTCTCCTTGACGTGAATCGTCAGGTGATTGATGCGTGGAATTGCGGAAGCCTCGCATGAGGCTGAGTCAATGTGCGCACACGTCAGGAGTGGTTTAAATGCGGAAGACCTGATGCAAAAGGTAAAGCGGAGGCGATTCGGTTCGCCTGACCGCGACGGCTCGAAGAAATGCCGCCGGATCCGCGGTTGGCGCGATGCGGGCAGGAGCAGGCGTTGCGGCCGCGGCGCTCAGTTTCTCAACCGCAATCGGCGGCGCGGCGGCTTGCGCATGGCCGAGCGCGCAGCAATCCTGGGGGCAGTCGCCGGCGGTCATTGAGCCGGCCATCGGGCAATCAGCGCCCATGCTGCTCATGGCCATGGGACAATCGCGCCCGCACCCGGAGGGCTGGCCGAAGGCGCACGGCAAGCCGGCGAAGACCGGCTGAGCCGCAAACAGCACGGCAGCCCCAAGAACGGCGAATTGCGCGATCCGATTCATCCGTACTTTGAACGGTAATTCTCAGAGGCAATCGGGTCTGTGTGCTGGATCACATTGGGAAAGCGGGGGATCGAGGGGGCTCCCGATTCAGGAAGACACGCAATCACTTCGCTGCGGTCAGCGACTCGACGGGTACCAGCATATCTTCCTTGCGCATGACCATGGTGGTGGCGTTCAGCGAGGCCAGCTCGAAGCCGTGGCCGTGGGTGATGGCATCGGTGGGGCAGGCTTCAACGCAGTAGCCGCAGAAGATGCAGCGGTTGTAGTCGATGTTGTAGACCTTGGCGTAGCGCTCCGACGAGGAAATGCGGTTCTCGGCCGTATTCTCGGCGGCCTCAATATAGATGCAGTTGGCGGGGCAGGCCGCGGCGCACAAAAAACACGCCACGCACTTTTCCAGGCCGTTCTCGTCGCGCTGCAGCACGTGCGCGCCGCGGTAGCGCGGCTCAAACACCGCTCCGCGCATGGGGCCGGGGCCATCAGGGTAGTTCTCAACCTGCGTGGGCTCAAAGACCTCGCGCAGCGTGATGCTCATGCCCTTGGCAATTCCGGCAATGTTGCGCACCACCGACATGGGTCCAGTATACGATGGGTGTGAAGGAGAGATTCATGAGGCTTGCAGCCGTGTCCGCCGCCATGTTTGTGTGGGCGTTGAGCTTGGGAGCCGTTTCCGCGCAGCAGGAGCAGCCGGAACAGGTGCCCATGGCGCAGGTGAAGGCGCCGCCGGAACCCTTGAAAATCACCTTCGGCGACAAATCGGCCACATGGACCGTGGCCGCGCTGGCCGGCCTGCCGCACGTGACCGTGACCGTGCACAACGAGCACACCAAGGCCGATGAAACCTACTCCGGCGTCCCGCTGATTGCGCTACTCGCCCCGCTGGGCGTAAGCGAAAAACCGCGCGGCAAGGATTTGCGCCTGTACGTGGTGGCCGAGGGCTCTGACATGTACGAGGTGGTGTACGCCATTGGCGAAGTCACGCCCGATGTGAGCGCTTCCACAGTAATGGTGGCCGACACCGAGAATGGCAAGGCCCTCGCGAGCGACGGACCACTGAAGCTGATTGCGACCGGGGAAAAGCGTCCCGCGCGCTGGGTGCGCAACCTGGTGGCGATCAAGGTGATGGCGGCGGAATAACAGGTTTCAGGCGCCAGCTTTCGGGTGTTGGGGCCGAGACCCACTTTTCAGCGACCATCCTACGCGCTGCATCAACTTTCATTGCCGCATCGATCGACTCACTGCGGACGATTACCGTTCTTCTCCTCATCCGGCTGAGGTTTGCGCTCCTGCGCGGGAGGTTTCGCCGGCGCAGCGTGGCTCTGCTGCGGCGCAGGATGAGATTGCGCCTGCCGGCGCGGTGCGGTCTGCGGCGGCCGGGCCGGCTGTACTTGCGGCCGGGGCTGCGAGGCGGCCGGGCGGCTGGGCTGAGCCTGCTGCGGCTGCGGACGATTGGCGGGTTGCGTCCGACTGGCCACGCCCGGATGCGAAGAGGAATGGTCCGGCATCGGCTTTCCCGGCGCAGGCTGATTATTCGACTGTGGCCGGTTCTCGGGCCCGTTCGGCTCAGCCTGCGACCGATTGGGCTGCTCCGGCGAAGGCTGCGGGTGATTAGCCGGCACGTTGTTGCGCGCCACTAACGGCGGACGCGCTGTCATGGGCAGATTGTGAACGTTGGTTGACGCGACCGGCCGCACGTTGGGCTGTGCCGCAACCGGGTGCGCGGCCGTCACTTGCGAAGGGCGGCCGTGATTCACCGAGTCAAATTGCGCGCGGTTGGTGCTGGCGCTCCGCTGTACCGCAAGCTGCGTGTTCATGGCTGGGGCGTGCGGTTCGCGCAAGGCAGCCAGCTCGGCGGGCTGCGGCCTCGCCTCGATGCCGCCCGATCCGCCGTTGTAACTCACGTGATTGACCACCGTCGTGTTCACGACGTTGCGCGTGTACACGTTCCGCACCACGGAGACATTGATGTTGTTCACCGAGCGGTTGTAATAGAAGCGCCCCGAATTCCAGTAGCCGCCCTGGTAGCCGACGCCGGTATAACCGTATCCGTAATTGACACCGCCATAGAAGCCGATGTACGCGCCCCAATACCCCGCAAAAAATGCATAGTGGCCATTCGAGTAGCCCCAGTAGCCAGGCGTCCAGAGCGCTCCCTCATACGGCGCCTGCACCCATACGCCCGGAACCCAGTAATACCCAGTTGAGGCATATGCCCAATATCCCGGCGTCCAGATATAGCCGTCGCCGGGGCATGGCGGTTGATCGTAATCGGGCAACGGCGGGGGCGGATCGGCTGCGGTCCACTCCGGGTCCACGCCGTAATAGGATTCATCGGCCGAGTCTTCGCTCTGGTCGGAGTACTCGCCCGCATATTGCGGGTAGGAGGGATTGGCTTCGGCCGGAGCCGATGTGTCGGCTACGGGCGCCAGGTTTGCATCGGCCGCGCCGTTCGAGCCTTGATCTGCTTGCGTGGCTGAATTCTGCTGCTGATTGCTGTGGCAGCCGCAAACCATCAATGCCACGGCAGATATCAGCACTGCAATTGACTTGGCGAGAGTGAGGGAATTCATTGCGATCTCCAGACCGTTTGATGCCCGCCGCGGCATCAGCGTTCACCATTGGCTGGAAATCGGCTTTGCAGCCCCGATCCGAGCAGCTTCCTTAGAAATCTAATTTCACGCCTGCCCGTGAAAAGCGGGCGGCTCGCAAAAAACCAGTGGCGCGATCGCAAATGCGGCCGCGCCACGGTTTTGCTCCCCGGGGGCGAAATTAACGGCGCCCGCCTCCGCCGCTGCGCGCTTCAGGATGAACGCCGCGGTCAGCCGGAATTCCATGCGGAACCGATGCCGTCGGCGGCCTGCCGTGATTCTCCGACGCGTATTGGCCGCGCACCTGGCTGAAGCTCTGCTGGTGTACCACCTGCGTATTCATGCGCGGAGCCGTCGGCTCGCGCCACGCTGCGCCCTCTGCGGGCCGCGGGTTTGCGTGCACGCCGTTGGGTCCGCCGCGGTAGCTGGGGCGTCCCGCATAGCCGGGGCGCACGTTGGCGCGATAGCTGTACACGTTGTGCACCATGCGGGCATCGACGTTGCTGTAAACGCGGTTGTAGAAGAAGTGGCCGGCGTTCCAGTAGCCGCCTTCATAGCCGAATCCAACATAGCCGAAGCCGTAGTTGATGCCGCCGTAGAACCCGATGTGGAAGCCCCAATGGCCGGGGTACCACAGGTAACGGCCGCCATAGAATCCCCAGTAGCCGGGAGTCCAAAGCGCGCCCATATAGGGTGGCTCAACCCAGACACCGGGCACCCAGTAATAGCCATAAGGGCCCCACGCCCAGTATCCGGGTGTCCACTCATAACCATCCGCGGGCGCAGGAGGCTGATCGTATTCGGGCAGCGGCGGCGGAGCCTCGGTGGTTGTTTCCGTGGGCTGTTCAGCGTAATTCTGATCGTCCGGGCCCTGGTCCGGCGCGCCTGCCTCGGGCGGTGGCGGAGCCTGCGTAGTGTAGGACGGGCCTGACGGCGCCTGATTCACTGCGGCGGGATCGGGGCCCTGGTCAGGAGGCGCCTGATCGGGCGGCGGAGCCTGGTCCTGCGCCAGCGCCACGCCTTGCGGCATGAGCGAAGTCTGCGCGTTGGATCCCGCAAACAACAAAACCCCTGCGACGGCCAGCGCCGCGCAAATTCCGAGTCGAGAAATTGTCTTCATCTCAACCTCCTAATCAATTGGTTAAACCCCGTTTCGGCCAGAAGTCTCGCAAATCGGCTGCGTTTTCCGAAAGTCGGTGCAGGTCAGAGTCTCAGCACAACAACCCACAGCGCCACATTATCGCTGAATTGGGCGCAGAATATTTTGAATCTTTTCTCAATGCACGCGCGGCGGGGCCGACTGGCCGCGATTGTTGGCTGGAGGGGTGGTCACGGGCTTGCGGCCCGGTTCCGCATTCAGCAGTTGCTGGCACAGCGCCGAATCCTGCCCGCGCTCGAGGCCCTGCACCGCGTCCTGTCCGCGGCACAGGCGCATCTTCATGGCTTCGGCGTCCTGCCTTGTGAGTTCAAATGTCCGCTCCAGCCCGCTCATGGGGTCTACGTCGTAGCGGAAGAGGGTGTCGCTGGGCGGCCTCAGTTTGCCGTATTCGAAATGGTTCCACGTGCACACAAAAGCGCGGCCATCGACGCCAGCCAGCACAGCGTATACCTGTGTCCAGTTGATGCCGCTGGCGCTGGGCCCCACCGCATTCCACACCAGAACTCCCTGCCCGCCGCGTTCCCAGCGCATGGCCCAGATGTGATGCTCGAGGTCGTAGTGAAAGCTGGTGAAATAGGTGCTCGCGGCGCAATCGTGGCAGTTTTCGTAAAGGATGGTCTGCTCTTCCGGCGCCCCCTCGGCAAAGTGCTCGGGATCGAACCAGCGCAGGTTCACGCCGGTGAGCAGCGGAGCCACGACGTGGCTCGTGAGCGAGACATTCCAGATGGTGAAGGTGTCGGCGCTGGGCGACGCCTGCAGGTTCGCGCGATCGGTGGTGACCACCAAGGCCGCATCGTAGACGACCCCGATCTCGCGGATCGCCGTCCATTTTTCCACGGCCAGCGAGCGCGTCACCCAAGCCACGATGTTCTCATCCTGGGATGAGTGAAAGTCGATCCAGCGGAAGGTGCCGGAAGTCTGCTGGCCGTGGACGGGGAGCACAAGCAGCGGTGCGAGTGCGATCGTTGAGAGACCGCACAGCGCCTTGGAGCAATGCATGTACTTAGATATAGCAGAGCCTGGGGCTGCGCATCGCCCTTGATACACTCACCCCATGATGCGGTCTGCTGTATTCGCCGCCCTCAGGTTCACGGCCCTCGTTTCGCCCCTGTTCGCCGGCCAGGCGGACCCTTCGCAGCAACTTTCGCGGCAGGTTGATCGCATCTTCGCCGACCTCAATCGCGGCGATTCGCCGGGATGCTCGCTGGGTGTGATCCGCGATGGCGGATTCGTCTATCGGAAATCGTACGGCGCGGCCAGCCTGGAGCTGGGAGTTCCCCTCTCTTCGCATTCGGTCTTTTACGCCGGCTCGATCTCCAAGCAATTCACCGCCGCCAGCGTGGTGCTCGCCGCCGAACAGGGTTATCTTTCACTCGACGACGACGTGAGGAAATATATTCCGGAGCTACCCAACTACGGCCACACCATCACGCTGCGGCAAATGCTGAACCAGACCAGCGGATTTCGCGACTTTTTCGACCTTCTCTACTTTTCGGGGCTCGATGCGTCCGATTTCAATTCGCCCGCCGAGATTCTGAAGCTAACTACGCGGCAAAAAGAGCTGAACAACCCGCCCGGCGCCGAGTGGATCTACAGCAACACCAACTATTTTCTGCTGGGCGTGGCGCTGGAACGGGCTACCAAAAAGACGCTGGCCGAATTTGCGGCCGAAGCCATCTTCAAGCCGCTGGGAATGACGCACACGCGCTTCTATGAAGACGCTTCGGTGGTGGTGCCCGAACGCGCGGCGGCTTACGACGCCGGCAAGGATGGCAAGTTTGCGGTCGACTGGTCGACAACCTACGCCATTGTCGGCGGCGGCGGGCTGATGACGACCGTCGACGATCTGCTCGCGTGGGACAACAACTTTTATGTGAACCGGCTGGGCAAGGGAACGCTGCTGAAGGAGCTGGAGACGCCCGGCATCTTGAACGATGGCCAACCGACCAACTACGGGATGGGCCTGATGCTTGGGAACTACCGAGGCCTCGCGACCGTAGAACATGATGGCGCGCTTTTCGGCTACCGCGCCGATCTGCTGCGATTTCCGAGCCAGGAATTCACCGTCGTCTGCCTGTGCAACGCGGCCAATGCCGCTCCCGAGAGCCGCGCGCGCAAGGTTGCCGATCTGTTTCTGAAGGACGAGATGCCGGCAGATGCGATGGCCGGCCAAGCCGGCGCCACACAGGTACCCGACCCCAGTGCATTCGCCGGCCAATATCTCGACCCGCGCAAACGCATTTTGTATTCCTTCACCTCCGCGGACGGCAATCTGCTGGGATGGGGCTACGTCCTCACGCGCAAAAGCGCCAACCAGTTCTACGATCTTTGGGGCGATGTGATCACATTCGATGCCTCAGGCGGCTCCATGCGGACAACGCTCATGGTGAACGGAGAGACGTACTTTTCCGGCGCGAGGTTGAGCGAGCTTCACGTGGACGCGGCGTCGCTGCAGGCGTTCGCCGGCGAGTATCGCAGCGCGGAGCTGATTGGCGCGATGGAATTGTCGGTCGAACAAGGGAACCTGGTTCTCAGGAACGGCGGCAATGCGCCGCTCACGCTGGTTCCCATCGCAAAGGACGAATTCACTGCCGGCGACAGTTTCCTGATCGCGTTCCACCGCGACCAGCACGGGAACGTCTCGGGGCTACGCGTCGATGCGCCCGCCGCGCGAGGCATTGTTTTCAGCCGGACGAATTGAGACGTCCGCGGGCCCGACGGCCCAGGGCCAGCCCCAGGCCTGCGCCGGCAACTTTTCACTTGCAAGATCGACGATCCGCGATACAATTCCTCTCCATCGGTGCAACGGATACGAAAATGGAGGTCTGGAATGAAATCGCATACGGGATGGACTGCGCTCGTTGCGTTGGGCGCGCTTGCGTTTACTGCGGCCGTTACCTCACCGGCTGCGCCTGCACAAAACCTGCTGGTGAATGGTGATTTCGAAAAAGGCAACACCGGCTTCAAGTCGGGCTATGCATTCGGCGACGTTTCGGGTCCGGGCACTTTCAACATTGGCGGCAACCCCTCCCGTGCGCCTGGCGCCTATGGAGATTGGTGCAACTGCGGCAGCCATGCGGGAAGCAACATCATGATGATTGTCAATGGAGCCACCTCCGCGTCGGTTGCAATCTGGGAGGAGACCGTGACCGTCGCCCCATCGACGGCCTACACCTTCTCGTATTGGGGCGCCGAGGTGGATCACGACAGCGGATCCCTGCCGCACCTGTCGCTGAGTATCAACGGAAAGGTAGTGGGCGACACGACATTTCCAGAAAGGAGTCCCGATAATGGAGGACATTGGCAGAAATACCAGTTCACCTGGAACTCCGGCGCCAGCAGGAGCGCACATTTGGCGCTTTTTGATCTGAACACCGAAGCAACCTGGAACGATTTTGCCATCGACGATCTGAGCTTCAGCGCATCCGCGGCAGGCGCCGGCAACGCATCAGCTTCAGCCAAAGGCGGCTCGAGCCCGGGCGTCATCACCAGCAACGCGCAAGTCATGATCAAGAATGAACAGGGCGCTGAAATTCCGCTGAAGCCCGAGGAGAAGATCGCGTTCATGTTCATGGCCGCAATCTCTTCACTGGAGGGCGACTGCAAGCTGCATCTGAACAGGGCATGCTCGCTTGCCGAGCTGATTGCCGGCTCCAATTCGCACAACGGGGATGTGGGCAAGTTCAAATACGATCCGCGTCAGGATCCAAATTACAAGTACGTTGTGGTGGTTGCCGGAGGCGCTTGGACTGCCAGCGCTGAACCGCAGCATGCAGGGCTGGGAGGATTCTTTTGCGCCTGCCAAGGCATGATCCCAAATTGCTATTACAACGCAAAAGGAGCTGCCTCGGCGACCAGCACCCGGGTGGGAGATAGCTCGGTGGCCGGCGACGGATTTAGCGTGGAATAAGCAGACAGCAAGACCGATCGCGCGATGCCGCTCAGATGCCCAGCTTCGCCCAGATCGCGTCGACCTTCGCCTTGGTCGCGCGATCCATCTCGATCATCGCCGGCCACGGCCGCGGGGCTGATTGTCTTTGCGCCCGCGGCGCGAGGAATTGCGTTCAGTCCCGTCAATTGAATTGCGCAAAAAAGCCGTTCGCCCCCTGTGTCGAGCGAGGAAAGCCCCCAAAAACGGGTCTCGGTCACAGCGCAGCTCATGCTTGGAGTCTAGGTTCGGAATCCGGAAACAGGACTTGACGGACCTGCACGCGGAGGCGATCGGCCTCGCCTCCGTTGTGCCGCAAAAGCCGATGGCCCCACGTCGCGTTCGTTTCTTCTCGGCAATCTTTCGCCAAAGCTAGGCCGATCGTCTCGAAGGAACCCAAATCATGCTTCAGATCTTCTGGTTCACTTAAGACGCCCAATATGAATACGCGGTCTCGCAAATGTGTTGGGATACGGTCCCTTGATGACTGAAGCCTATCGATCTTATTATCGAAGTCAATCAGTAAGACCATAAAACGTCCCGGAACCCTTTCCATCTCAGCTGCATGGATTGAACAGAATCTTTCGAGGACCTCGTTCCAGCCGCCCGCTTCCTCCAAAACGTAAAGTTGGCGCTGCCGAAGGCGTTCATCTAAAAAGAATCCATTTGCAACCTGACGGTTGGCATCGTCTTCTGGGAGCACATAAACGTGTGGGAGATATTTATTGACGCTCATAAGTCTAAGTCCCCACGAACAATCGAGCTCACAATGTCCCCGTTACGCGGAATCGTTTCAAGGCGGCGCACCAGTGTTGGCTCAAGGTGGCTCTTTCTGTAAAGAACTAAGGTGTTCTCATCGGAGAAGCGCCTTATTGCTTCTGTGTTGTGGGAAGTCGCGATGAACTGGCCGCGAGACTGGAATGCTTGACGAAGCGCCACAATGAAATGTCCGACCTCTGAGGGTGCAAGATAGTTGTCTGGCTCATCCCAAAAACAGAGCAGCGGTCCGTACACTTTATTGGCTGCAAGGACAAGAGCCGAAATAGTTAGGCATTTTTCGCCGTCAGAGAGGTCCGCAAATGGCAGCTTCAGACTTCCCAGCTCATTTGAGAACTGAACGGACAAGCTACGTGAATCAGCTCCAATCCGCGGATTCTGGATGTCGTCCAGGTCCGCTATCACCTGTTTCAAGTATTTCTCAATCGTGCTGTACGCGGCGGGGGCGTGGCCTATCATTCCCGCGAGCCAAGCGCCCAAATTGGTTACATCTGCGTTCGGGAAGAGCGTTTCTCCCTGAGAGTCACCCATTATCAGGGCTGGAAGCGGCCGGAGAATCAGCGTTCGCCCTAGCCAAGCTTTGAACGTGTTGATCGGATTCTCTTCCGGGAGTTGCTGGATGATTGGTAGGGCGACGAGGTGCCAGTCAATCGAAAAGACGGCCTCTCTTGCCTGACCCGCCTTGTTCAGGGTTACTGTAGCCAACTCCCGACTATACACTACTCTGGCATTCAGCTGAAGTTTTTCCTCGCGAACGCGAAGCTCTCTGAAACCCTCTGGAAGTTCGAATGCGACGCTATACCCATAAAGCTGCTTGCCCAATTCAACCTCAAGCTCAAATCGGATAGGAGCGTCGGCGCGCCCCCTTGCTGAATCTTTTGGCTTCACCAGTTCGCCTACCCGGTTCGTACCGCGCGCAATCCTTTGAAGAATCTCCAGCGCAACACCGACTGTGGTTTTCCCTGCCCCATTCTTTCCCACGAGGAGAATCGAAGGGCGACCTTGAACTGGCAGCTCGAAATTCTCCAAGCAGCGGAAGTTATGGATATAGAGGCGTTTGATCACAGCACAATAGTATACGATCACACCGCGGCATTCAGCCTTCGGGCCATTACAGCCCCAGCTTCGCCCAGATCGCGTCGACCTTCGCCTTGGTCGCGCGATCCATCTCGATCATCGCCGGCCACGGCCGCGTAAATCCTTCGGCCTTCCACTTGCGCGTGGCATCGATGCCCATTTTTGACCCGTAGTTGGGCAGGCGGCTGGCGTGGTCGAGCGAGTCGATCGGTCCCAGCGTGAACTGAATGTCGCGCTCGGGATCGATGTTGTTGGCCACGCGCAACACCACTTCGCCGATGTTCTGCACATCGCAGTCCTCGTCGACCACGATGATGCACTTGGTGAACATGGCCTGGCCCAGCGACCAGATGGCATTCATGACTTTGCGGGCGTGGCCGGGATAGCTCTTGCGGATGGACACGATCATGAGGTTGTGAAAGACCGCCTCGACAGGAAGATTGATGTCGACCAGTTCGGGGATGGTCAGCCTCATGGCGGGCAGAAAGATGCGCTCCACGGCTTTGCCCATCCACGCGTCTTCCATGGGCGGCTTGCCTACGATGGTCGCGGAGTAGATGGGGTCCTTGCGATGGGTGATGCAAGTGAGGTGGAAGACCGGATACTCATCTTCGAGCGTGTAGAAGCCGGTGTGATCGCCAAAGGGCCCTTCGGGGCGCAGCTCGCCCAGCTCCACGTAGCCCTCGAGTACGATTTCCGCGTTCGCCGGCACTTCCAGGTCGACGGTCTCGCATTTGACGATCGCGACAGGCTTGCCGCGCAGGAAACCGGCGATGAGAAACTCTTCCACTTCGGGAGGCGCAGGCACCACAGCCGCAAACGTGGTCGCGGGATCGGTTCCGATGGCAACGGCGACCTCAAGCCGCGAGCCCTTCAGGTTGCCGAGGGCGATTCGCGGAATGCCGCCGGCCGTCTGCTCCGGAATTGTGACGGCGCCGCCGGCCGACTCCGCCATCACCGCCACGCCTGCGCCCTTCGGGCCGTACTGGTCTTGGTTTGCTTCATTGGCTGAGACAGCCTGGCGCAACGCATTGCGGTAATGCTCGGCGGCCACTTTCTGCCGCTGCCAGTGCATGCCGGTGGTCTGCCCGTCGTACACCTGCATGCGATACGTGCCCATGTTGCGTTTGCCCGTACGCGGATCGCGTGTGTGCACGCACGGCAGCGTGATGAAACGGCCGCCGTCGTGCGGCCAGCACTTCAGGATGGGAAAGAACCTGAGATCGAATTTGTCGCGCCGCACCACTTCCTTGCACGGCGCGTCTTTGGCGCTCACGGTCTTGGGGAATGCGCTGGTCAGGGCGCTGAGTTGCGGCAGCATTTTGAGCTTGTCGAGCAGGCCTTCGGGCGCTTTGGTGTCCATCAGCCCGCCGATGCGCTCAGCAATCTCATCGAGCCTTTCAACACCAAGCGCCAGCGCCATGCGCCGCTCGCTGCCGAACTGGTTCATCAGCACCTTATGCCCGGAATGCCCTTTGATGTTTTCGAACAGCAGCGCCGGCCCGCCGGCCTTCGACACGCGGTCGGTAATCTCGGTGATTTCCAGTTCGGGCGAAATCTCTTCGCGAATACGCTTGAGTTCGCCGTGTTTTTCGAGGGCTTTGATCCAGTCGCGCAGATCGTCGTAGGCCAAGATCGTGCTCCGAACGGTGGTGACCGTTACCCAACCATGGTAAGACAGGGATCAGGGATCGAGGGTCCGAGAAGGCAGGAGTCAGCCGTCAGGGATCGGCGCCGGTTAGGCTGCACCATAGATATTGACAGGAATTCATCGTCAACCTTTGCTCCAGGTGGCACCGGTATGCGATCCTCGCCGTGAGAGACGGAGGTTTCCCCCATGAAAGCCCCCCGCACGCACACCCGCGTCCGCAAGTACCACAACCGGCCTTTTTACAAATTGCCCAAGGACCCGAAAGCGGCAGCCGAGACTGCCTGGAACGTGCCCGACCTGTGCGCCGCCTACAACTGGCCCACCGGCAAGACGGGGGGCGGTGTCATCGCCATCGTCGAGCTGGGCGGCGGCTGGACGCAGTCTGACATCAACTCGTTCTTCCAGTCCATCGGCCAGCCCACGCCGTCGGTCACCGACGTTTCAGTGGACGGCACCCAGAACACGCCGGGGCAGAGCGACGACGATTACGAGGTCGCGCTCGATATTGAGGTTTCGGGGGCGGCTTATTACGTCGCGACCGGCCAGGCTGCCGCCATTCGCATGTACTGGTCGCAGGATATCGGCACCGCGGTGGCGAAGGCCGCCGCAGACGGCTGCGACGTATGCAGCATTTCGTGGGGATCGGACGAGGCCAATTGGGGCGCGACCGACCTGGAGCAGATGGAATCGACCGCCGAATCTGCGGTCGCGGGCGGCATGGCGGTGTTTGCCGCGTCGGGCGACAACGACTCGAGCGATGGCGGCTCGACGCCCGCCAATGTCGACGCTCCGGCGTCGTGCCCGCACGTGGTGGGCTGCGGAGGAACGACCAAGACTTCGACCAGCGAGACGGTGTGGAACGACAATCCCGGCGAGACCGACGGCGAGGGAACGGGCGGCGGCTACTCGACGGTGTTTCCGGTGCAGAGCTTCCAGATCGGCGCGCCGCCCGCGCCCGCCAACAGCCAATACGGCAAGGGGCGCATGGTGCCTGACGTCTGCGCCAACGCCGATCCCAACACCGGCTACAACATTTTCGTAGAGGGCTCGGCAACCGTGGTGGGTGGAACCAGCGCCGTGGCGCCGCTTTATGCCGGACTGTTTGCCGCTTTCGGCACCAAGCTGGGGTGGGTGACGCCCACGCTCTGGGAGAATCAGAAGGCCTTCAACGACATCACCGTAGGAAACAACGGATTTTACTCGGCGGCCGTGGGCCCCGATCCATGCAGCGGCATCGGCTCGCCCATCGGGACCAGCATCGCGGCGCTGTTTTAGAAGGGCGCGCCGCTATTGTGCCCGCTCGATGGCCGCAACCAGCGGCACCACGGGCGGAATTGCATCCATCGGATAGCCCAGCCGCTTCCACTCGTCGTAGCCGCCGCGCAGCGGGCGCACGCGCTGCACGCCCAGCCTGTGCAAGGTCAGGGCGGTCTTGGCTGCCGTAGCTTCGCTGGGACAGGTGCAATAGAGCACCACATCGCGGTCGCGCGGAATCTCCATGACGCGCGCGGCCAGGTGGTCGGGCGCAAAGTGCAGCGCGCCCGGCAACGTGAACGGCTCGGCCAGCAGCTCCAGGGGATGACGCAGGTCGACAATATAGACTTTCTCGCCCGACTCGAGTTGCCGCTTCAGTTCCTCGGGCTCAAGACGCGACGCAGCCAGCTTTTTCAGCACCATCCGGCGCCGGATCAGTCGACCCACAAAGAACCCCACAATGCCCAGAACCAGCAGCGCGCCCGAAAACCGGCCGACCCAGTTCAACAAGTGCGGATCGCGCTTGAGCGCGTCGCCAAACAAGCGGCCCAGGATCAGGAGCGTTGTAACCCATGCCGTGCAGCCGATACCGTCGTAGAGCAGGAACGTGGCGCGCCCCATGCCATTCTGACCGGCAACGGGCGCGGCCAAAGCGCCAAGCCCCGGCACGAACTTGGCAAACATGAGCATGATGCCGCGGCGCCGGCTGAATGAGTCCTGCGTGCGGCGGACGCACGTCGTAGGCTCCAGCGACAGCTTGCACAAAAGATTCAGCAGGCGGTGCCCGTGTCTGCGCCCTACCATGAACCACACGCTGTCAGCGAGGATGGCGCCGGCCGCGGCGGCCGCAAGCGCCCCAAAGAAGCTCAACTGCCGCTCAGCCGAAAGCGCTCCGGCCGCCAGCAGCACCGGAGTCGCGGGCAGAGGAACGCCCAACTGCTCCACCAAAACCCAGGCGAAGAGCAGCAGGTAGCCGTACATGAGAAGAATGTCGATGGGCAGCGCCATGGGGAACTCTGACGGCTTGCGCGGAATCAGCCTGACCGGAACCGGTCGCCGGAAGCCGGCAGCCTCTCCATTATGGATGAAGCAAAGCCGGATTCGTTGCAGGGTCTTCAAGAAAATTCAACGCCCCGCCGAGGAACTCGGATCCTTCACAGCAGGGAGCTCCAGATTGCCGTCTGCCACGCCCGCCACTGATCGGCCGCGATTGCCGGCCAGCGTAAGGCTCCGAATCTCACCCACGCCTCACGATATTCCAGCCACGCTCGATCAGCCACGCGAACTTGCATTGCGAAGCAATCCTGCGACGCACAGCCTTTCGACTTGTCCAAGGTCTCGCGGTATTGCCTGTTCAGATCGCGGTCGAACTGCGCAAACTTGGAAGGATCGGCGCCCGACGCCGGCGCCACACCTCTCTGGATGCTCTCGAGCGCGGCCAGCCACGAAGACGTCGTCTTGAGATCATCATCTCTGGTGTAAGGGCCACAACCCGTGCCTCCGTCGCACATGGCTGAGTCCATGGCTCCGTAGGCCTTGTGAAACTTCTCCCAGGCAGAGACCAGTGCAAGGAAAGAGTCCTTGATTCCCGGAGTGCTCGAAGTCGTGACCTCAGTCTCGAGCCGCTGGATCTCTTTAGCGCGCTGATCCTGCTCGAGCCCCAGGCAAACATAATTGGCCTCGCGGCCGAAGCCGCCTCCTCCATCCGCGCAAACATCTAAGCGCTCGCCCAGCTTGACCATGCGGTCGAACTCCACGAGATGCTGCGCCGGATCTTCTCCTTGAATTCCCCCGGAGTACTGGCACAGGAATTGCCGCGCAAGCGGCAGATTGCGGGCAACGCCTTCCCCGTTCCCAAACACCATCGCCAGCACCAGTCCGCTCATTTCGTCGATCATTTCAGGGTCCGTGGCGCCGCCGGATGCGGCTTTTTGCGCCATTTTGATCTTGGCCGGATCGACAGTACCGCGGAGGAGGCCGAAGTTGGCGAGCACGCAGTATCTCGCCTTCTCGAAGTGCGCCGGGCTGTTGCTGTAGTACAGGCTCACCGCGTCGCACCAGGTCGTAGCCTCCGGTTCTCCCGGTGGTGGAGTAGGGTCTCGATCCGCTTTAGGGATGGGAACATTGGCAGAGTATGCCTGAGCAAGTGTCGGCCAATCCTGCTCGGGCACGTCCACCTGGGGTAGCTGGTCGCACGAATCTTGAACCTGTCGCGCCTCGGCCCTCACGGAACCCAGTACGAGGACACAAACCGCGGCATGGAAGGCCGCCCGCTTCAGCGAGGCCGGCGCTGTTCGTTTCCACCCGGTCATACGGCTCCTTTCCTCGACAGATCTGCAGCACCGAATCCGCTCTGTTCCCGCGCCACCTGCTCGATCACCTGGTCGGTCCAGAGGCCTTGTTCCCCGGGGCAAGCCAGGCGCGCGGGATCGCAGGCCAGCACCGCATCGACAAAATTCTCTACCGCGGGGTAATGCAGGTTGGAGTGCGGCGGCAGCACCTCCACGCGGCTCCCCTCGCGATGGGCCAGGCGCAGCTGGGGTCCGTTCAACGGATCGAGCGAAATCTCGCCGTCGGCGCCGACGATGCGAAACTGGTCGCGGTCGACACGCGAGTTCCAGCGCACGTCCACAACGCCGTGCACGCCGCCAGGGAGCGTCATCACGATGGTGGCCGCATCTTCCACCGCCAGGCGCCGCGCCGAGCTCGAAAGCAGGCCGCAGGCGCGCTCAAATTTGCCGAAGAGAAACTGCATGGCGTCGATGCGGTGCGAGCCGACGTCGTACAACGGGCCGCCGCCGGCTATCGCGGGATCGGCGAGCCATTCGCGCCTAGTGAGTTCGGGCCAGCCGTGGCAGTTGGCCTCGGCCAGCACCGGCTGCCCGATGGCGCCCTCGGCGATGAGGTGCCGCGCACGGCGGAGCTTTGGATAGAGGCGCCGGTAATAGGAAACGCCCAGCATGCGGCCGGAAGCGCGAGCCTCGGCCAGCATGCGTTCTCCTTCGGCAACGTTGATGGCCATCGGTTTTTCGCAGAGCACATGCTTGCCTGCGCGCAGCGCGGCGATGGCCGCGCCGGCGTGCATCGCCACGGGCAACGCGATGTAGACAGCATCAACTGCGGGATCCGCCACGGCTTCTTCGATCGTGGCCCACCACCGCGCATGGGGATATTCTTTCGCCTTCGACGGGTCGCGCGTAACGAAGCCGTACATACGGCTGCGTGGCTCGGCCAGTATGGCGGGAATCACGCGCTTGCGCGCGATGTCGCCGATGCCCGCGAGGACCCAGTGGACTTTGCCAGTCACCCGGCCAGAATATCGCGCAGGCCGGATGAGGGCGCAGCAAAAAAGCCGCCCGCAGGCGGCTTGATGCACCACCAAATTGCGATTTATGGCTGGTCGGGCGCCGATGTGGCCGGTGAGGCAGCCGGGAGTGCGCTCGCAGGCTGCGCCGGCGCATTTCCCGCGTCCAGGTTCTTCACCGCGAAATAGTCGTGGTCCCACAAATCCTGGTAAAACACGCCCGTCAGCTCGGCGGCGCGCGGTCCGAATGTGGGCCTGCCGCCTTCAAGGAAGAAAACCGTGACCAGTGGACCCTGCGTCGACTCAGAATACGAGGCGAACCAGCCATAGCGTGTGCCGCTGTCAGAGCAGGTTCCCGTCTTTCCGAAGACCGGCAGCTCGCGGAACTCGGTGCGCAGGCCGCGCGCAGTTCCGTATTCCACCGCGCCCGCCATGCCGTCCTCGAGGTCCGGAACGTAGCGCGCGATATCGAGCGTGCGCTTCACCTTGGGCTGGAATGCCGCCACCTCTGCCGGGGTGGTGGGATGCTGCAGGTAATACAGCGTTCCGCCATTGGCGATTGCGGCGACAAGCGCGCCCAGTTGCAACGGCGTAAGCGAAACGCCCTGCCCGAAGCTGCACATCTTGCCCACGCCGCCTTCCGATTCGGGGATGGGCTGGTCAGGATAGACGCCCAACTGCTCGCCGGGAATGTTGTAGCCGGCCAACTCGCCCAATCCGAACTGCGTGGCGTAGTGGCGCACGCGCTCAAAACCCAGCTCGCGGCCCAGCGTCTCGAAGTAGAGGTTGTTGCTCTTGGCCAGCGCCTGCGTCATGTTCATGCGGAAGCCAGGCAGCTGGACCATGGTGTCGCTGGTGACCAGTCCCTCAGAAAGCGCAGCCAGCGCCACGGTGAGCTTGATGGTGGAACAGGGCTCCGCGCCGGGGGAAAGCGCCAGCTTCTGGTTGACCATGGCCAGGATACGGCCGTTCGAGGGATCGATCACCACCGCCGTGCCGTTCATGTCGCCCAGGGCATCAATGGCAGCCTGACGCACCACCGGATCTTCGCCGGCGGTTACGTCGCCGACGCCGATGTCGCCTTTCACAAACGAGCTAGCCGTGAACCGCTCGTAATAATGATGGCGGCGTCGCGTGACGGAAACGCGGCGGACGGTCGAGGCGCCCGAGCTGGCGCGCGCTACCGTACGGGTCCTGGCCGCAACGCCTGCCGTGGTGCTGTGCGTTGCCGGCCGATGCAGGGTGGATTTACGCGACGCGACCGTGTGAGCGGCAGAGGTGTGCGCGGCGCTGCTCGTCGCGTGATGCGTGCCGGTTGTGCTGTGATGCACCGTGGAGGTGTGAGTCTCAGCTTTTGACTTGGAGCGATGCAGCGTGGTCTGCGGGGTATCGAATGCTGCCGCGCAGGCGGAGCTGATGCAGAAAATTAAGAGTGCCGATCCAACAGGCAAAACGCGGGACAGTTTCATCCAGCCAAAACCTCATCACCTTGATTGCGTGCCGCGCGTTCGCCCACTGGCTTCGCACTTCGTACATGCTGCCTTTGCCGCGGCTGCCATACAGTGGCCTGGATCACCGCTGTTTCGCCGACGGCCACCCCGCCGCTTATCGACAAACCGACTGTTCGATCGAAACCGCCGGCCGCTTAATCTGACTATGGCTACCTCTAACGATAACCCGAGAAACGAAGTCCAGCGTCGACCTCTCGTTCAGCCAACTACAACTTTCGGGGTGTTTTTACTATACCGGTTTCGTACCAGGTTGGGAAGTCTTTCTTCCCTGCCCGGGCCCAAGGCAAAACTCCGCGCCTAAAATTTGGTTCGCCTCATGAAGGTGGGAACGTCAAGCTCCTTTTCTGTCGCAGATTCCGGAAACAGTGCCGGGTTGGCCGGCGCTGCGGGCTCCGTCGGCTCCGTGGCATTGCGGGAACTCTCATCCGCTGCAGAGTCTCCGCCTGCGGCCTTCGTTTGAGGATCCTCAGGCCTGGCATCGCGCGACGCCGGACTCTGGCTCTCCCTCACCATTCCGAAATCCATTCCCAGATCGGCAGCAGATGAAGACTCCGGTCCGGCAACCTTGACTGTGGTCGCCACTCCCGGCGCAGCCGCGGCAAACAGGAATCCGTTGTCCACGTTCTCGGCCACGGTTTCTTCCGCCTCACTCAAAAAGCGCGCGCGCGCCGGCTCCGGAGCGGGCTCCTTGTCGCGCATCCAATGCGAAGGCGCAACCACTGGGACCGACACGACCGGCGTTTCCTCCACGTTCAACATGCGAGCGCGCCGCTCGGGCATCTGGTCGCGGAATCCGGTGGCGATGACAGTGATCTTCACCTCTTCGCCCATCTTCTCGTCGAGCACGGCGCCGAAGATGATGTTGGCGTCCTCGTGCGCCGACGACTGGATCAGCGACGATGCTTCGTTCACCTCAGAGAGCTTGAGCGAGCTCGACCCGGTGATGTTGATGAGAATGCCGCGCGCGCCGTCGATGGCGCCGGCCTCGAGCAGCGGGGATGCCATGGCTGCCTGCGCCGCTTCCACGGCGCGGCTGCCACCCGAGCGCACCGCCGTGCCCATCACGGCGTGGCCCATGCCCGCCATGGTCGTCTTCACGTCGGCAAAATCGCGGTTGATGATGCCGGGGATGGTGATGATGTCGCTGATGCCCTGGACGCCCTGCCGCAACACGTCGTCGGCAATGCGGAAGCTCTCAAAGAAGCCCGCGTCCTTGGCCACGGCCAGCAGCTTCTCGTTGGGGATCACGATCATGGTGTCGACGCTTTCAATCAGTTCCTTCATGCCGCGCTCGGCCTGCGCCAGGCGGCGCTTACCCTCGAAGGCGAACGGCCGCGTGACCACGGCGACGGTCAAAATGCCCATCTCGCTGGCCAGCGAGGCGATCACCGGCGCGGCGCCGGTTCCCGTGCCGCCGCCCAGGCCGGCGGTGACAAACACCATGTCAGCGCCCTCCAGGGCCTCGATGATCTTCTCAGAATCCTCGAGCGCAGCACGCCGGCCGACGTCGGGATTGGAGCCCGCACCCAGACCCGCGGTCAGGCGCACGCCCAGCTGCAGTTTTACCGACGCCTGCGACAGCTTCAGCGCCTGCACATCGGTATTGGCGGCTACAAACTCCACGCCCGCCATACGCGCCTGGATCATGCGATTGACGGCATTGCTGCCTCCGCCGCCCACGCCGATCACCTTGATGCACGCGCCGCGCAGTTCTTCATCGTGATATTGAATCCGCATCTCTCCGGCTTCCTTCATCTGCTTTTCCATGGGGCTCCGCTCCTGGTCTACCGTTGGCTTCTTCCGTGTTCCAATCTCACTCTCTTTTCCGCGCTCTCGTTCCCTTCGTCCCTCGTTCCCTTGTTCCCTACCTTTCAGTAACTGGCTGCGAACAGGTCGCGCAACCGCGCCCGCAAACTGTGATCCTCGGTGGCCCGCTTCATTCGGGTGCGATGCGCATAGAGGACCATGCCGATGCTTACTGCCCATGCGGGGTGGTTCAGCTCCTCCGGCATGTGCGGCAGGCGCACGGGCAAACCGGCGCGCGCCGGCACACGCAACTGGCTCTCGGTCACGTCGAGCATGCCGGGCAGCAACGATCCGCCGCCGGTGAGCACGCACCCCGCGCCGAGCGCGTCATACACCTCGCCGTAGCGCAGGCTTTCGCGCACGTAATGCATCAGCTCGCGCGCGCGGGGCTCCAGAATTTCAGCGATGGTGCGCAGCAGCAGGGTGGCCCGCGCGCCATCGCCGTTGGTGATTTCCACCTCAGCCAATTGCGGCACGGCTGTCACCACCGCGTTGCCGTATTGCCGCTTCAGCTCTTCGGCCTGCGCCACCGGCAGGTGCAGCCCGATGGCCAGATCGTTGGTAAAGTGCGCACCGCCAATGGGCACCGACGCGGTAAAGACCACCGCGCCCTCAAAGAACACCACCAGGTCGCTGGAGTGCATGCCAATATCGAGCAGGCATACGCCCAGCTCGCGCTCGTCGCCCGAGAGCGTGCATTCAGCAGCGGCCAGCGACTCCAGCACCGCTTCGGATACTTCAATTCCGGCGCGATTGGCGCAGGTGACCGTGCTCTGCAGCGCGCTGCCCGAGCAGGTGGCGATGTGCAGCTCCACTTCCAGCTTGGCGCCCACCATACCCACGGGATCGAAGATGCCGCGCTGATCGTCGAGAATGAACTCCCGCGGCAGCAGGTGCAGAATTTCGCGGTCCGCAGGGCGCTCGATGGCGCGCGCTCGGTCTACGGCGGTGCGCACATCTTCGCGCGTAATCTCGCGCATGCCGCGGGCCAATTGGAATCCCCCGCTGGTATTGAGCCCGCGGATGTGCGGCCCTCCCACGCCCACCACGCACTCGTCGATGTTGGCGCGGGCCACGCGCTCGGCCTTCTCGTTGGCCGCGCGCACGCACTTGGCCGCGGCTCCCAGCTCCGCAATCAGGCCTTTGCGCATTCCCGCCGACTCCACTTCACCGTGGCCGCGGTAGCGCGGCACGTTCTCATTCACATCGGCGGCCAACACGCGCGTCCAGGCGCTGCCGATGTCGAGCACGACGATGAGGTTTTCCTGCTTCGGCCGCATCGCGCTCACCCACCCTGCTCCGCGGCCGCCGAACCTGCCTGCGCCGTCCTCGATGGGTAAGCCGAATTTCGCTTACCCGTTGGTGCGGCCGCATGTTTCGCCGCCGTGTGCTTCTTATCCTGCGCCGCTTTGGTCCCCTTCCTGCTTTTCGCCGCCCCGGCTGCTGCGACCGGCGGCTGGCTCGCGGCCGGCTCTGCAGGTGAAGGCTTGGCGTCTGCGTTGGCATGCGCCGCAGCGCCGCTGTCAGACGCACCGGCGTCTGCAGCCGCATCGACGCCCGGTGCGGCCTCTGCCGTCTCCTTGCCCGACGCCATTTCCAGCACCACCTGGTTGTCGTAGCGCAAATCCACCGCCTTCAGGCGCGGATATTGCTGCCTCCACTCTGCGATGTGGGCGTTGTAGCGTTCCAGCCGTTCCAGGAAACGCTCGTCGCCAAAGTGCGCCATCACGTCTCCGCCCTGCTGCGGCAGCATCACGCGCGCGTCCTCGGGATCGGTGAGATCGATTTCAGAAATCTGCTCGGAGTTGCGCTTGCCGCCGGCATCCAGCTCCTGTATCAGGCGCAAATAAACCGCCATCCTCTCCTTGCGGGCGGCGGGCGAGTCGCCGGGATCGATGCCCGTGACCACGGGGAACGAGTAGTGACGCTCCGCCATGGTTCTGGGCGCCATCTCCAGCAGCACGCCGTTCGCGTCCACCAGTCCGATCTGCTGGCCATGTCGCGTAAACGCGACCGGCTGCCGCTCCGTGACCACGACGCGAATCTGGTCGGGCAGCAGGCGCAGCACGGTTGCGTGTTCGATCCACGGAATCTGCTCAAGCTGCCTGCGCCTTGCCTCCAGGGGCACAAAAAAGATGTTGCGCCCGATGTCTTCCCCGAAGACGGGCAGCATCTCGGCGCGGCTCACTTCGTCGAGCCCGGTGGCCTGGATGTTTCTTGAGCCGGCAATGCGGAAGCGCGCATCGCGCTCCAGATCGTGCTTCAGCATAAGGCCGGCAGTAGTGAAGGCGCCCAGCACCACCATGGCGCCAAGGGTAAGAAAGACGCGTCCCACGGTACTCGCGGGCCGCCACCAGGGCCGCTTGGGCGCGCCGAAGCGGTCGTCGCGAGAGCGCGGCCCGCCCTCGTCATCGGGATCGTCAAACTCTGGCGGCATGCCCGGCGCTCCGCGGCGCACGCGCGCGGGCAGCGCAGAGTCCTCCCGCATCCGGCGCATGCGAATCGGCGCGGGCGGATCGTCATCCCACAACAGGGGCCGGTTTGTCGTGTTCCCTTGATTCGTCACGCCTGAGCAGGGTCGTGACAATCGCCATCCGCAATTAGGGAACCGCCCCGGCCCCAAAAACCCAAGCAGGCAGAGGAATCCCGGAATTGCCAGCAGATTTGATTATGGACGGGGTTCGCCTCGGGTTTTCAACCACTTGAGCAGGGGGGAATCTGCTCGGTCACGGGGCGGGGGTGATGACTTGCGCACCGACCCACTCCAATCGGTGACCTCTGGCATCTGGCTCGTGTCGATTTCACTCTCCGGCATCGTGGCCAACGCTTCTGCTTCGGCGCGCAGTTTTGGCGGAAGCGGACTCGGTTTACCTTTCTGCATGCCCAAGTTATGCACCCTCCAGCGCGGCCAGAATCTGCGGGGCCAGTTGGTTCACGCTGCCCGCGCCCAGTGTCAGGATCAGGTCTCCGCTGCGCGCGACCAGCGCGGTCTGCGCCACGGCGGCGGCAAAGTCCTCGGCGAACTTGACGCGCGGGCTCCCCGGTTCATTCTTGATACGCTCCACCAGCCGCTCCGCCGTCACGCCCGGAATCGGCTCCTCGCTGGCCGCGTAAATGGGCAGCACGATCAGAGTGTCGGCGCCGGCAAACGCACCTCCGAACTCGTCCAAAAGATCAAGAGTTCGCGAGAACCGGTGCGGCTGAAAGACCACGTGAATCTTTCCCTGTGTGGAGTCACGAGCCGCAGCCAGCGTGGCGCGAATCTCGGTGGGATGGTGGCCGTAGTCGTCGACGACCGTAACGCCGCGCGCCTGGCCGCGTTGCTGAAAGCGGCGGTCAACACCGCGAAAATGATCGAGGCCTTCCGCGATCTTTTCCGGCACAACTTCAAGCTGGCGCGCGATGGCGACGGCGGCCGTGGCGTTGAGCACATTGTGCTGTCCGGGCACGTGCAGATTGAAAGGACCGAGCGGCCCGGCGGCGGTGTGCACCTGGAAACGCGAAAAGCCGCTTCCCTGCTGCGCTGTGAGCATCTCCAAACGAAAATCGGCCTCCGCGGCCGTGCCATACGTGAAGACGCGACGCCGCAAGCGCGGCAGAATTCCTTTCAACAGTGGATTGTCGATGCAGGCCGTCACCGCGCCGTAAAACGGCACGCGATCCATGAAATCGACGAAGGCACGCTCCACATCGGCCATGTCGTGATAGCAATCCATGTGCTCGC
>JASHQH010000110.1 GCA_030037635.1 Acidobacteriaceae bacterium
CTGGCCGCCGCCGGCAACGTCTACAACACCTCCTCCACCAACAACGCGTCCACCGAGGCCACCGACTATAGCGCGGCAAACGGCGACGAGAATTACAACTCAGGCCTGGGAACCGTTACCGGGACCGTCACCCCTATCTGCGCCAACATCCTCGAGCCCAGCGGTGAAACCTGCAGCTCCAGCTCGGTCGCCAACGCCGTCAGGGCATCGGAATCGACCACCATTTCTACCTATTTCATGAAGCTCTTCGGCGTCCCCAGTCTCACCATCGCCGCCAACGCCACGGCATCCATGCAGGGCGCAGCGCAGCCTTGGAACGTGGCCATCATTCTCGACGCTACCCAATCCATGAGCACCGTCGACACCAATTGCGGCGGCCTTACCGAATTTCAATGCGCCGAGCAGGGAGTCCAGGCATTGCTGGGTTCCATCAATCCCTGCGATCCCGGCTACACCAGCTGCACGCCCACCAGCAACTCGCAATTCCGTGCTTCGCTTTTCCAGTTCCCCAATGCGTCCTACAACTCCAGCATGTATTCCTCGCCGTGCAGCATCACCTGGACGAATGAACCCTACACTCTTCCCACGAACTCCCCCACCAGCTCAACCGGCTACAGCAACATGACTTATACCTCGTCGAATGGCAAAACCTCATTCACCGGCACCTACCAGGTCGCGAGCTGGACAACCGGCTATTACGACGCCGGCAACGCAGCCACTGGAAATTTGAATACCAGCAATCCGCTGGTCGAAGAGATCGGCACCACCAACAGTAGCAGCACATTCTCAGCCGGTTGCCTGCCAGACAAGGGCGGCGAAAGCTCTTACATGGCCAGCGTCATCTATGCGGCCACCGCCTCCCTGGAGGCCGAACAGGCCGCGGTTCCCAACTCGCAGAACGCGCTGATCGTTCTTACCGATGCACAGGCGCAAGCCACCAGCTCCGATTTCCCCGCTGCGGGCGACACCGTCAGCATTAACGGCGTTGTCCAAAGCGCCCTTGACCTCCTTGCCTCGCTCCTGGGCACCGAGAATCTGTTAGGCGGGCCCGTAGGCACCTATCCCGACGACGTTGACGAGTGCCAGCAGATGATCGTGGCGGCGCAGGCTGCCAAAGCCGCGGGCGTCCGCGTTTACAGCGTGGCCTACGGCTCTGAGGACAGCGGCTGCGGCGCCAGCGGGGCCAGCGGCACCGATACCTCTCTCGTGCTCACCTCCTCGCAGGTCTCCAACTTGAATTACAACTTCGGCTCCGTCTCCAATCTCACACCATGCATCACCATGGAAAACGTCGCCTCGTCGCTCGAGTATTTTTACTCCGACTGGGACCAGAGCGGCTCGGGCAGCACCTGCCAGGACGCCTCGCACACCGTGGTCAGCTTGAAAGACATTTTCATGTCCATTGCGGGAAGTTTCACCAACCCTCGATTACTTCCCAATAACACCTCGTACGTTGTAACCGGCTCCTGACCCCAGATCAACCCAGCATAAAATAACGTAAACTAAGCAGCGAAGGCGCCTAATCGGGCGCCTTCGTTGTTTCATAGCTCATTTTGTTCACGAGAATCTTGCGGCGGATCTCGCCTGTCAGCTCCAGAACCACCGCTTCCTCCGCACCAGAAAAGCTAAAAGCCAGCGGCGAAAAGCTGCCTTCTGCTGTCTTTTCTCCACCGCGCCATGAGCGCCAGCGCAATCACGATCAGAGCCAGCGTCAGCCCGATCCACAGCCCGTAAATTCCCCACTTCAGTCCGAAACAAAGAAAAAACCCGAGCGGCAGACCCAGCACCCAGTAACCCACCAGGTTGGCCAACATGGGCGCGCGAGTTTCGCCCAATCCGCGCAGCGCGCCGGTTGAGACGGTTTGGATGCCATCAAAAAGCTCGAACGCCGCCACGATTCCCAGCAGCGTCGGCCCCACCGCAAGCACCCGCGCGTCGCGCGTGTAGAGCTCGATAAGCGGAACCGGCCATAGAAGCAGCACCACTGCCGCCAGCAGCATGAATCCTGCGCCCAGCGCCAGTGCCATCCATCCCGCCCGCCGCGCCCGCGCCGCATCGCCTGCGCCCACCGCGTGGCCTACGCTCACCGCGGCCGCAGCCGAGATCCCCAGCGGAACCATGTAGGTGACGCTGGCGTAGTTGAGCACAATCTGGTGCGTAGCCAGAGCCACCGGCGTCAGGTATCCCGCCGAAAAAGTCGCCAGGTTCCACGCGCCTACCTCCAGCAGAATCTGCCCTGCTGCCGGCGCACCCAGCCGCAACAAGCTCCTCAATCGCGCTGCCTGCGGCGCAGCCCAGTGCCGGAACAGCGGATGTCCCCGCTTGCGCTCGTAGCGCCACGCAAAACCCAGCAGCACAATTGCCATCGAGATGCGCGCAAACACAGTGGAGATGGCAGAGCCGTTGACGCCCAGCGCAGGCATGCCCAGCTTCCCGTAGATCAACACCCAGTTCAGAAACCAGTTGACCAGATTGGCAAGCACGTAAGCGACCGTCACAACACGCACCTGGCCTACGCCCTGCAGATAGCGGCGCGTAGCGCCGTAAAGCAGAAGCGGAAGCGTGCCCCACAGGAACCGGCGCATGTAAGCGCTGGCCGGGACGGCCACCTCTGCCGCAATTCCGAATCGCGGCAGCCAGACACTCGCCAGCGCGATCGCCGCCATAATCGGCACCGCCGCAAAGCACGCCAGGTACACTCCCTGCGCCAGCCAGCGATGGCACTCGTCGTGATCCTTGCGTCCGTAGGCCTGCGACACCAGCGTGTCCAGCCCCAGCATCAGCCCCGCGCCAAAAATCGACGGTGTATAGCAGACTGCATTGCCCAGCGCCACGGCCCCTATCGCCGCAGGACCCAGCCGGCCCACCATAATGGTGTCCACCACGCCCTGCGCCATCCAGCCCAGTTCGCTCAACGCCACAGGCACAGCCAGCGCCACCATCGCGCGCAGCTCCCCCCGCCAATCCGGCCCCCTTTGATCCATCCTTCCAATCTACCCGGGCGCACGGGCCCCGGCCGCGCCTTTGTTCTTGCAGCTAGGGTGGAGGCCACACCATCCTCGCCTCCGAACTCCTATCCCAAATTTCCGAACGAAGCTGGGTGCCCCATCCTAGCCGGGTCGTTGTTTTTCCGGCTAGGGCGGGGGCCACACCATCCTCGCCTCCGAACTCCCTATCCCAATTTCCGAACGAAGCTGGGTGCCCCACCCTCGCCGCGCCCTTGTTCTTGCGGCTAGGGTGGGAATCAATCATGGGGTAAGCGGAGCGAGGAATCTGCGCTTGCCTTTCGCCTCCCTAACTAGAA